>NZ_JBUDHV010000055.1:0-35428 GCF_054956795.1 Streptomyces sp. SYSU D01066-1 | reverse complement strand
TCTGAACAGGCTCGGGCCGGCGACCGCGCGGTCGCCGGCCCGAGCCTGTTCAGAGGTCCAGTTCGCTCTCGATACGGCGCAGCTGGTGGCGGGCCATCGCCAGGTTGGCCCGGTTCGCGTCGAGCACCAGGTAGAGGAACAGCCCGTTGCCGCCGCGTCCCTTGAGGAGGCGGATCAGGTGGTACTGGCTGCTGAGCGTGATCAGGATGTCCTCGATCTCCTCCTTCAGGCCGAGGAGTTCCATCGTGCGCAGTTTCGCCCGTACGACATCGGTGTTGCCGGCCGCGGCGACCTCCAGGTTGAAGTCCTTGGTGCCGCCCAGGGTGCCCAGCGCCATGCCGCTCGTGTAGTCGACGAGCGCGGCGGCCGAAGCCCCGTCGATGGCGCTGAGGCATTCCTTGAGCGAGGTTTCCAGGTTGGCCATGAGTCGGTTTCCTTCCGGATGTGATCGATGAGGTCGGTTCAGGTCGGCCGGCGCTGACCGCCGGTCTGGGGACGGGGTGGACGGGTGGGCCGCTGCGGGGTGCGCACCGGCAGGGTGCCGATGGGGCGGGCGAGGTCGACGGGGGTCACGGCGGGTTCACCGGGGGCGGACCGGTCCTGGGCCGTACGGGCGGTACGGGTGCGGCCGGCGACCAGTTCGCCGATCCGCGCGCCGCTGCGCCGGCCCTCCAGGTGCAGCCGGCCCACGTTGACCCGGCCCTCGGCGAGCAGGGTCAGGACGGCGGCCGGACCGGCCGCGTAGGTGGCGACGTAGCCCTCGGTGCCGCGCAGCAGCAGTTCGCGGAAGTCGCCGCGGCCGGTGGCGTCCGCCGTGCGGCGGGCGACGCCCAGGGCCGCGGCGGTGAGCGCGGCGAGACCCTCCGGTTCGGTGCCCGGCGCGTCGTGGGCGAGGACGAGCCCGTCGACGGTGGCCGCGAGGGAGCCGGTGAGCTGGGGCACGTGGTGGCGCAGGCGGTGCAGTTCGGCCAGGACGTCGCTCTCGACGGCCATGAGCAGTCTCCTTTCGGCACGCTGGCGACGCGCGCGGATCACAGGGCCTCCAGGGCGTCTCGAAGCCGTCGCAGCAGGGCGGCGTCGGGGTCGTCCCAGGCGGCCCCGTACGGATCGGGAGCGGCCCGGGTGCCCCGCGCGGGGACGCGCGGGGCGGTGGTGACGAGTCCGTCGGCGGCCAGACGGCGCAGTTCGACGAGGGTGTGATACGTACGGCAGGCGAGGGCCTCCGCTATGGCGGCGGCGGTGCGGACGCCGTCGACCAGGGCGAGGACCCGGCCGCGCCGGGGCGGCAGCCCGGCCGGTTCCGTGCCGGCCGCCCGAGCGAGCGGGGCGACGTCGACGAGGGGATCGGGCCAGATGGCGTGCAGCAGGTCGCGGCGGCGCCGCGACTCGCGGACCACGGTGTCCACCGGGACCGGGCGGACCACGCCGAGCCAGTGCGCGGCACCCGGCCGGAAGCGGTGCGCGCGCCCGTCGTGGGCGAGGGCGAAGTAGGCGGCGTCGAACAGCGCGCCCAGGTGGCACAGCTCCAGCGCGCCGGCGGTGAGCCGCCCGTCGTCCACCAGCCGGCGGCCCACCCGGTGCCGGGCGCCGTCCCGGTCGATCGCCTCCCACCAGCCGTCCTCGGTGAGGGCGCCGCCGCGGACGAGGAGGACGCCGAGGTCGGGGGTGTGCGCGGACTCGACGTGCGCCACCCGGCCCGCGGAGAGGTAGAAGACGCCGCGCTCGCCGGTCAGGGCGCCGGTGGCCCCCTCGGCGGCCAGTGCCCCCAGCGCGGCCGAGGTGGTGCCGTGCGCGGCCCAGGCCGTCGTCATCCGAGCACCAGCCGGGCCGCCGTCTCGCCCAGCCGGATGCGGGCCAGGGCCAGGTTGCCGTCGTTGCGGTCCAGCCACAGGTGCAGGAACACGGTGCTGTCGAAGGGCGTGCTGACGAACCGGATCAGGTGGTACGCGTCCCCGGTCGTGACGATCATGTCCTCGACGGGCGACTTCCCGCTGCCGACGGGCCCGTCCGGCGCCAGCGCGCCGCTCTCCGCGGCGTGCCGGGCCAGCTCCGCGGTCACCGCCGCCGTCGCCTCCGCGTCGCCGCCCGGTGCGTCGCCCACCGCGCCCAGGGCCAGTCCGCTGATCCAGTCGACCAGCCACGCCCCGCGCGCGCCGGGCAGGCGCATCGCCTCCAGCAGGCTCTCGTCTATTCCGGGCACGCCACAACCCCTCCCGCACGGCCGCACCGTCAACGTGACGGGGACACTACGGAAAGTGCACGCGTCAGGTGGAGCCTTTGGCATTTTCCAGAGGAACGTGCGTCCGGTACGGCATACTGGGGGGATCACCCGGCCGTCCTCGGCCGCGTGTCGGCGCGGGAGCGGACGCGGCGGATGTCCACAGGCGTGTTCGGTGCCGGACGGGCTACCCGTGCTCCATGGCCCGACTCCACATGCCCCACCGCGGGAAACACACCTCCGATCAGGGCGACGTCCACGCCCGGCGGGGCGCCGACGAGGACTTCGGTCCGGACGCCGCCACCGAGCGCGCCGCGCCGGACTCCCCCACCGAGTTGCCGAAGCGCTCCTGGTCGGCGCTGCTGCGGCGGGTGGTGAAGGAGTTCAAGGACGACGAGCTCACCGACCGCGCCGCCGCCCTCACCTACTACGGGGTCCTGTCCCTGTTCCCGGCCCTGCTGGTGCTGGTCTCCCTGCTCGGCGTCGCGGGGCGGTCGGCCACCCAGGAGGTCCTGGACAACGTGCAGAAGCTCGTCCCGGGGTCGGCGCGGGACATCCTGTCCGACGCGATCCGGCAGTTGCAGGGCCAGGCCGGTCTGGGCTCGGTGCTGGCGGTGGCCGGCCTGGCCGGTGCCGTCTGGTCGGCCTCCGGCTATGTCGCCGCCTTCATCCGCTCGGCCAACGCGGTCTACGACGTCCCCGAGGGACGTCCGGTGTGGAAGGTGCTGCCGCTGCGGGTGGTCCTGACCGTGGTGCTGCTGGTGCTGGCCGTGGCCAGTGCGCTGATCGTGGTGTTCACCGGCTCCCTGGCGGAACAGGCCGGCACCGCGCTGGGCGTGGGCGACACCGCGGTGACGGTCTGGTCGATCGCCAAGTGGCCGGTCCTGGTCCTGCTGGTGATCCTCATGATCGCGATCCTGTACTGGGCCACGCCCAACGCCCGGGTGCGCGGCTTCCGCTGGATCACGCCGGGCAGTCTGGTGGCCCTGCTGATCTGGCTGCTCGCCTCCGCCGGGTTCGCGTTCTACGTGGCGAACTTCGGTTCGTACAACAAGACCTACGGAACCCTGGCCGGCGTGATCATCTTCCTGGTCTGGCTGTGGGTGACCAACCTGGCCATCCTGCTGGGCCTGGAGTTCGACGCCGAGCTGGCCCGGCAGCGCGTCATCGACGGCGGCCATCCCGCCGACCGCGAGCCGTACGTCGAGCCGCGCTCCACCCGGGCCTGGGACGAGGCGGACCGGCGACGCGCGGATCCGCAGGAGTGAGACCGCTCATGGCCCGGACCGGGGCGGGTACGCGGACGCCATGACCGATCAGCGCAAGACCCACGAGACCGAGCACCGGGACGAGGCTCCCTCCGCGGAGTCGGAGAAGGAACGCGCCGCGTCCCGGCCGTTCAGCTACCCGTATCCCGAGCGGCGCGCCGGCGTGCGGGCCACCCGGCACATCAGCCGTGAGGAGGCCGACGCGGACAGCGTCCCCGGTGTGCCGGGCGGCTACGGCACCACCGGCGGCGGCCAGCCCGCCGGCGGGCGCAGCGCCCCCCGGCCGCACGCCGACACCGCCGACGAGTCCGGCGTCACCGACATCGTCGGCGGCCGGGAGCCGCACCCGGACCGTCCGAACCGCAGCGGCGGCACCGACCGCGAGTAGCGCCGCGGAAGGACCGGGCCGGCCCGCCCCCGTCGCCCAGGACCGCCGCGCCGGCCGTGACGGACGCCGGGGCGAGCCGGGGCGCACCACCGTGCCGGCGGTCTCCTCCGGCCCGATCAGTCGCTGGACCTGCGTGTGCGGGCGCGTGGAGGCGTGCCCGGCCTCCTGCCCGGGGCGGGCCGCGGCCGACGCGCCGGTGCACCAGGTCCTTCCCGTCCCCGGCGCGGGCGGGCCGGCGACCGCCGGGTCCACCGGCACACCGCTGCCGGCGGCCTTGTCGGCGAACCCGCGGGAGACCGCGGGCGGCGCTGCCCCGACGTGCCGTGGCGGACCGCCCCGGCCGGGGCGACGGCGGCCGAGCCGCTCGCGGCGTACAGCACACGGCCCCGGCCCCCGCTCTCGCGCCGCAGAGGCGGGCGCGGGTGGACCGCGCCCGCGAGGACGCCGGTCCCCAAGCAGCGGCGCCGGCCGTCGTCGCCAGCCTCCGGGACGGCGCGGCGCCGAAGAAGCCGGGGCCGCTGGCGAGGGCGTCGGAGTCGGGCGGCGTCTCGGCCGCCCGGCCCGCGCTCTCCCCGGTGCCGGAGCCGGCCGCCACCGGCACGGAGCCGCCGTCCGGCGGCTGCTCCCGCGGGGCGGCGGCGCTCTTGTCCAGGCGTCCGGCGCCGCACCCGTCGACACCCGCCCGGGTCCCCGGGCATCGGCGCGGCCCGCCCGCCGGGGCCGGGGACGCCGTACGGTCGGCCGACCTGCTCCCGCCCACCGTGGCCCGGGTTCCGCGTCCCCCCTCGCGCGTGCGCACCCCGGACGGCCGCACGCCCCGGCGCGTCGGCGACCCCGGGTGATCCACGGCGGCCCGCGGCGACGATACTGGGCCTGCGCACGTGCCCCCGCCCTTCAGATGGACTCATGCCGACCTCTTCGACCGATCGCCCCACGACCCCGCCGACCGTCTGGCCGGCGCGCGGCCGCCACGTCGGAACCGCCGCTCGGGACGTCCTGCTGCGCACCCTGCGGCAGCACAAGGACGACGGTGTCATCGACGACTTCCACGAACTGCCGCGCGACGACGGGGACACCACCGACCAGATCTTCGAGGCGCGTTGGCGGGTGGCCGGGACCGTCACCGTCCGGGCCCGGCTGACCCTGGGGGCGGGCTCGGCCGGCTCCCAGGGGTGGACGCTGCTGGCGGAGGCCGAGGAGCACTGGGACCAGGGGTGGCCCTCCCCCGCCGGGATGTTCTGGCCGGACGACCCGGACGTCACCTGGGACCGCGACGCCGCCACCGGGCTGCGGCTGCGGGGCCTGAACACACTGCCGGAGGACGACAAGGCCGTACGCCGGCTGCTGCGGGACGCCGGGCGCGACGCCTGGATGATCCACGTCGTCGTCCACGAGGCGATGACCCCCGACCACCGCGGCCGGGTGCCACTGGTGCGGTGGCTGCCGCCGAGCCTGCGCCACCGTGTGATCGAGCACCGCGCCGCGCCGCAGCAGCTGCGGGTGGTGAACTGGGCCCTGGAGGAGTTCGGCGTCCAGGTGCCGCGCGGCGGCGCGGTGGTGCTGCCCGGCACTCCGGCCCCGCCCGACCCCGGTGACCTCAGCGTGCGCACCGTCTTCCTCGACGGTTCCGAGCCCGCCGAGCTGATCGCGACGGTACGGCGGTTCGCCGCGCTGGCCAGGCCGCTGCCGGACGGGGGCGAGGCGGCGCTGACCGCGCTGCGGGAGGACTGGCGGCTGCTGACGCTGCGGGAGGAGCTGGAGCGGGAGCGCCGGCTGGTGGCCATGTACGCCGAGGCGCTGGAGGCGATGACGCGGTCCCGGGACCTGTACCGGGAGGCGGCCGAACGCGCGGGGGAGGCGCTCGCCGCCCTCCGCGAGTCCACCGGGACGCCCCTGGCCGGCCGGTCCGGGCCGGCCGAGTCACGTCCCGCGTCCCCGCTGCGCGCGCTGACGCGCGGGCTGGAACGCCTGAAGGCGGCGTCGGCGTCCCGCTCCGCCGCACCGGCGGGGGCCGGCGCGGCGGACGGGGCCAAAAAGACGGGCACGGAAACGGGCGCGGGCCGCTCCCGGTCCCAGGACCGCTGAGCGGTCCGGTCCGGTCCGGTCCGGCCGGGCACCGGGCACCGGGCACCGGGCACCGGGCACAGCCGACGGCCTCACACAGCCGCCGACGGACTACGGGACCGCCGGCCGCACATCCCGCGGTGCCGTCGTCGGGCCCGGAGCGGCGCGCCCCGCCGCGGCCCCCGTGGGGCACCCAGGGGCCGGCGGCGTGCGGGCCGGTGGCCCGGCGGTGCGCGCGTTCGGCGTGACGTGTCAGCCGGGACATCCTGGATACGCGGACCGCACAGCCGTACCGGCCCGCCCCGGAAGGTCACCGACGTCATGGACAGCCACCACACGACCGCGGTCACCGCCGTCGAGCACTCGGACACCACGCTCCGGGTCAACGGCGAACCCCGCACGCTCACCGTCGACCACCGCCGGGTCCTGCTGGACCTGCTGCGCGAGGACCTCGGCCTCACGGGGGCCAAGAAGGGGTGCGACCACGGCCAGTGCGGGGCCTGCACGGTCCTGGTGGACGGGCGGCGCGTCAACAGCTGCCTGCTGTTCGCCGTCGCCCTGGACGGCTCGGAGGTCACCACCGTCGAGGGGCTCGGCGGCGACGGGGAGGGACTCCACCCGTTGCAGCGCGCGTTCCTGGACCGGGACGCCTTCCAGTGCGGGTACTGCACACCGGGCCAGATCTGTTCCGCGCTCGGCGCCCTCGACGAGGCCGCCGCCGGGCATCCCTCGCACGTCACCGACCCGGCGAGGCCCTCGGGCGGGCCCGTGCCGCTGGACCGGAAGGAGATCCGGGAGCGGCTGAGCGGCAACCTGTGCCGGTGCGGCGCGTACCCGCGCATCGCCGAAGCCGTCGAGGACGTGATCTGAGTGCGGCCCTTCGCCTACGTCCGCGCCACCAGCGTCGAGGAGGCCACCGACGCCTTCGCCGCCCGGCCCGGCGCCCGTTACCTCGGCGGCGGCACCAACCTCGTCGACCTGATGAAGCTGGGCGTCGAGACGCCCGCCGCCCTGATCGACGTCACCCGGCTCCCGCTGGACACCGTGGAGGAACTGCCCGACGGGGGCCTGCGCGTCGGGGCGATGGTCCGCAACAGCGACCTCGCGGCGCACCCGGCGGTCCGCGACCGCCGGCCCGCGCTGTCGCAGGCGCTGCTGGCGGGCGCCTCCGGGCAGTTGCGCAACGCCGCCACCACCGGTGGCAACCTGCTGCAGCGCACCCGCTGTCCCTACTTCCAGGACCTGACCAAGCCGTGCAACAAGCGGGAGCCCGGCACCGGCTGCGGCGCGCTCCAGGGCGTGCACCGGGACCACGCGGTGCTCGGCCACTCCGAGCAGTGCGTCGCCACCCACCCCTCCGACATGGCGGTGGCGCTGGCCGCCCTCGACGCCCGGGTGGAGCTGTGCGGCCCGCAGGGCGCCCGGAGCGTCCCGGCCGCCGACTTCCACCGGCTGCCCGGGGCGCACCCGGAGAAGGACACCGAGATCCACCCGGGCGAGCTGATCACCTCGGTGGTGCTGCCGGCGGCCACGGGCGGGCTGCCGTCGCGCTACCGCAAGGCCCGGAACCGGGCGTCGTACGCCTTCGCGCTCGCCTCCGTCGCCGCCGTGCTGCACTGCGAGAACGGTGTCGTCGAGCGGGTCGGTCTCGCCTTCGGCGCGCTGGCGCACCGGCCGTGGCGGGCGCGGCGGGCCGAGGACGCGCTGGTGGGCGCGGCGCCCACGGCGGCGGCGTTCGAGTACGCCGTCGACCTGGAGCTGGCCGCCGCCGAGCCGCTGCGGGACAACGGCTACAAGGTCCCCCTCGCCCGCCGGCTCGCCCTCGACGTCCTGGGCCGGCTGGCGCCCCACTCCCCGGCCTGAACCGGCGTCCGCGACCCACGAGGAGTACTCCATGACCGTCACCGAGACCGTCCTGGGCGCCGGGGCCGAACGCCGGGAAGGACGGGAGAAGGTCACCGGCGCCGCCCGGTACGCCGCCGAGTTCGACGAGCCCGGCCGGGCCCACGCCCGGCCCGTGCCGGCCGCCGTGGCGCGGGGCCGGGTGACCGGCGTCGACGCCGTGCCCGCCCTCGCCCTGCCGGGCGTACTGGCGGTGCTCACCCATGAGAACGCGCCGCGGCTGGCCGAACCGGACGACCCGGTGCTGGCCGTGCTGCAGGGTCCGCGCGTACCGCACCGGGGCTGGCCCGTGGCGCTGGTGGTGGCCCAGTCGCCGGAGGCGGCCCGGGCCGGCGCCGACGCCGTCCGCGTCACCTACGGGACGGAGCCGCACGACGTCACGCTCACCGCGTCGCACCCCGGCGCCTATGTGCCCGAGAAAGCCAACGGCGGTAACCCGGCGGTCCGTGAGCGCGGCGAACCGGAGGCCGCCTTCGCCGCCGCCGAGGTGCGGATCGACACCGAGTACCGGGTGCCGCCGCTGCACAACCACCCGATGGAGCCGCACGCGAGCACCGCGTGCTGGGACGGCGACCGGCTCACCGTGCGCACCTCCAGCCAGGGCACCACCGTCGTACGCACCGCGCTCGCCCAGATGTTCGAGGTGCCGGAGGGGGGAGTCACCGTCACCGCCGAGCACGTCGGCGGCGGCTTCGGCTCCAAGGGCACGCCCCGCCCGGACGTGGTGCTCGCCGCGCTGGCGGCCCGGCACACCGGCCGGACGGTCACGGTGGCGTTCCCGCGCCGCCTGCTGCCCTCCCTGACCGGGCACCGCGCGCCCACCCTGCACCGGCTCCGCCTCGGCGCCGGCCGGGACGGCCGGCTCACCTCCCTCGGACACGAGGTGACCACCCACACCTCGCACGTCAAGGAGTTCGTGGAGCAGGCCGCCGTACCCGCCCGCGTCATGTACGCCGCGCCGCACAGCCGGACCGTCCACCGCGTGGTACGGCTGGACGTGCCCACGCCCTCCTGGATGCGCGCGCCGGGCGAGGCCCCCGGCATGTACGCCCTGGAGTCGGCGATGGACGAACTCGCCGCCGAACTGGGCGTGGACCCGGTGGAGCTGCGGATCCGCAACGAGCCGGAATCGGAGCCCGACAGCGGCAGACCGTTCAGCAGCCGGCACCTGGTCGAGTGCCTGCGGGAGGGCGCCCGCCGGTTCGGGTGGGCGGCGCGCGACCCGCGCCCGGGGGTCCGTACGGAGGGTCCGCTGCTGGTGGGCACCGGCGTGGCCGCGGCCACCTACCCGGTGCTGGTCGCGCCGTCCACCGCGGCGGCGCGGGCCATGCCCGACGGCGGCTTCCTGGTCCGGATCAACGCCACCGACATCGGCACGGGCGCGCGGACGGTGCTCGCGCAGGTCGCCGCCGACGCCCTCGGGGTGCCGTTGGAGCGGGTCCGGACCGAGGTGGGCAGCAGTGATCTGCCGGCGGCCTCGCTGGCCGGGGGCTCCTCCGGCACCGCCTCCTGGGGCTGGGCCGTGCACGACGCCTGCGTCCGGCTCGCGGACCGGCTGACCGCGCTGCCGGGCCCGGTGCCCGCGGAGGGGATCGGCGCGCACGCCGACACCACCGGGCGGGCCGACGCCGGGAGCGCCTACGCCCGGCACGCCTTCGGGGCGCACTTCGCCGAGGTCGCGGTCGACACCGTCACCGGTGAGGTACGGGCACGGCGGCTGCTGGGCGTCTACGCCGCCGGGCGCGTCCTGAACGCCCGTACCGCGCGGTCCCAGTTCGTCGGCGGCATGACCATGGGTCTGGGCATGGCGCTGACCGAGGACAGCCACCTGGACCCGGCGTTCGGTGACTTCGCCGAGTCCGACCTGGCCTCGTACCACGTGCCCGCCCACGCCGACGCCGTGGACATCGAGGCGCACTGGGTGGACGAGGAGGACGCCCGTCTCAACCCGATGGGGAGCAAGGGGATCGGGGAGATCGGCATCGTCGGCACGGCGGCGGCGATCGGCAACGCCGTCCACCACGCCACCGGCATCCGCTGGCGCGAACTGCCGCTGACTCCGGACCGGGTGCTCGCCGGGCTGCTCGCCCACGAGGCCCCGGCGGGCACGTTCGGCGGATGAGGTGCGGCGGATGAGGTGCGGCGGGCCCGGTCGGCGGGGCCCCGGTGCGAGGGGCCCGGCCGTGGGCCGGCGGCCGGGCCCCTGCCGTTCCCGGGGGCGGGAGGGCGGTCAGTCCGCCGTGCCGCGCGCCCCGGCCACCGGGCCTTCGGCCGCCCGGCCGCCGGGCACGCCGCCGGGCAGCAGGGCGGCGCCCCGTACGCACAGCGCGGCCAGCGCCGTCAGCGACGCGGCCGCGGCGACCGCGACGGCCGCCCAGGCGGGGGCGAGGGCGAGGTCCATGAGCCGGTCCAGCCGGGACTCCGCGGCCGTCATGGCGTGGAGCCGGGCGGCGGCGAGCGCCGCCGGTCCCACGACCGCCGCGGCGAACACCGCCCCGCGGGGCCGCACGGACATCACCAGGGCCAGCAGCAGGCAGAGCGCGGACAGGGCGAGGGCGGCGGCGTAGACGCGGGCTGAGGCGCCGCCGGTGTGGAGGGGGAAGTACGCCACCCCGCATCCGGCGAGCACCACCACGGCCAGCCAGGTCGTGAACGACGCGCTTTCGGGCACCGGGCGGCGGGCGGCGCCCGCCGCCGTCGACCGCGGGGCGCCGGCGGCGCGGACGCGGCGTGTGCTCAGGGCGCGTTCGCGGCTCTTGCGGCCGACGCCCGTGAGCGCCGCGCCCAGGCCGCCGTGCCGGGGGTCGGCGGCGGGGGCCCGGGAGCCGCCCGGTTCCCCGTCGCCGGGCTCCCGCGGGGGACGTTCGCCGGGCCCGCCCAACGGGTCGGGGCGTTCTTCGGCGAGGCGGCCGATCAGGTGGACGAGTTCCTCGACGGGACGGCCGGTGGCCGCGGCCCGCACCGCCTCCTTCCCGCAGTGCGGTTCCAGCGGGGTGCGGTGCAGCAGCGCCATCAGCCGGGTGACCTCCTCCACCGGGCGGTTCTCGGCCGCGGCGCGGATCGCCTCGTCGGCGCTGTCGGCGTGGCGCGGCGGCCGGGTCAGCAGGCCGACCAGCCGGGTGACGTCCTCCACCGACCGGCTGACGCCGACCGCGCGCAGGGCGTCGAGGGTGGCCTGGGCGTGTTGCGGTGACCGCTCCAGCATCGTGATGAGCGAGACGACCTCCTCCAGCGGCCGGTCGGCCACGGCCGCCCGCACCAGGTCGCCGACCGGGTCGCCGTACGCCGCCGGGTCATGGTGCCGCCGGGCGGGTGCCGCGGACCGCACGGGCTCACCGGGGTCGCCGGGGGCATCGGGGTCACCGGAGCCACCAGGGTCGTCGGAGCTACCCAGGCCATAGGGGCCACCAGGGTCGTCGGAGCTACCCAGGTCATAGGGGCCACCAGGGTCGTCGGGACCACCAGGGTCGTAGGGACCACCAGGGTCGTAGGGACCACCAGGGTGATAGGAGCCACCGGGCTCACCGGGCTCCTCGAACTGCGGTTCCTCGTCGGCGCGGGGCTCGTCCGGGAGGGGGCCGTCGAGGTGGAGGGTGTCATCGGCGTACGGGCCGTCGGCGTACGGGCCGTCGGGCCGCTGCGGGCCGGGCGCGGCCTCCGGCGGGCGCACCGGGTGGGTCCCGGTGCCGCTGGTGGTCTGCGCGGACGGCAGGTCCACGGAGGTGGCTATGGCGTACTCGTTCGGGCGGGGTGTTGAAGAGCCGGTGGTCATGGTCTTCTCCGTCTGAAGGAATGCGGCCGCTTCCTGCGTCCCCGACATGCGACGCGCGACTTGTGTGCTGACCATTACTAGGCACCCCCGCACCGGCCCGCCACTCGGGTGAGCCGCGCGGATGAGGGGTGCCACGGAGCACCCGTGCACTGCCATATCCGCGCGAGACGGGGGAATCCGGTGGAGGACGCGTGCGTCGCGGCGCACCGGAAGGAAGGGGGCGGGGGTGGATACGACCACGTCGGTACTGGTCGTGGCGGCGGTGCTCGCGGCGCTCGTCCTGGCCCTGGCCGTGGCGGTCCTGGTACGGCTGGTGCGGACCCGGCGGGAACTGCGCCGGGCGGGACTGCCGACCGGACCGCGCTGGGTCTTCTGGGGCGCCGTCCTCTATCTCGTGCTGCCCGCCGATCTGGTGCCCGATCCGGTGTACCTGGACGACGTGGGCGTACTGCTCCTCGCTCTGCGGTCCGCTCGCGGCTCCCTGAGGGAACCGCGCCGCGACTACGGAGAGTAAGGAAACCATTCACCCGTTCGATTCGTATAAGTCTCTGGAAGCCGGCGCGAGCCGGCGGACCAGGCGACGGCACAGGCGGCCCATCGCTTGATCGGCGCAGCACCGACCAGGGAGAGACGATGCAACCGTTCGCGCTCGACTACGCACGTCCCGTAGGGGAGTTGGAGTTCGCCGCTCCGTACGTCTACGACTCCGGACTGCAGTTGAACGTGCTCCGTGACGGACGCGTGGCCGCCGGCGACCACGCGTTGCTGAGGGAGCTGGGGACCACCACGTCCACCGCGGGCTCGAAGACCCACTTCGACGACTGAACACGGACCGTCTCCGATGACCGTGTTGATCCTGACCTGTGAAGAGGACGTCACGGCGGACATGGTGGTCGTGCACCTGAACGAGTCGGGCGTGCCGGTGGTGCGTCTGGACCCGGCCGACCTGACCGATTCCGTCGCCCTGTCCGGGGAGTTCGTCCACGGCTCCTTCCGCGGGCACCTGTCCTCGGGGGGCCGGCTGGTGAGCATCGGCGGGCTGCGTTCCGTCTGGGTGCGCAGGCCGGGTACCCCCGCCGCTCGGGCCGTCACCCCCTCACGGTGGCTGACCGAGGAGTCCTCGCAGGCCCTGTACGGCATGCTGCGCGGCTGCGGAGCGCGGTGGATGAACCATCCGGACGCGGCCCACCGGGCCCGGCACAAGCCCTGGCAGCTGCGGCTCGCCCAGCAGTGCGGGCTGCCGGTGCCGGCCACGCTGATCACGACGTTCCCGCGCGCGGCCCGCGAGTTCGCCGAGCGCTACCCGGACCTGGTGGTCAAGCCCGTCTCGGGCGCGCACCCCCAGGATCCGCCGCGGGCGGTGCCGACCAGCCGGGTCTCCCCCGAGGCGGACTTCTCCGCGGTCGCCTTCGGTCCCACGCTGCTGCAACGGCGGGTGGCCAAGCGGGCCGACATCCGGCTGACCGTCGTCGGCGACCGGCTGCTGGCCGCCCGCAAGGCGGCCACTGCGGACTCGGCCGAAGTGGACGTCCGTTTCGACGGGTCCGCCGAGCCGTGGCGCCCCACCGAGGTGGCGCCGCGGGTCGCGGCGGCCGTGCTCGCCTACGTCCGGGAGGCCCGGCTGGCCTACGGGGCCTTCGACTTCGCCGAGGACGGCGACGGCACCTGGTGGTTCCTGGAGTGCAACCAGTCGGGGCAGTTCGGCTTCGTGGAGGTGGACACCGGCCAGCCCATCGCGCGGACCATCGCCGCGTGGCTCGCCCGGCCCGGTGCCGGGGAGCCGGAGCCGGCCGACGGCCGGGAGAGCGCGGGCGGCGCCGGCGCGGCGGTGCGCTGACCGCCGCCGTCCGGCGACCGGCCCGGCCGGCCGGTCAGTTCGGGCCGGGCAGCAGGGCGGTGCGCTGCCAGCCGTTGCCGGGGGACGGCGGGCGTTCGCGGCCAAAGGAGAGCATCGGACGCATGACGGCCTCCAGTTCCCTGTTCACCCGCTCCGCCTCCCGCCGCACCACCGTGGGGACATCACCGCATTCGGCGACGAGCCGGTCGTAGATGGGGGAATCCTGGAACATCCGTCAATGCGCCTTTCCTGTCGTCCGCCCCTGGGACCCAGGCGCGACTGAGCAGTCTAGTGCCGTGCGGTCTCCCCGGTCCGTCCCGTCCGGTGGCGGCGGCTCGCGGGACCGGCGCGGCGCCGGGGCCGCCGGGTGCCGGACACACGTCACACCGGCGCGGCGACCACGCCCCGGCGGTCGGCGCGGTGACCGTCCGCGCGGCCCGCGGGGCGAGGCCGGCCGACGGGCCGTGGGCCGGGTCCGCGCCCGTCACGAAGGCGCCCGCCGCCACCGGCGGGAACCCGGCGGTCTCCGCGACGAGGCCGACGCCGACGCCCTCCGGTGCCGCCGACAGTGCGGACGGGAGGGCGGACGGGTGTGCGGCAGGGGCGGGAGGATCCCGGCCGGGCCGGGCACGACGGCGGCCGGAGCCGGACGGGCGGGATGCGGGCCGGGCACGGCGCCCGAACCGTCGCCGAGCACGGCGCCCGAGCTGTCGACGCCGGGGCCGCGCTCCGGCTCAGGCGCCGGTCGTGGAGCCCGGGCGGACGATCATCAGGACGGTGACGGTGGCCCACAGCAGGTTGAACAGGCCGGTGGCCATGGCGAGCCGGACGGTGCCGGCGCGCTCCACGGTCCGCCCGTCGGCCAGTCGCTCCAGGAGGTCCTCCTGACCGGGCAGGACGAGGATCACGAGGAGGCCGGCCGCGACGGCGGTCAGCGCGACGGAGGCGATGAGCCAGGCGTCGCCGAGTACGCCCATCGCCTGGGCGGTGACGAGGCCGAGGAGCGGAACGGCGATGCCCAGACCCGCGTAGACGCGGCAGACGCGGTGCAGCAGCCGGACGGCGCCCAGACCGCCCGCCCCGCCGATCTCCCCGGCCGCGCCCCCCGCGGGCGGCGCCGCGCGGCGGACCGCCGGCGGGAACATGCTGGCGGCCACCGTGACGGGACCGATGGCGACGATGGCGGCCAGGACGTGCAGGGACAGCAGCAGTTTTGTCATCGGTCGGGCTCCGGTGCGAGGTGATCGGCGTGGTTCGGAGCCCCACGCTAGAAAGCCGCCGAGTGATCGCACAGGGGCGGGAATGACAGCTTCCGACGGATTCCCGCCAGCTCCGGGGCGGTCCGCGGGAAAAGGACCGGACCGGCGGGCCCGGCCGGGATCACACGGCCAGCGGCAGACCGCTCTTCTCGTCCGGGCCGGCCGCCCCGGCGAGCAGCAGGGCGTCCGCGGCCGCCACCGCGTCGTGGATGTCGGTGGTCCCCGTCATCACGCACAACGTGTAGCTGACATCTGCCAGCTCGCGTGCCGTCGCCGGCCTCTCCCGCTCCGCCTGCGCGATCCGCAGTGCCGCGTATCGCGTCAGCAGTTCCCTGATGACCTTCGAGTCCGGTACCAGCACGTAGCGCCCCTCTCTCGATTTTCACTGCGCCTGCCCGGACCCGGCCGAATCATTCGCAACGTGCGCATCACGGCTTTCGATTGACCGGTTTTCTACGCTTACCGACCATCCGTCTCGATGAACGGATGGCGACATGGCCGAAAAGGGCCGGTACACCCCCGCTTCCCCGGCCCGTCGCCCCGCGTTGAGCAGCCTGTACGGCATCCTCGACGAACGGTGTTCCCCGATGACGCGATCCAGCCGCCTGCTCTGCGCCCTCTACGTCGCCACCAGTACGGGACTCGCCTGGGCCGCGGTCCTGGAACTGCGGTACGGCCCGCTGTGGGCCACCGCCGTGTTCGCCGGCGCCAGCGCGGTACCGCTGATCGCCGTGGTCCGTGAGACGGTCATCGCCGACCTGCGGGCCATGGCCGGCCGGCGGCGCGCGCCGGTACGCCCGTCCCGCGCGCCGGCGGCGCGCGGGGCCGCCGACGCGCTGGTCCGGGCCGAGCTGGACGCGGCCTGCTGCGAACGCTGGTGGACGAGCCTGGGCGGCGACCACGACGCGGGCTGCGCCCGGCGGGTGCCCAGGAGCAGCGCCGCGTGACGGCCCCGCCGGGCGGTCAGGCCGCCTGGCCGCCGTGCAGCGCGGCGTACGCCCCGCCGCGGCCGAGCAGTTCCTCGTGGGTGCCGATCTCCTCGATCCGCCCCTCCCCCATCACGACGATCCGGTCCGCGCCCCGCACGGTGGAGAGCCGGTGGGCCACGACGAACGTGGTGCGCCCGCGCAGCAGCCGGGCGAGGGCCTGCTGGACCAGCGCCTCCGACCGGGTGTCCAGCGCCGAGGTCGCCTCGTCCAGGACCAGCACCCGGGGGTCGCGGATCAGGGCACGGGCGATGGCGAGGCGCTGGCGCTGCCCGCCGGACAGCCGGGCGCCGTGCTCACCGACCAGGGTGTCCAGGCCCTGCGGCAGCCGGTCGACGAATTCCAGCGCGTTGGCGTCGCGCAGCGCGGCGCGCACCGTCTCCTCGTCGGCGTCGTCCATGCCGTAGGCGACGTTCTCCCTGACGGTGCCGTCGAAGAGGATGGACTCCTGCGGCACCACCGACACGAACCGCCGGTAGGTGCGCAGGTCGAGGGTGTTCATGTCGGTGCCGTCCAGGAGCAGCCGGCCGGAGGTGGGGCGCAGGAATCCGATGACGAGGTTGAGCACGGTGGACTTGCCCGCGCCGGAGGCGCCCACCAGCGCGATCGTCTCGCCGGGCGCGACGTCGAGGGTGAAGTCCCGCACCGCGGGCCGCCCGTCGCCGTCGTAGACGTGACCGACGTTCTCGAAGGTGACGGCGCCGCGCAGCTCGCCCAGTTCCGCCTTGCCCTCGTTGTCCTCCAGCTCGGGCGCCTGGAGGACCTCGCCGACCGAACGGACGGACTCCAGGCCCTTGGTGATGACCGGGGCGAGGCTCGCCAGCGTCGTCGTGGAGTTGGTGAGGGTGGTGAGGAACGCGCTGAGCATGACGACGTCACCGGCGGTGACGCCCCACACGTCGTAGTACGAGATCAGCGCGGCACCGGCCAGGACCAGGACACCGATCACGTTGAGGAGCACCCAGGCGGCCGAGCCGAAGCGGCCGTTGACGAGGTCGAGGCGGAGGGCGGAGGTGAGCAGGCGGTCCAGGGTGCCGTCCATGCGGCGCAGCGCCTTGCGCTCCAGGCCGTGGGCCCGGGTGACCGGTATCAGCCGGGTCATCTCCGTGACCCGGGACGACAGGGTCTCCACCTCGTGACGGAAGTGCTCGTTGTGGCTGCGCAGCCGGGCCCGCAACGTGGCGACCAGCAGCGAGGCGGCGGGCACGACGACGAGGAAGACGGGGAGGAACTCGGGGGTGCGCACGGCGATGATGACCAGGCCGCCGGTGAGCACGGTGAGGGCGCCGAGCCCGTTCTCCGCGGTCTGCTGTACGGCCGTCTCCACCGTCTCGACGTCGCGCACCACCTTCGCCTGGAGCACACCGGCGCTGACCCGGGAGTGGTAGCCGATGGAGAGCTGCTGCATGCGGGTGCACAGCGCGGAGCGCAGCGTGGTGCCCATGCGGCGGATGCTGCCGTACAGGAGACGGACGTACAGCAGGTGCAGCGGGTAGTTGACCACCAGGATGAACATGATGATCCCGGTGCTGGTCCACAGTTCGCCGACCGGCCGGTGCTGGACGACCGTGTCGATGATGGTGGCGGTGATCAGGGGCAGCAGCCAGACGGGGCTGTGCTTGACCGTGAAGACGACGACCGCGCCGACCAGGCGGTTGCGGTCGGCGCGGAACAGGTAGACGAGGGTGCGTATGGGGTGCTCGCCGCGGTAGCGGTGGTCGAGCGGCTTTTCCAACGACGACGCCATCGGCGTGGTCCTCCTGTGCTGCCGTGGGTGGGGCAAGCGCTTTCCTACCCGGTTCGGCCAGGAGTCCGCCACACCGTCCCACGCACCGGGAGACCCGCGCCCCCACCCCCGTGGAGGGCGCGGGTCCCGTTCCGGGGCGCGCGGGTCTACTCCCGCAGCGTGCGAGCCAGTTCGGAGGTGACGCGGGTGATCTCGGTGTCGCCCTCCGCCATCAGCCGCTCCAGGGCGCCGCGCCGGGCACGGACGGCCTGACGGGCCGCGCGCTCCCAGACCACGGGGTTCTCCCGGTGGTTGAGCAGCTTGGGGTAGACGGCGGCGGTTCTCTCCCACTGCCGGGCGTCCGCGATGCTGCGGAGCAGCCGGATGATCTGCGCCCGGCAGGCCACCTCGGGCCGCTGGGCCAGCTCCCACAGGAAGGGGACCGTGGCGGCGGTCGCCTGCTCGACGACGAAGCCGTACTGGCAGACGCGGGCGCGCAGTTCGGCGAGGGCCGCCCGGGCGTCCTGCGCATCGCCGGTCGCCACCCGGTCGAGCAGGGCGGGGATGCCGGCGGCGGAGCCGCTGGAGTCCTGGATGCGCTCCCAGGGCACCTGGTCGAGTCCGGGCAGGGACGCGCCCCGGGCGGGGCGGGCCGACGGCGTCCGGCGGTCGGCGCGCTGGGTGCTCGGCTGCGAGGTCAAAGCGGTGCGCATGGCGTGGGGGCCTTTCCGCGGCGGTCG
Source organism: Streptomyces sp. SYSU D01066-1 (assembly GCF_054956795.1). NCBI lineage: Bacteria > Bacillati > Actinomycetota > Actinomycetes > Kitasatosporales > Streptomycetaceae > Streptomyces > Streptomyces sp. SYSU D01066-1. Next base: position 17,268 of record NZ_JBUDHV010000055.1, on the reverse strand, counting down.
GATCGGGTCAGGGGCGGGAGCGGAGCACCGGCCCGGACGGTCGTGTCCGTGGGAGCCGGGGCGTGTGTCCCCGGGCGCCGGCCGGCCTGTCGGCGGCGCGCGGACCGCGCTCGTGCTCCCGCGCGGCGCGATCACCGGCCGGAGCGGAACGGCGCCCCAGGGCACGGGATCGCTCCCGGCCTGCGGGCGCGGCCCGCCTCCGCGGACGGGCGGACACCGGCCGCACCGCGGTCCGGCCCGGCGCGTCCGCCGCCGCGCACGCGCTCGACGGCCGGGGCACGGGGTACGCGGATGACGGCATGGCGCCTCCCTGATACGGAGTCAGCATGGGGCGTCGACGCGGGAGTTGCGTCACGGCTATTATCCACGCCGACAACGCTCGCGTGCAATTGCACGAGAAATTGCGCGAAAAATCGGCTGGGAGCGCGCGGGGCCGAGAAGCCGCCGTCCGCTCCCTCCCCCTCCCCCGAACACGGCAAGGAGACCACGGTGCCCCCAGTACACAACGGCGTACAGGCGAGTTCGTTGGACGCCAACTGGACCAAGAGCCGGCACAGCAACGCGGAGGGCAACTGCGTCGAGGTCGCCCGGGTGGACGGCGGCATCGCGCTGCGCAACTCCCGTGACCCGGACGGGCCGGCGCTCGTCTACACCCCCGCCGAGGTGGCCGCGTTCCTGGCCGGGGCGAAGGACGGCGAGTTCGACCACCTGGTGTGACGTCCTCCGCCGCGAGCGGAGGTCAACGGCAGGTCAAATGCCCCCTGTCCAGAGGCCGATGCGGTGCGGACCGGCAGGATGGGATAATCTGTTCCCCAAGTCTGCCGGTCCGCTGGGAGTCAGGTATGTCCGCCGCGTCGTCGCCTCGTCTCTCCCGTCTAGAGCCCTATCTGGACCGGTCCGAGCCCGCGCCCACCCTGCTGAAGATGCTGGTGGGCGTCCAGTTGGCGGGCATCCGCGAGGACGCCGGCCTGTCCCAGGAACAGGCGGCCCGCGAGGCGGGCTTCAGCGCGGCGAAGCTCTCGCGCATCGAGTCCGGCAAGGGCCTCAGGCCCCCGACGGAGACCGACGTCCGGACCCTGCTGACGCTCTACGGGACCGACCCCTACGAGGCGTCGACGCTGATCAAGCTGTTGCGCCGGGCCGGTGAGCCGGGCTGGTGGCAGAGGTACGACAAGCGGCTGATGCCGCAGTGGTTCGACCGGCTGGTGGGGCTCCAGGAGGCCGCCGCGACCATCCGGACCTTCGAGATCCAGTACGTTCCCGGTCTGCTGCAGACCGCCGCCTACGCCCGCGCCGTGGTGGAGCGCGGACTGCCGAACGCGCCCGCGACCGAGGTGCAGCGCCGGGTCGAGCTGCGGATGCGACGCGCCCGGCTGCTGACCCGTGACGACGCGCCCCAGGTGTGGGCGATCATCGACGAGTCCGTGCTGCTGCGGGTGCTGGGCAGCGCGGAGGTGATGCGCGAGCAGCTGGAACACCTGGTGCGGACGGCCGCGTGGCCCAATGTGACGCTGCAGATCGTGCCGCTGAACGTGACCAACGCGTCGGCGCCCGCCATTCCGGTCACCTATCTGCGCTTCAGCGGCGCCGATCTGCCCGACGTGGTCTACCTGGAGCACATCAGGAGCGCCAACTTCCTGGAGGACCGGGACGAGACCGAGGAGTACCGGGTCGCCCTGGACCGGCTGGCCGACGAGGCGCTCACCCCGCGCGAGTCGGTGGAGCTGCTGCGCGGCACGGTCGAGCAGCGCTACCCCGCCGGCTGAGCGGGCGCTCCCCCGGCGCCGCTGGGGCCCGGCGTCACCTTCCCGTCGCCTCGCGGCGCCATGCGCGTTCCCCCCCGGAAGGGGTACCCCACTCGCCGCACCGGCCCCTCACCCGAGTAGCGGGCACGTCCGGTACGGGGGTCAGGGACCGGCGCTCCGGCCGGCGCCGGCCGGGAACCGTCGGAGCACACGCCCGGCGCCACGCGGCCCGCCTCCGGGGCGGGCGGCGGGGAGGTGACGGCTGGCCCCAGGAGACTTCCGGCGGATCTGAGCGGCGTCACGACGCCCGGCACGCACCCCCGCCGCTCCTTCTTCCGCGGAGATCCGTCAAAAGCCGCTAGCCGATGCGGCCCACGCCGCCGAACTCGATCCACTCCTTGGTGACCTGACGGGGCACCACCTCGCTGTCCGGACGCCAGGTGGACACCTCCACCAGGCCCGGCTCCAGGATCTCCATCCCCTCGAACCACTCCGCCACGTCCTTCTGCTCACGCACCCGGCCCCAGTTCCCGTGGGTGGCCCGGTCCATGAAGGCGGTGACGGAGTCGCGGACCTCGGCGTCCTCGCTGACCAGCTGGCACATCACCGCGTAACTGCCGGGCGCGAGACGCTCGGTGACCCGGCGGACGACGGCGGTCGGACCGTCGGTGTCGCTGTCCGGGATGCAGTGGAAGACCGAGTTGAAGAGCACCGCCACCGGCTGCGAGAAATCGATCAGCCGCCGGGTGTCGGGGTGCGCGAGGATCTGGTCGGTGGCGCGCATGTCCGCGTGGATGACCGCCGTACGGTCGTTCTGTTCCAGCAGCGCCCGGCCGTGGACCAGCACCATCGGGTCGTTGTCGACGTACACCACCTTGGATTCGGGGGCGACGCGCTGGGCGACCTGGTGGACGTTGTCCTGGGTGGGCAGGCCGGAGCCGTGGTCCAGGAACTGGCGGATGCCGTAGTCCTGGGCGAGGACCCTGACCACGCGCTGCAGGAAGCGCCGGTTGTTCAGGGCGAGCCGGCGCGTGCTGGGGACGACCTTGTCCAGTTCCTCGACCGCGGCGCGGTCGGCCGCGTAGTTGTCCTTGCCGCCGAGGTAGTAGTCGTACATGCGAGCGGCTGTCGGCACCTGGGCGTTGATCTCCCTGGACAGCTGCTTGTCGGCCTGCATCATTCCCCCAGCTTCGAACGGCGCAACTGCACTGGCTTCGCTGACAGTACATCCTAGGGAGCCGGTGTCCACCGGACCCGGACGGTGACGATACCGGTCCGGTCCGCGCGCGTGTCACGGACCGGACCGGCCGTCGCCCCGCCGTCAGCCCCGGGAGGCCAGGTACTCCTCGACGCCGGGCGCCTCGTGGGCCTCCTCGACGGTCACCATGCCGCCCACCGCCCCGGCGTCGGGCTTGAGGACGTAGGTGGAGCGGCTGGCGGGCCGGGAGACGTCGGTGAAGTCCTGCGGGGTGCCCAGACCGGTGTCGGCGTTCTTCTGCGAGCGGTGCGCCTTGACCACGTCCTCGCGGGTGAGGCTGCCTCCCTCGCACGCCTTCTTCAGGTCGGCGCCCAGCAACTGGGCGGCGTTGTAGCCGGAGAGCACGCCGGAGTCGACCGGGGAGCCCGGGTACTTCTTGCCGTAGGCGGCGACCATCTTCTTCACACCCGGCAGGTCGGAGCTGACCGCCGGCGCGGCGCTGACCACGTTCACCATGGCCTCCAGGGCCTTGGCCGCCGGGGTCTTCATCAGCTGCGGGGCGTAGCCGGGGGCGCTGGAGATGATCGGCACCGTCAGGCCGCGGGAGGCGGCGACGCCGGCGAGGGAGGCGGTCTGGGCGGGTCCGGCGCTGATCAGAACCGCCTTCACCCCGGCCTTGCGCAGCGCCGAGACCTGGGCGGACAGGTCGGTGTCGGTGGCCTTGATCTTCTGGCCGACCACCTTCACCCCCGCCTCCTTCCCGGCCCACTCCGAGCCTTCCAGCGCGTTGGCGCCGTAGTCGCCCTCGAAGTAGACGTGCCCGATGGTGTCGCCCTTGGCGACCTTCTTGGTCCGGGTGAGGTAGTCGACGGCGGCGATCATGTCGAGGTCGTAGGTGGTGCCGAGGACCTGGACGGCGTCCTTGTCGAGCAGCGAGGCGGCCCAGGCCTGCGGGAAGGTCAGCATGCTGTCCCGCTCGATGTCGTCGAGCAGGGCGGAGACCACGGGCGAGCCGATGACCTGGGGCAGGGCGACCACGTCGGAGGAGATGTCGGCGTAGGCGGTGACCGCCTTCTGCACGTCGTAGCCGTGGTCCTTGACGACGATCTCGACCTCGCGGTCGCAGATGCCGCCCGCCGCGTTGACCTCGTCGGCCCACATCTGCTGGGCCTGCACGATGGACTTGCCGAGGGTGGCGTAGGGGCCGGTCAGGTCGGTGAGGGCGCCCAGTCGGATGGTCTCGTCGCTGACGCCGGGGCCGGCCTTGACGCCGTCGGCGCCGCCGCCCGCCTTGTCGTCCTCGGCCTTGGAGCTGCAGGCCGTGCCCGCGAGCAGCACGGCGGCGACGGCCGCGGCCAGGGCGATCTTGGTGGTGCGGGGCCTGTGGTGCGTGTTCACGGGGTGTGCTCCTTGGCTCGTACGGTGGTTGCCGGGGGGCGGGGCGCGGCCCCGGGGTCGGTGGGTGCGGGGCGGGTACGGCGGCCGGCGAGGCGGGCGCGGGCGCGGCGGACCAGGCCCGTCAGCCCGTCGGGCGCGAACAGCAGGACGACGACGATCGCGGCGCCGTAGAGGTAGCGGGCGGCCTCGGTCGGGCCGAGCGAGCCGTCTCCGCTGCCGGGCGCGGCGACCAGCGGCAACTGGTCGGCGTAGCGGGTCATCAGCAGGGGCAGCGCGGTGACGAAGACGGCGCCCGCGGTGGCTCCGGCGACGGAACCGAGCCCGCCGATGACGATCATGGCGAGGTAGTCGACGGAGAGGGCGAGGGAGAAGTAGTCGGGCACCACGCGCCGGAAGGCGAGGGCGAGCAGGACGCCGGCCAGACCGGCGTACATGGAGGAGACGACGAAGGCGGCCGAGCGGTACTTGGCCACGTGCACGCCCATCACACGGGCGGCTGTCTCGCTGTCGCGCAGGGCGACCAGGGCACGCCCCGGGCGTCCGCGCAGCAGGCCGCGGGCGGTGAACCAGGTCAGGGCGAACAGGGTGAGGCCCAGGTACCAGAGCCGCTCCTCGGCGCCGAACGGCACACCGAGGACGGCGAGGCCGTCGCCCTGGTCGAAGGAGAAGCCGCCGATCTCCAGCGGCGGCACGGAGCTGCCGTTGAAGCCGCCGGTGACGGAGTCGGCGGTGAGCAGCACGTGGTGGCCGAGGAAGACCAGGGCGAGGGTGGCGACGCCGAGGTAGACGCCCTTGACGCGGCCGGCGACGGGGCTGAACAGGCCACCGGCGGCGCCGGCGAGCAGGACGGCGAGGACGAGGGCGGCGGCGGGCGGCAGCCCGGGGCCGTCCTCGCCGGCCAGCCATACGTAGCCGTAGGCGCCGACGGCGAGGAAGAAGGCGTGGCCGAGGGAGAGCTGCCCGGCGGTGCCGCTGAGCAGGCCGAGGCCGACGGCGCCGATGGCGGCGGCCATGGAGAACAGGCCGATGCGCAGCCAGAAGGCGTCCAGGTAGAAGGGGAGCGCGCACAGCGGCAGGAGGAGGAGCAGGAACCTGCCGCGCCTGAGGAGGCCGGAGACGGGACGGTCAGACACGGGCCGCTCCCTTCGCCGCGAACAGTCCGGCGGGGCGGACCAGCAGGACGAGGACCATCACGGCGTACGGGGCGACGTCGCCGAAGCCCTCGCCGAGGACGTGCAGGTCGGACTGGTACCCGGCGACGAACGCCTCGGTGAGGCCGATCAGCATCGAGCCGACCAGGGCGCCCACGGGCGAGGCCATGCCACCGAGGATCGCGGCCGGGAAGGCCTTCAGGGCGATCTGTCCGGTGGTGCGCTCCAGGCCCGGCGCCGGGAACGCGGCGAGGAACACGGCGGCCAGCGCGGCGAGCGCGCCCGCCAGGCACCAGGCCAGCATGCGCGTCCTGGTCAGCCGTACGCCCATCAGGGCGGCGGCCTCGGAGTCCTCGGCGGCGGCGCGCAGGGACAGCCCCCAGGGAGTGAACCGGAACAGGGCGAAGGCGCCGGCGATGGCGAGGGCGGAGACGGCGATCGCGGCGACGCGGCTGTCGGCCACGGTCACCGGGCCCAGCCCGGTCACCGCGTCGCCCCAGGGGTCGCCGAGGGTGAGCAGGTCGCCGCCGATGCGCCGGGCGAGGTCGGTGAGGAGCACGATGTCGATGCCGATGGTGGCGATGGTGGCCACGTGGGCGGCGTGCGGGTCGGTGCCGATCCGCTGGAGGATGAGCCGGTCCACCAGTCCGGCGACGGTGGCCGTCACGACGACCGCGAGGGCGAGCGCCCCGGCGAAGGTCAGGTCGTCGTGGAGGACGGCGATGAGGTAGCCGCCGAGCAGGAGCAGCGAGCCGTGGGTGAAGCTGAGGACGCCGGACGCCTTGAAGATGGTGACGAAGCCGAGGGCGATCAGGGCGTAGACGGAGCCGAGGGCGACGCCGTTGAGGAGGCTGTCGAGCAGACCGGTCATGCGGCGTCCTCCCCCGTCGCCCCGGTGCCGAGGTAGGCGCGCAGCACCTCGGGGTCGCGGCGGACCTCGTCCGGGGTGCCGTGGGCGATGCGGCGGCCGAAGTCGAGCACGGTCACCTCGTCGGCCAGCCGCATCACCAGGCCCATGTCGTGCTCGACCAGGACGACGGACAGGCCGAGTGCGGCGCGCACGTCCCGTACGACCTCGGTCATGCGGGCCCGTTCGCCGGCGTTCATCCCGGCCACGGGTTCGTCGAGCAGCAGCACACGGGGCTCCAGACAGAGGGCGCGGGCGAGTTCCACGCGCTTGCGGTCGCCGTAGGAGAGCAGCGCGACCGGGGTGTCGAAGTGGGCACCGAGGCCGGTGAGGACGGCGAACTCGCGGGCCTTGGCGAGGTGTTCGCGCTGCTCGCGCACGGCGTGCGGCAGCCGCAGGGCGCTGGCGGCGAACCCGGCGCGGGACAGGGCGTGCCGGCCGAGCATCAGGTTGTCGGCGACGGTGCCCTGGGTGGTGACGATGTTCTGGAAGGTGCGGGCGACACCGAGGGCGGCGATCTTGTACGGGGCCAGCCGGGTCAGCTCGGTGGTGCCGAGCCGGACGGTGCCCAAGGCGGGACGGTACAGGCCGGACAGGACGTTGAAGCAGGTGGACTTGCCGGCGCCGTTGGGGCCGATGACGGCGTGCACCGTGCCGGGCGCGACGGTGAACGACACCGCGTCGAGCGCGGTGAGGCCGGCGAAGCGCACGGTCACCTCCCGGACCTCCAGCGGGGGCGGCGCGTCGGTGCGGTGGGTCACGCGGCCCCCTGACCGTCGGCGGTCTCGCCCAGGTAGAGCCGGCGGACCGCGTCCGTGCGGGCCAGTTCGGCGGCGGGTCCGGACAGGCGGATCTCGCCGACCTCCAGGACGTGGGCGTGGCCGGCGAGGGAGAGGGCCAGGCCGGCGTTCTGCTCGACGAGGAGGACGGCGGTGCCCTGGGCGTTGATCTCGCGGACCACGTCGCCGATCCGCCGGACCATCATCGGGGCGAGACCCAGGGAGGGTTCGTCGAGGAGGAGCAGGCGGGGGGAGGCCATCAGGGCGCGGCCGATGGCGAGCATCTGCTGTTCGCCGCCGGAGAGCAGGCCGGCCGCCTGGTGGGGGCGTTCGGCGAGCCGCGGGAAGAGCGCGAAGACGCGGTCGCGGGCCTCGCGGGTACGGGCGGGGGTGCGGCGGGTGAGTCCCAGTCCCCCGGCCCGCAGGTTCTCGTCGACGCTGAGCCCGGCGAACACCCGGCGGCCCTCGGGCACCTGGACGACCCCGGCGCGGACGGCCGCCACCGGGTCGCGTCCGTCGAGGGTGGTGCCGCCGTAGCGGATGCGGCCGGCGGTGACCGCGCCGCGGTGCAGGCGCAGCGTGCCGGAGACGGCCCGCAGCAGCGTCGTCTTGCCGGCGCCGTTGGCGCCGAGCAGGGCGACGACACCGCCGTGCGGGACGGTCAGCGACACGGAACGGAGGGCGGACAGGGCGCGGCCGTAGGTCACGTCGACTTCCTCGACGTGCAGCGCGGGCGCCTCGTCCGGTGGTGCTTCGGGCATCACGGCTCCTTGGCGCCGTACCGGTGCGACCGGCACGGTTACGGGGGCTTCACAAGCGCGGGTCCGGGCGTTCGGGCGTTCGGGGAGGAACGCGCGCTCACGACAGCACGGGGGCCGGTGGCCGGTACAGCGCCGGGCCCCGGGTCGCTGCGGCGTCCCAGTCCGGGGACGGTGACTCTGTGCGGACGCCCAGCGGGCCGGGGCGGGGGACGCGGGGCGGCCGTGGCGCCGCGGGTGCCGGATGACCGGCGGATGCGTCCGCTGAGGCACGGCTACACCAATCGCACCGCCGGTGACGGCGCCGTCGTGACGAAGACCTACGAGGGCCCGGACGCCGCCGCGCGGCTGCGCCGCGAGCACCTGCTGCTGGGCCGGCTCCTGGGTCGGCTGCCGGTGCCACCGGTGCGCGGGGCGTCCGCGGACACCCTGACGCTCGGCTTCGTGACGGGGGTGCCCGGCCAGGAACTGCTGGACGCCGGCCGTGCCCCGGCGGTCCTGGCGAGCTGCGGCCGGCTGCTGCGCCGCGTCCACGGCATCCCGCCGGGTGTGCTGGAGGACGGGGAGCACCGGGCGGACGCGGTGCTCGTGCACGGTGACTTCGGTCCGCACAACGCCCTGTTCGACCCCGCCACCTGCGAGGTCACCGCGGTGGTCGACTGGGAGTTCGCGCACGTCGGGGAGCCGGTGGAGGACCTGGCGTGGTGCGAGTGGACCGTGCGCGCCCACCACCCCGGACACCGGGGCGCCCTCGGGCACTTCTTCCGGGCCTGCGGCGGGGCGGTGCCGCCCTGGCCGGTGCGCAAGGCGGTCATGCTGGACCGGTGCGAGGCGCTGCGGCGGTTCTGTGACCGGTGGCGGCCGGACGGGCCGGGTGTGCGGCAGTGGCGCGAGCGGGCCGCCGCGACGGCGAAGTGGCGGGAGTGACCCGGCGCCCGCCCGCCACGCACCGGCGCCGGCGGGAGCACCGCGGGCTGTCCGCGGCCCGGCCCTGCCGGTCCGGCCCTACCGGTCCGGCAGCAGCCGCCGTGCGGTAAGGGCGAGGCTGACCTCGACGACGTCGGACGGGCGGGCCAGGGAGCGGCCGGTCAGTTGCTCGCAGCGGCGCAGCCGGTTGAGGACGGTGTTGCGGTGGCAGTAGAGCCGCTCCCCCGCCCGTTGCGCGGAACCGTCGCAGGACAGCCAGGTGGTCAGGGTGTCCAGGAGCACCTCCCGGTCGGCGGGCTCCAGCCGCAGCAGCGGGCCGAGCACCCGCTCGGCGAGGGCGTGGCCGAGTTCGGGGCTGGAGACGACCAGGGCGGCGGGCAGGTGCTCGGTGAGCCTGACCGCGCCGCCACCGGCGGGGCAGATGCTCAGGGCGGTGTCGGCCAGGCGGCGGGCGTCGCCCACGGCGGCCAAGCCGTCGACGGGGCTGCCGACGCCGATGCGGACGCCCGGGGCGAGATCCGTGCCGCCGGGCACCGGTCCGGGCAGGCCGTCGTCGTCGAGCAGGACGATGCCGTGGTCCGCGTCGACCCCGGCGTGCCAGTGGACGCGCCGCCCGTCCGGTACGGCCGCGGCGCGGGCGGCGTCGCAGCGCGCGGGGTGCGCGCCGGCCACGGCGACGACCACGTACCGGCCGTGTTCGGGCAGGTCCAGCGCCTGGGCGGTCTCCGGCAGGTCGGCGATGCGGCTGCTGCCGTCCAGGAGGGCGGCGGCCAGCAGCCGGGCCCGGTTCTCACGGCGGCGGTTGAGCTGCCACTCGACCTGCCGGTAGGCGTCCGCGACGAGGGTGGAGTGCTCGTCGACGAAGTTCCACACGTCGGAGGCGACGTGCACCAGCAGGCGTACGTCCTCGGGAGCGGTGCGGCTCGTCTCCTCCACGAGGCGCTGCCACACCAGGGAGCCGCCGAGACGGAACGCGTGCAGCAGGGCGTCCAGCGGCAGCCCCTGCTCGGCGCGGGTGGCGCCGATCCGCCAGGAGCAGCGGCGGGCCGCCTCCCGGTTGCTGCGCGGGTCGAGCAGCGAGGTGACGCTGTGCCGCAGCGAGCGGTGCGCCTCCTGCCAGGTCCCGGTGGGGTCGCCGGCCATGGCCGCGCGGTAGGCGGGCTCCTGCTCCTGGAGCACCGCCACCAGGCGGTCGGTGAGGTCGGACAGGTCGTCCAGGAGGACGCGGGCGGCCCGGTGCAGGACCCGCAGCGCGTCGGCGTCGATCAGCGACGTGACGCGGCGGGTCCGCGGGCGCGGAACGGGTGCGGGTGCGGAGCGGATCGCTGCTCGTGACCGTACGGCGTGGTGCATCGCGGCCCTCCCCAAGGCTCGGGCTTACAGCGGCGGCTCGCGCCGGGCGCCCGGCCCGTGCGCGGCTGTCCCCTGACTCGTCCTGCCCCGAAGGATGGCATACCGTCCGGTCGGTCCCTAGGTCCCCGGCAGTACGAATCCTGCTCCGGGCCGGGTCGGCCGGTAGGGTGCCGTGATCGTTCCTGGGTGGGGAGTGCGGAGATGTCCACGCGTGGCACGGGGTGGAGCGGGAGACGCGGTCGCGAGGGTCGACGGGGTGCCGTACGGGCGGTGGCGGCCGCGGCCGTCGCCGTCGTCGTGTGCGCGTCGGCCGGCTGCTCCGGCACCGATCCCCAGGAGGTCCGCAACCGCCGGGAGACCTACTGCACCAGGCTGGCCGCCTGGCAGCAGGCCGAACGCGCGGCGGAGGGCGGCGACGAGGTGGCCGGGCACGCGGTCGTCGCCGCCGCGAAGGCGCTGGACCGGGAGGGTCTGGACGTCGACGGCAGCCACATCCTCCAGGACACCGCCCTGGCGGTCGAGGCCGATCCGGCCGCCGAGGGCCGCGCGGCGGCCTACTGCGACGTCACGGGTTTCGAGACGCTGATGAAGAAGTGAGGCGCGTGGTCGCCGGAGGCGGCGATCACTGATGGGCGGCGGTCACGGACGGGCAGGGTCACAAGGGACGTGGTCACGCACGGCCCGCCGCCACGGACCGGCGACAGCCACGGACGGCCGCCGCCACGGACGGCCGCCGCCACGGGTGGGCGTGGCCACGGCCCGGCGCGGTCACGAACGGGCGGCGGTCTGTTCCGACTGTTCCACCATGCGGGCCAGTTCCACCCGGGAGCGGACGCCGAGGGCCGCGAAGACCTTGCGGAGGTGGTAGTCGACCGTGCGGGTGCTGACCGCGAGGGCCAGCGCCACCTCACGGTTGGTGGCGCCCTCGGCGACGTAGCGCGCGATACGGAGCTGCTGCGGGGTCAGCCGGGTCAGCGCGCCCGCGCCCTCGGCGCGTGAGGCGCCGCCGATCGCGCGCAGTTCGCCGCGCGTCTGTTCCGCCCACACCCCGGCACCGCACCGCTCGAAGCCGGCCAGCGCGCCGCCGAGACGGTCCCGGGCCTCCCGCGGTCTGCGCCGGCGGCGCAGCCACTTGCCGTACAGCAGCGCCGTACGGGCCCGCTCGAAGTCACCGCCGTCGGTCTCGTCGTGCCGGGCCAGGGCCGCGCGGTAGAGCGCGTCGGCCTCCTCGGGCGCGGCCAGCAGGGCGCGGCAGCGGGCGAGTTGGCCCGCGGACTGCCGGTCGGCGCCGAACGCCGCCCAGTCGGCGAAGTCCGCCAGTACCGTACGGGCCTCCTCGTGCCGCCCGGCGGGCACCGCGGCCTCCACGAAGCAGGGCACGGCGAGCCGCCACACCGCGAAGTGGCCGCGCCGCGGGCCGGGCAGGACCAGCAGGCCGAGCCGGTCGGCGGCGTCCAGGGGCCGGCCGCGGCCCAGGTCGACGCGGGCCGCCGCCCACTCGGCGAGGGTGGCGGCCTGCGCCAGACCGTGCCGCCGGGCCGTGCTCTGGGCGGCGTCCACATGGCGGGCCACGACGTCCGGGGCCTCCTCGATGGACGCCGCCAGGGCCAGCACCGCGTGGTGCAGCGCCGCCGTGTTGCGCTGTCCGGCCCGCAGCGCGGTGCGCAGCCCCTCCTCGGCGTGGACGCGGGCCTGGGCGTGCCGGCCCGCGCGCAGTTCGGCGTAGGCGAGGTACTCCAGGGCCTGGGGGACGAGCGCGGCCGACCCCAGGTGCCGGGCGGCGGCCAGCGCACGGGCCCCGGCCCGGCGGGCGGCCTCCACCTCGCCGAGCAGCAGGGCGGCGGCGGCCGACCGCAGCAGCGACTCGGGCCGGTCGTCGGTGCCGGCCCGGCGCACCACGTGCCCGAGCGGTCCGGCCGCGCGGTCGAAGCGCCCTTCGAGCAGCGCCCGCATGCCGAGCCGTTGGTCGCCCACGGCGCCCCGCGCCCCCTCGCCGGTGCCGAGCGTGGCCAGGCAGGCGGCCAGGTCCCCCGCCGCCCAGGCCGCGTCCACGGCGGCCAGAACGGCGGCCGCGGCCTGCTCGGGGGCGGGGCCGGCCAGCAGGGACGCCGCCAGCAGCAGGGACTGGTGGGCGTCCTCGACGGGGCCGTCCCGCAGTTCGGTCAGCCCGCTCACCAGCTCGGCCCGCCCCCGCACCGGGGGCGGAGCGGCGCAGTCGCGGGCGGCGGCGAGCAGCGGACGTGCCCGGTCGGGACGCCCGGCGAGCACTTCCTGCTCGGCGGCGGCGGTGTACCGCTGCGCGCGGAGCGGGCCGTCCACCGCCAGTTCGGCGGCGCGCGCGTACGCCGTGGCGCGCAGCCGGTGGGAGGCCGGCGCCGTCTCCGCGGACGCCTCGGCCGCGAGCCGGTCCCCGAGCGCGGGGGACGGTACGGCCTCGGACCAGGAGCGGTGCAGCATTCCGGGCAGCCGCTGTCCACCGGCCTCCAGGGCTTCGGCGAGCGCCCGGTGCGCGTCCCGCCGCCGGTTCGGGGCCGCGGTGGCGCACACGGCCCGCCGCAGCAGCGGGCTGAGGAAGCGCAGTCCGCCCTCGGCGACCGGTTCGAGTTCCGGGGGCAGGTCCTGGTGCCGCTCCTGGTACGGTTCCGATCGCGGCGCCGGGTGCGGCTCCGCCCGGGCGGACCGCAGCCGCCGTACCGCGTCCCGGACCAGGCCCGTGTCGGCCTCCGGGGCGTCCGGGGCGTCAAACGCCTGTGCCGCCAGCGCCGCCGTCAGCAGCAGATCCCGGGCGTCCGGCGGCAATCCCGTCAGGGCCCGCCCCGCCACGGCGGCCAGGGTGCCGGCGTCGGCGAGCGGCCGGGGCAGCGGACGCCGGCCGCGCAGTTCGGCGGCGGACAGGCGGCGGACCAGGGCGTGCAGCAGGGCGGGGTTGCCCTCGGCCGCGGCCAGCAGTCCGGCGCGGACGGCGGGTTCCACGGCGCCGTCGGTCACCTCGTCGAGGAGGGCGGTGGCCTGCGCCGGGGTCAGCGGCTCCAGCCGGACGACGGGCAGGGCGGCGAACTCCGCGTCGACGGCTCGGTGCCCGGCGACGGAGAGCAGCAGCCCCACCCGTCCCGCGGCGTCCGGCCGCCCGGCCACCGCGCCCAGGGCGGCGCGGCCGGCGGCGTCCCAGAGGTGGGCGTCGTCCACGCAGACCAGCAGGGGCCCGCCCCGCGCCGCGGCGCGGAAGGCGTCGAGCAGCGCACCCGGCGTGACGTCCGGACCGGGGGTCCACGTGGACGTGCGCCGTCCGGCGGCCCATCCGTCCGCGTCCGGTTCCCAATCCCGGGCGGGCGGTCCCTGCCCGGCCTCCGGGCTGTCCCAGGCGTACGCGCCCCCACGTGCGCCGTGGCCGCGGGAGCGCTCATGGCCGCCCCGGTCCGGGGGGCGCGTGTACGCGTCCTCCCCCCGGGGCCGCGCCCGCCCGCCGGGGCCGGCAGGCACGTACGGGGCCGCCGGACCTGCGGGGTCCTCCGGACCGGCCCTCAGGTGGAGGACGTTCCCCGCCGTGAAGCCGCGGGCGGCCCAGCGCAGGAGAGTGGTGCGGCCGAGGCCGGGCTCCCCGGTCACGACGAGTCCGGCGCCGTGCGTCCGCAACTGGTCCAGCAGGGCGGCGACCGCCCGCCGTTGCGTGCTCCGCCCGTGCATCCGCACAGCCGGACGTACGATCGTGTCTCCGGTCATTCCCGGGAGGTTACGCGCGCGTAACCGGAGGCGGAAGGGAGAGGTCCGCACCGCCGGACGGACCGCCGTCCCGCCCGACCTGCGCCCCCCTTGGTCATGCCCATGCCTTGAAGTGTGCCGCTGCCCAGCGCGCCGCGCCCGCCTCCGTGCACCCGCACAGCAGCGGCGGCGGCCGCCGAAGGGGCGACCGCCGCCGAAGGGTGCCGGACGAGCGTCAGGAGGTGTGCGGGCAGTTGCCCCGGTACTCCTCGATGGTCAGGCTCGACGACGGCAGCGGGCACAGGAACTGCTCGTAGCGGGTGTCGTTGTCGATGAACCGCTTCAGCCAGGAAATGCTGTACTTCGCGATCGTCGTGTTCGACGAGTTCGGTGAGAAGTGCGTGGCGGCGTTCAGCTCCAGGTAGGCGCGGTCCGTGCTGGACGGCAGGCTGGCGTAGAACGGCTCGGCGTGCGAGGCGACCGGGGCGACGGTGTCCCCGTCCGCGCCGACGATCAGGGTCGGGGTGCTGACCTCCGGCCAGGTCTTGTCGGTGTTCCACGGTGTGAGGGGGATCGCGGCCTGGAGCGAGGGGCGGTCCTTGGCCGCCTCCAGCGTGCCGCCACCGCCCATGGAGTGGCCCATGACGCCGAGCCGGCCGCTGTCGACGCGGGTGCGCACGGTGCTGCGCTGGGTCAGGTAGTCCAGGGCCGCGAGAAGCTGCTCGCCGCGGGAAGCGGGCTGGTCCAGCGTGGTGTTGGTGTCGATGGTGAACACCACGAAGCCCTGCGAGGCCAGCCGCGGTCCGAGCCACGCCATGGAGGACTGGTACGCCGTGAAGCCGGGCGCGATCGCCACCGCGCCGAACGTGCCGTCGCTGGTGCTGGTCGGGTAGTAGATGGTGCCGCCGCCGAAGCCCGTGACGCTGAGCGAGGAAACGGACGTCTCCGACACGGAGTACGGGCCGCGCAGCGCCTCGATGCTGGACTCGGTGGGGGCCGGGCCGCGCTCGTAGGGGTTGTCGGCGGCCTGGGCGCCCGGGCCGGTCAGGGTGGTGAGTCCGACGACCGCGGTGATCGCCGCCGCCGCGCCGGCCAGCCGGCGCCGGGCCGGGCGGGCCGTTCTGCGCGGTGCGCGGTGACCGGCGGGGGTGTGGGGGGTGAAGTGCACGACGGGTCGTCCTCTCTCTCGTGGCGACGGGCCCGGCGGAGGGTCGTTCGGGCACCTGCGCACGGGGAACGCGGCTCGCGGTGCCGCACCGGCCGGGCATCGCCGGTGGACTGGCCGTTCCACTGTCGGCGGGCGGCGGGCCGGCCGGATCGGCAATATCACCGGTCCCGTGAGCGCACCGCCGTCACCGGTCCCGTGAGCGCGCCGTCCCCGAGGGCCTGGGAGCGCGGTCCCGATCGCACGGGCCCCGTTCCGATCGCACGGGGTCCCGTCCCCGATCGTCCCGGTGCCCGCTGTCACCGGTCACGCGGACACCGCCCCGCCGGCCCGCCGGACGCCCGCCCGTCAGGGCGCCCGCCCCGCCGGGGCATCCGCCCCGCCGGGGCACCGCGCTCCCGGACGTACCCGCGAGGGGATGCGCCGTCCCGCAGCGGTGTGGCACGCTCGCCCTCGACCGGGTCCGCCGTCTAGGCCGGCCCGGCGTTCCCGCATCCGGGAGAGGCGGCGGCATGCGTATCGGACTGCTCGGCACCGGCCCCTGGGCGGAGCTGGCGCACGCCCCCGCCCTGCGCCGGCACGAGGGCCTCGACTTCGTCGGCGTGTGGGGACGCCGCCCCGAGGCGGCCGGGGAGCTGGCGGACCGGCACGGCACCCGGGCCTACGACGACGTGGACGCCCTGCTGGCGGACGTGGAGGCGGTGGCCGTCGCGCTGCCCCCGGCGGTCCAGGCCGGGCTGGCGGTGCGCGCGGCCCGGGCGGGCTGCCACCTGCTGCTGAACAAGCCGCTGGCGACCACCGCGGAGGAGGGGCGGGCCGTGGTCGGGGCGGTGCGGGCGGCCGGGGTGGCGTCGGTGGTCTTCCTCACCGCCCGCTTCCGGCCGGTGGTCGAGGCCTGGATCGGCGAACAGGCGGGGCGGGGCGGCTGGTTCACCGCGCGGGCGCAGTGGCTCGGCGCGGTGTTCACCGGCGACAGCCCGTTCGCCGGGTCGCCGTGGCGGCGGGAGAAGGGGGCGCTGTGGGATGTCGGCCCGCACGCGTTGTCCGTCCTGCTGCCGGTCCTCGGTGACGTGCGCCGGGTGGCGGCGGCCGCGCCCGGCCCCGGGGACACCGTGCAGGTCGTCCTGGACCACACCGGCGGCGCGTCGAGCGTGCTGACGCTGAGCCTGACGGCACCGCCGGCCGCGGCCGGCGCGACGGTGGAGCTGCGCGGCGAGGCCGGGGTGACGCTGCTCCCGGAGAGCACGGAGGGGGCCGTGCCCGCGCTGCTGCGGGCCGGGGACGCGCTGCTCGCCGCCGTCCGAACGGGCCGTCCGCATCCGTGCGACGCCGCGTTCGGCCTGCGGGTGACGGAGGTCCTGGCCGAGGCCGAGGCGCTGCTGGGGTGACGCGGGCGGCGGTGCGTCAGCCCTCGTCCGACCTGGTCAGGGCCTCGGTGATCAGGCGGGTGGCGAAGTCGGGATCGTCGGTGATGCGGTTGATGTGCTCCGCGAGCAGGAAGGCGGTGGCCTCCAAGGGGGTCATCTCCTCCTCGGTCCAGTACCCGTACTGCTTGCGCCAGAGGCTGGGGCTCAGGTCGGTGCCCGCGGCGATGACCAGGCCGGCCATGGTGGGGATGGTCTCGGGGGGAACGCTCTTGGGCATCATCCGCATCGTGGCCACCAGGTTGGGGACCACGTACTCGATGACGTCCTTGCCGTGGTCCTCGTGGGCCATCCGCAGCCACCGCATGAACATGTAGATGAGGGTGCAGGCGCCGTCGAGCACGTCATCGACTCCACCGGGGCCCAGGGACGCGGCGAACTGGTCGATCAGCTCCTGCTGTTCGGGGTCGGTGCCGGTCTTGCCGTCGTGGATGCTCTTCAGCCGCGAGTCGATCATCATGAGCGCTGCGCCCACATCGCCGGCGGGAGCGTGCTGGGGGTCGCAGGGCGATGACACAGGGATCCTCCTCGGACGAACACGGTGGGTGACTCGGCTTATCCGTAGCGTAGACGGCCGGGGACGGGGTTGTCCGACGAACCAGGACGAAGGTGAACGGGCCTTCCCGCGCCCGGGGAACGAGCGGTGGGCACGTCGGCGGCGGCTGCCGCAGCGGGTGAACCGAAGCCGCACCCGGGCGTGTTCGGCGCCGTGACGACCGGACTCGGCCGCGTGGGCGGCCGGTATCGCGCCGGCCGCCCACGCG
>NZ_JBUDHV010000054.1:0-37641 GCF_054956795.1 Streptomyces sp. SYSU D01066-1 | reverse complement strand
CGAACAAGTCGACATGACGCAGCCCGTGCACAGCCGGATCGATCCGCACCAACGGCGTGTTCCCGATCGCCTCCGTGATGCTGTCGTACCTCATGACGGCACTCCCTGCGGGTAGCTGACCGGCCAGTAGTCCTCGTCCAGGCACCAGCGCCAGGACCCTCCCTCGCGCCCGGCCGCCACCGTCCGCGCGACCGGCTGCCGCTGGGCGCGGTGGGCGTGGAAGTCCATCGCGTACCCGGCGGTGTTGACGAAGGCCAGCAGGTCCCCGGCGCGCGGCAGCCGGGGCAGGAAGACCAGGCGACGGGTGATCAGGTCGGCCTCCAGGCACAGATTCCCCATCAGGTGCACCCCGACGGGCTCGTCGTCCGCTTCGGTCACGGGTTCACCGCGGGGCAGCAGCACCGGGTCGACCAGGACACCGTGTTCCTCCAGGCTCACGTCCCCGGCGTTCATCCCGAGGCGCACCAGCGGCCGGCCGTCGCCGGTGTGCCGTACGTCGAGGACCCGGGCCAGGGACAGACCGCACTGGTCGACCAGCGCCCGCCCCGGCTCGACGTACAGGTCGTGCAGGTGCTCCAGCAGCAGCGTGGCCGGTGAGCGGCCCAGGACCGGAGTGGGACGGGCGAGCAGTTCCTCCAGGTAGTCGGGGCCGGCGACGGGCCGGTGAGCGGGGTAGAGCGCCGCCGAACCCCGCACCGTGCCGCCCTCGTTGCGCAGCCCGTAGCCGTGCCCGCGCCAGGTGAGCGGCGGGCGGACGCCGAGCACGGCCTCGCTCAGCGCGGTGGTCCACCGCTCCCACTCCCCCGCGTCCTCCACGTATCCCACACCGAACCCGCCGCCGACATCGACGGCGCGCGGCGCCAGCCCGCGCGCCCGGCACTCGTCCATCACCAGCACGCACCGCTCCAGGGCCCGGCCCTTCTCCTCCAGCGCGGTGGTGTCCAAGTGGTAGGCCACGCCGGTCAGTTCGACGGCGTCCGCGTACCGCTCCACCGCCTCCCACAGCACCTGCGCCTCCCCCACCGGGGTACCGAAGCGGCTGCGGCGCGACAGCAGGCGCGTACCGGCGGCGTGGCCGTCCTCGAACTCCGACAGCCGCACCAGGACATCGACCTTGCCCAGGCCGTACGCGCGGACGATCCCCGCCAGTTGCTCCAGCTCACCGGGGGAGTCCAGGTTCACCGTCGCCTTGAGCCGGGCGGCGAGCCACAGGAACTCCGCGTCCTTCGGACCGGTCGCCATGATCCGGTCCCCGGTGAACCCGCAGCTCACCGCGTGCCGCAGCTCCTCCAGGGAAGCCACGTCGATCCCGACCGCGGCCGGATCGCACGAGGCCAGTCTGCGCACCAGGGCGCTTGAACGATTCGCCTTGTGCGCGAAGTACACCCGGCCGGCCAGGTGGTGGCGCCGGTAGACCGAGCGGAACCGCTCGGCGTTCTCCGCGACGACCTCCGGCAGCAGCATGTTCAGCGGCGACCCCAGCGCGTCCACCAGTGAGTGCAGGAACGGCACATCCCCCAGCAGCTCGGCGAGCGGCGGATCCACCCGCGGCCGCAAGTACAAGGGCGCGTCCTTCACTGAGTACCCTCCCCACATCAGCCGGTCGTCGCCTCATGTCGCGACAACCGCTCTCGATCATCGTTTCCATTTGCGTGCGCCGCTAAGCCATCACCCGGCACCCCTCGTAACCGAAAATGATTGTCATGCAGAAGTGAGGGTTTCTCGGCTCTCACGGAGTGTCATGTCCCAGAGTTCCGCCTCCCGTTCTCCGTCCGTCACCCGGCGCGAGGCCCCCGGCCCTTATCGAGCTCGGCGCCGCCGCGCTCACCGGCCGCGCCTCCGGTGGGGGCCGCGGCGCACACCGTGACCGGCGCCCCCGCCGGTGAGCCCCGGCGCGGCGGCCCCGCCCCGGCCCGCCTCCGCCGGAAGGGGGCGGCCGAGCCGCTCGACCCCACCACGGGCACCTCGCCCCGCGACCTCACCCGTCACTCGGTCGCCTTCGACACCCCCCTTTTTTTCCTCGGCCGACGGCAGCCGGCGGCGCGGCCGAGCCGTCGCCCGCCACCGCGGCCGAGGCGGACAGCGGGGCCGAGGCCCGCACCCTGACCCCGCGACAGGGGGTGACGTGGCACGACGGGACCGCCCGCACCGGCGCCACCGTCGTGCGTACGCCGTCGTGCACGTGCCGCCGTGCACGTGCTGTCTCGCACACGCCGGAGCACCGCGCCTTGCCCGACCGGATCTCCCCCGGCACACCGCCGGCCCGCCTGGGTCCCGCCGCCGAGGTCCTCGACGACCACGCCGTCGCCGTACGGGCCGTACGGCCGGTCGGCGATCCGGCCGCCCGGCCGGCGGGCGCCGGTCTGTACGTCATCAAGAAGGGCACCCCCTCCTTCTCCGCCGAGACCGCGACCGACGCCGTGCCCCGCCGGGTGACCGCCTTCGAGGCGGGCGTCGAGCCCCGTCTCGAGCGCCACGACGACCGGCGGGACGGTACCGGTCACGCCGAGAAGGCCGTCCCGCCCAGCGTCGACGACGCGCGCGCCCGCGTCAACGCGGTCCAGGACGACCGGGCCGGCCACGCCTCGGACATCTCCCCCACCATCGCGAAGGCCGGGCCGCCCGGCACCGGCCCAGGATCCGGGACCCGGGCGCGAGGGGTACGTGGCCGACGACGAGCGGCCGTCCGCCCGGGCCCAGCGCCTGGGCGGCGGCGCGCGGGACCGGTCCGCGGGGCGGGTCGCGGGGGGGGTGCGGAAGCGCCGTGCGCGGAACCTGGACGATCCCCGGGCGAGCCCATGCGGGGTGACGTCCAGCGGAGTTCACCGGAGGCGATCCGTGGAACCCTTGTCGAATCGTTCAACGATCCATTACGTTCGAGGGGTGATCGACCTCAACGCGGACCTCGGCGAGGGCTTCGGCCGCTGGACCCTCACCGACGACGACGCCCTGCTCTCCGTCGTCACCAGCGCCAACGTCGCCTGCGGTTTCCACGCGGGCGACCCCTCGGTGATGCGGCGCGTCTGCGACCTCGCCGCCGAGCGCGGGGTGCGGATCGGCGCCCAGGTGTCCTACCGCGACCTGGCCGGCTTCGGACGGCGCGCGATGGACGTCCCCGCCGCGGAACTCGCGGCCGAGGTCGCCTACCAGATCGGCGCGCTCCAGGTCTTCGCCCGGGCCGCCGGGGCGGACGTGGTCTACGTCAAGCCGCACGGCGCCCTCTACAACCGGACCGTGCACGACGACGGGCAGGCCCGCGCCGTGGTCGAGGGCGTGCGGCTCGCGGGCGGGGACCTGCCCGTGCTCGGCCTGCCGGGGTCCCGGCTGCTCGCCGCCGCCGGGGAGGCCGGGCTCGCCGCCGTGCCCGAGGCCTTCGCGGACCGCGCCTACACCCCCGAGGGCACCCTCGTCGCGCGCCGCGAGGCGAACGCCGTGGTGACGGACGAGGACGCGGTGGTACGCCGCGCGCTGGCCTTCGCGGTGGACGGCGCGGTCGAGGCCGTCGACGGCACCACCGTCGCGGTCGCCGCCCGCTCCGTGTGCGTGCACGGCGACACCCCCGGCGCGGCCCGGACCGCGGCGCGGGTGCGTACGGCGCTGGAGGCGGCCGGGGTCGAGGTCGGACCGTTCGCATGACACCGGACGCGCCCCGCCCGCCGCTCACGGCCCGTCCCGCCGGACGCCACGCGCTCCTGGTCGAACTGCCCGACGCCGAGCGGACCGCCGCCTTCCACGCCGAGCTGCTGCGGCGGCGCGCGGCGGGGACGCTGCCGCCGGTGGAGGAGATCGTGCCCGGTGCCCGGACCGTGCTCCTGGACGGCGTACGGGACCCGCGGGCGCTGGCCCGCCGGGTCGCCGGGTGGGAGCTGCCGCCCGGCGCGGCGGACGACGGGGACGTCGTGGAGATCGCCGCGCGCTACGACGGACCGGACCTGTCCGACGTCGCGAAGCTGTGGGACGTCGCCCCGTCCGAGGTCGCCGCGGTGCACTCCGCCCTCACCTACCGGGTCGCGTTCTGCGGTTTCGCGCCGGGCTTCGGCTACCTCACCGGGCTGCCCCCGCGCCTGCACGTCCCGCGCCGCGCCACGCCCCGCACCCGGGTCCCGGCCGGAGCGGTCGCGCTGGCCGGCCCGTACAGCGCGGTCTACCCGCGCGCCACCCCGGGCGGCTGGCAGCTGATCGGCACCGTGCCGGACCCCGGACCGCTGTGGGACCCGGCGAGGGAACGGGCGGCGCTGCTCACCCCGGGCACCCGGGTGCGCTTCGTGCCGGCGGAGGAGCCGGTATGACCGGCGGGCTCACGACCGTGCGGGCCGGTGCCCTCACCACCGTGCAGGACGCGGGCCGGCGCGGCCACGCCCACCTGGGCGTCCCCCGTTCCGGCGCGCTGGACGCGCCCGCGATGCGGCTCGCCAACCGGCTGCTCGGCAACGATCCCGACGCCGCGGTGCTGGAGACCACCCTGACCGGCTGCGCCCTGCGGCCCGACCGGGCCGTCACCGTCGTGGTCGGCGGTGCGCCCTGCCCGGTGACGGTGGCCGGACGGCCGGTGGCCTGGGGCGCCCCGGTGCGGGTGCCGGCGGGCGCCGTGCTGGACGTGGGGCCGGTGACGGCGGGCGTGCGCTCGTACGTGGCCCTGGCCGGCGGTGTCGCCGTCGAACCGGTTCTCGGCAGCCGCTCCACCGACCTGCTCTCCGGGCTCGGCCCGGCCCCCCTGCGCGACGGGGACGTCCTCCCCGTGGCCGCCCCCGCCGGACGGGCGGTGGCCCCCGCCGTCGTCCCCTGGCCGGCCCCGCCCGCCGAGCTGGTCCTTCCGGTCCGTCCCGGCCCCCGCGCCGACTGGTTCACCCCGGCCGCCCTGCGCACCTTCACCACGGCGGCCTACCGGGTCTCCCCGCACAGCAACCGCATCGGCCTGCGCACCGAGGGACCCGCGCTGGAGCGGGCGTCGACGGGTGAGCTGCCCAGCGAGGGCATGGTCCTCGGCGCCGTCCAGGTCCCGCCGGACGGCCGTCCCGTGGTCTTCCTGCACGACCATCCGACGACCGGCGGCTACCCGGTGATCGCGGTCGTCGCCGAACCGGCCCTCGCCGCGGCGGCCCAGGCGGCGGCCGGCACACCGGTGCGGTTCGTACCCGGCTGACCCGCCCGGCGCCTCAGCCCATGGCCGGGACCGCGGGGTCGAACCAGGTGGGCCCGTCGGACAGGGCGTGCTTGATCCGGGTTTGGCCGAACTCGCCGATGTCCGGCAGGGCGTCCGCCGCGAACCAGCCGACCTCCAGGGACTCGTCGTCGTTGACCTTGGCCTCGCCGTCGAGGGCCCGGCAGCGGAAGGTGATGTCCATGTACTGGCAGACGTCGCCGTTCTCGTACGTCACCGGGTTCAGCGCCTGTACCAGGACCACCCGCTCGACGGCGCACCGCACGGCGGTCTCCTCCCGCACCTCGCGCACCGCGCAGGCCGCGGGCTGCTCCCCCGGCTCCGGGATGCCGCCGATCAGGGACCAGCGGCGGGTGTCGGACCTGCGGTTCAGCAGCACCCGGCCGTCGTCGTCGAAGACCAGGGCGGTGACGCCGGGCAGCCACAGCAGCTGGTGGCCGGCGGTCGCACGGAGGGTACGGATGAAGTCGGGAGTAGCCATGCGTCCGACCCTAGCGGGCACCGGCCCCCCGACCGGCCGGCTGGCAGGGCGTGCGACGGGCGTACGGCTACACGTCACCGGCGCGTCGCCCGCGCACGGCGGCGGTGACCGCCCAGCCCGGCCCGCCGGCCGCGACCAGCACGAGGAGCACCTCGGGCAGCGCGCCCAGCTCGGTGGCGGGCGTCCGGGAGGAGCGCAGCGGCACCTCCTGGACCAGGGAGCCGGCGACGAACATGCCGGTGCGCCGGGTGACCCTGCCGTCCGGCATGATGATCGCGCTGACCCCGCTGGTCACCGGCACGGTGACGGTCCGGCTGTGCTCGACGGCGCGGACCCGGGACATGGCGAGCTGCTGGTAGGTCATCTCGCTGCGGTCGAACGTCGCGTTGTTGCTGGGGACGGAGATCAGCCGGGCGCCGTCGGTGACCGTGGAGCGCACGGCCCAGTCGAAGGCGGCCTCGTAGCAGGTGACGAGGCCGACGCGGGCGCCGGCCATGGTGAAGACGCCGGGTTCGTCGCCGCGGCTGAAGTCCTGGCTGACCATCGACGTCCAGTCGCTGTTGACGGCGCCGATGAGGGAGCGCAGCGGAAGGTACTCGCCGAAGGGCTGGATCTGCCGCTTGTCGTAGGTGTCGACGGGACCCTTGTCGGGGTCCCACAGGATCTGCTCGTTGTAGAGCTTGCCGTCGCGCCTGACGACGCCGCCGACCGATATCGGCGCCTTGATCGCCTTGGCCGCCGCGTCGATCACCGCATAGGCGTCGGCGTTGGCGAACGGGTCGATGTCGGAGGAGTTCTCCGGCCACAGCACGAGGTCGGGCCGGGCCACCTTGCCCGCCGCCACCTCGGCGGCCAGGCGCTCGGTCTGCCGCGCGTGGTAGTCGAGCACCGCGCGGCGCTGGGCGTTGAAGGCGAGCCCCGCCCGGGGCACGTTGCCCTGGACGACGGCGACCGTGGTGGTGCCGTCCTCCGCCTCGTCGCTGACCAGCGGCCGGGCGGCGAGGGCGGCCAGGACGGGGACGGCGACGCTCAGCAGGGCGGCGACGGCCGCGCCCCGGCAGACGGACCGGGTGCGCCGGGCGGCCACGGCCAGCCGGACCGCCTCGTACAGGCCGAAACCGCACAGGACGACCGCGAAGCCGAGCACCGGGGTGCCGCCCACCGCGGCGAGCGGCAGGAAGACGCCGTCCGCCTGCCCGAAGGCGATCTTGCCCCAGGGGAAGCCCTCGAAGGGCACGCGCGCCCGTGCCGCCTCGCCGGCCGTCCACAGCGCCGCCGCCCACACCGGCCAGGCCGGCAGCCGCGCCACCGCGGCGACGCCCGCGCCGACCGCCGCCACGAAGAGCGCCTCGATCGCGGCCAGCGCCAGCCAGGGCCCCGGGCCGACCTCCACGCCGGTCCACACCAGCAGCGGCAGCAGGAAGCCGAGCCCGAAGAGGTAGCCGAGGCCGAGGCCCGCCTTCCAGCCGCGCCCACGCAGCACCGCGCCGAGGGCGGCGAAGGCGGGCAGCGCCAGCCACCACAGGGTGCGCGGCGGGAAGCTGACGTAGAGCAGGACGCCGGCCAGGGCGGCCGCGGCGGCGGGGAGGAGGCGGCGGCCGAGCCGCGCGGCGCGCGAGGCGGGCGCGGTCCGCGGGTCCGGCCGGTCCGGCCCGGCGACGGATGGTGCGGTGACGGTCACCCCGGGAGTGTACGCGGGTGACCTGGGACCGGCTCGGGCGCCACCTCAGTGCGCGGTGCCGGGGGCCCGCGGCCGGAGCCGGTCCTTGATGACGCGTACGGCCGACTCCGCGTCGTCCACGGTGACGGTGAACGTATGGCCGTCCCACAGGCGCAGGACCACGCCCTCACCGCGCCGGACGACGACGGCGGTACCCCTCTCCGGCCGCCACCGGTAGCCCCAGCCGCCCCAGTGGCGCGGAGTGACGACCGGGGCGAACTCGGCGCCGGCCACGTGCGACAGGGGGATGCGGCGGCGCGGGACGCCGATGTGACCGCAGCGCACCTCGAGGCACTCCTGGTCGACCTTCAGGGCGACGTGCACGAAGGCCAGGGTGCCGAAGAGGACCAGCAGCCCGGCCGCGATGCAGCCGACGACCGCCATGGCGAGCGCGGCGGCGCCGGACTCCCACGCCGAGTCGACGGCCAGCTGCACGCCGAGTGCCATGCAGGCGGCGCCGATCAGCGCCAGCAGCCACTGGATCCGGTTGGTCGCGCGGCCGGTCCAGACGTCGGGGTGGGGCGCGTGCCCGCCGTGGAGGTGGTCCCTCATGGCAATGAGGTTACTCAGGTTCGGCTCCGTGTGTGCCGCACCGCGGAGGGTCACTGGGCCGACCGGGGGCGCGGCCGCGTCAGCGCGCGGGCGTGGCCGTCCGCAGCAGCCTGCCCTCCGCGTACGCCAGCGCGGGCGCGGGCAGCGCGCCCTCGCGTCCGCTCAGCAGCACCGTGAGGGTGCCGTCGGCGGGGGCGTCGGGGGCGGGCGCGGCGCCG
This sequence comes from Streptomyces sp. SYSU D01066-1, assembly GCF_054956795.1. Taxonomy (NCBI): domain Bacteria; kingdom Bacillati; phylum Actinomycetota; class Actinomycetes; order Kitasatosporales; family Streptomycetaceae; genus Streptomyces; species Streptomyces sp. SYSU D01066-1. Next base: position 29,509 of record NZ_JBUDHV010000054.1, on the reverse strand, counting down.
ACGCGGCGCAGCGCCTGCGCGGCGACGGCGCCCGCCGAGCCGTGCAGCACCAGCGGCGGACGGCCGGGCCGCCGCACGGCGGCCCGGATGCGCTCGGCGACCAGTTCGTAGTGGGTGCAGCCCAGCACGACGGTGGTGACGTCCGCCGGGGTCAGCGCCGCGGCGGCGGCCACGGCGGCGTCGATCGCGGCCTCGTCCGCGTGCTCGACGGCCTCGGCGAGCCCGTGGCAGGGGACCTCGGTGACCGGCACGCCGTCGGCGAAGTCCCGGATCAGGCCGCGCTGGTAGGCGCTGCCGGTGGTGGCGGGCGTCGCCCAGATCGCGAAGGGGCCGCCGCCGGCCGCGGCCGGCTTGATCGCCGGGACGGTGCCGACGACGGGCAGGCCCGGCTCGTGCCGGTCGCGCAGGGCGGGCAGCGCGTGCACGGTGGCGGTGTTGCAGCCGACGATCAGGGCGTCCGGCCGGTGGGCGGCGGCGGCCTCGGCCACCGCGAGGGCGCGGCCGGTCAGGTCCTCGGGCGTGCGGGGGCCCCAGGGCATGCCGTCGGGGTCCAGGGAGAGGATGAGATCGGCGTCCGGCCGCAGGCGCCGTACCGCAGCGGTGGCCGCCAGCAGACCGATTCCGGAGTCCATGAGCGCGATCTTCACCCGGCCACGATAGACGATGTGCCGCCACGGCCCGGCGCGGTGGGTAAGACTGCGCACGTGAACGCCGTTGCCTGGATCTCCGCCGTCTCACTCGCCGCCTGGCTGTGGCTGCTGCTGTGCCAGGGCTTCTTCTGGCGCACCGACGTCAGGCTGCCGCCCCGCCGCCCCGCCCCGGGCCCCGGCGGCTGGCCGTCCGTGTGCGTCGTCGTGCCCGCCCGGGACGAGGCGGCGGTGCTGCGCGGCAGCCTGCCGTCGCTGCTGGCCCAGGAGTATCCGGGGCGGGCGGAGATCCTCCTGGTCGACGACGGCAGCACGGACGGCACCGGTGCGCTGGCGCGCGAGCTGGCCCTGGGGGTGGGCGGGCTGGCGCTCACCGTCGCCTCCCCCGGTGAGCCGCCCCCGGGCTGGACCGGCAAGCTCTGGGCGGTGCGGCACGGGATCGAGCTGGCACGCGCGCGTGGACCGGAGTACCTGCTGCTGACGGACGCCGACATCGCCCACGCCCCGGACAGCCTGCGGGAGCTGGTGGCGGCGGCCCGTACCGGCGGCTTCGACGCCGTGTCGCTGATGGCGCGGCTGCGGGTGGTGAGCGGCTGGGAGCGGCTGGTGGTGCCAGCCTTCGTCTACTTCTTCGCGCAGCTGTACCCGTTCCGCCGGGTCGGCCGGCGCGGGTCGCGGACGGCCGCGGCGGCGGGCGGCTGTGTGCTGCTGCGGACGGAGGCCGCCGAGCGGGCCCGGATCCCGGAGGCCATCCGGCAGGCCGTGATCGACGACGTGGCGCTCGCCCGGGCCGTCAAGCGGGCCGGCGGGCACATCTGGCTGGGGCTGGCCGACCGGGTGGACAGCGTGCGGCCCTACCCGCGGCTCGGTGATCTGTGGCGGATGGTGGCGCGGAGCGCGTACGCCCAGTTGCGGCACGATCCGCTGGTGCTGCTCGGCACGGTCGCCGGGCTGGTGCTGGTGTACCTGGTCCCGCCCGTCGCGCTGGTCGCGGGCGCGGCCGGCGGGAACGCGGCGTGCGCCGGCCTCGGCGCCGCGGCGTGGCTGGTGATGGCGGGGACGTACCTGCCGATGCTGCGCTACTACCGGCAGCCGCCGTGGCTGGCGCCGCTGCTGCCGTTCACCGCGGGGCTGTACCTGCTGATGACGGTGGACTCGGCGGTGCGGCACCACCGGGGGCGGGGCGCGGCCTGGAAGGGCCGTACCTACGCCCGCCCGGGCGCCGTGCCGGAGGAGAGCTGAGGGAACGCGCGGGGAGCCTCGTTCCCCGGCCGTGTCATTTGCGGCCCGGTGTCCAGTCCATGCCCCAGCCGTAGGCCCGGTCGACGGTCCGCTGGGGACTGACGCCGCGCTCGGGGACCAGGTAGCGGGCCTCGCGCTGGACGACGAGGTCGTCACCGGTGCGGGTGATCAGGGCGAGCGCGCACACCGTCGAGGGGACCGTGCACTCGTCGAGCGAGAAGTCGACGGGGGCGCCGTGCTGCGGCCGGAGGGTGACCGTGGCCCGCAGGCCGGCGAAGGAGCGCGCGCCCTCGTAGACGGTGACGAAGACGAGGATGCGGCGGAAGTCGTGCCGGTGGTCGAGGTTGACGGTGAGGTTCTCGCCGCTGGCCACGGCGCCGGTGCGGTCGTCGCCGTCGAGGTGGATGAACGGCGGCCGGTCCAGGGCGCCGAAGGCGTTGCCGAGGGCCTGGACGACGCCCTTGCTGCCGTCGGTGAGTTCGTACAGGGCGCACAGGTCGAGGTCGGGGCCGCTCCGCGGGGCGAGGGACCGGCTCAGTTTCCGCGCCCAGCCGGGGAGTTGCTGCCCGCCCGCCTCCCAGTTGAGGTTGACGTGCAGGGCGCCGCGGGTGCCGCCCTGTTTGGTCAGGGAGACGGACGGGGCGGCCTTGGTGAGCGTGACCTTCGTCAGGCGGACCGGCGCGGGCGCCGGCGCGGCCGGGGGCGGAGGCGGGGGCGTGTGCCCCGGCTCGTCCACCGTGATGCCGTAGTCGGTGGCCAGGCCCTCCAGCCCGCTGCCGTAGCCCTGGCCGACGGCGCGGAACTTCCAGCCGCCCTGGCGGCGGTAGAACTCCCCCAGGACGAAGGCCGTCTCGACCGTCGCCCCCGGGTTCTCGAAGCGGGCCACCACCGTGCCCGCCGCGTCGCGGACCTCGACGCGCAGGCCGGGGACCTGGCCGAAGGAACCGCCGTCGGCGGAGGCGGCGAGGACCACGGTCTCGATGGCGGACTCCACGCCCGCGAGGTCGACGAGCAGGCTGTCGGTGATCCGGCCGCCGGCGGTCCGCTTGCCCTCGTGGCGGACGGCGCCGGAGGCGTGCGCCGGCTGGTTGTAGAAGACGAAGTCCGCGTCGGAGCGGACTTTTCCGTCCACCAGGAGCAGCGCCGAGGCGTCCACGTCGGGTACGCCCGGCCCGGAACGCCAGCCCATCTCCACCCGCAGCGCCTCCGTCGGCACCACGGTGTTCGCCCCTTTGGCCATGAGCATGTCCGGTTCTCCTCATGTCTTGCCGACGGCGCCCCCGGGCGCGTTCCGCGCGGTCCGTCCATTCTGCCGCGCGCGGCGTGTCCGTGTCGCCGTCCGGCCGCCGGCCCGGGCGGCCGGGGGCGGGGAACGGGGTCACGGCCGGCCGGTGACGCACCCGCAAGTCGGCCTTTATCAGAAGATCGCGCTCCGGGCATGCCCTTTTTCGTCAAGTTCGCTCGCATTGGGGATCTCCGGTCATGGCGGACGCGGAAAACAACCCTCTTATCGGTCTCCCCAACCAGCACATCGTGGGCTTAACTTATGTGCCATGACCTCCCCCCGCTCCACCTATGGCGGCGGCTACTACTCCGCCTCCTTCCCGGACACCCCGATCTACGACTCGCTCGTGGCCGAACGGGGCACCCCGCAGATCGCCCCGATCCGGGTCCCCGCCGCGTACGACGCCCCGGGCGGCCACCTGCCCGCCCTCCCGTCGGCCCTGCCCGCCCTGCCGGCCGCGCCCTCCCAGCCCTCCTACGGCTACCCGCAGCAGGCCCCCCAGCCCGCGCCGCTGCAGCAGGCCCCGGCCCCGTACATCCCGCAGCAGATGTCGGCGCCGCGTGGCTACCCCGCGCCCCAGCAGCCCCAGCAGCCCCGTCCGGCGGCGCCCGCCCCGGCCGGGTACGAGGCGATGCGCCCCGCGGCGCCCCGGCCCGCACCGGCCCCGGCCCCGTACCAGGACCCGTACAACAACCAGCAGTACCGGGGCTACTGAGCCGGCCCGGCCGCCGGTGCCGCCTGGCACGATGGCCTCATGGGGAACGCGCGACTGAGGTCGATCCACGTACATCCGGTCAAGGCGTTCCGGGGCTTCGCGCCCCGGGAGGCGGAGGTGGAGCCCTGGGGGCTGGCCGGAGACCGCCGCTGGATGCTGGTCGACGACGGGGGAAAGGTCGTCACGCAACGCCAGCGGCCACGCCTCGCGCTGGCCCGCGCCGAGCCACTGCCCGACGGCGGCGTACGGCTGTCCGCGCCCGGCGCGCGACCGCTGGCGGTACCCGTCCCGGACCCCGGGGAGACGGTCACGGTGGAGATCTTCCGTGACAAGGTCCGTGTGACACCGGCCGCCGACGAGGCCGCGCACGCGTGGTGCGGTGCCCATGTGGGGGCGCGGACCCGGCTGGTGTACCTGGACGACCCCGCCACCCGCCGCCCCGTCGACCCGCGGTACGCGCGGCCGGGCGAGACCGTGTCCTTCGCCGACGGCTACCCGCTGCTGCTGACGACCACGGCCTCCCTGGACGCCCTCAACTCGCTGATCGCGCGGGGCGACCACGCCGCGCAGGGCCCGCTGCCCATGGACCGCTTCCGGCCCAACGTGGTGGTGTCCGGCACCGGGGCGTGGGCGGAGGACGGCTGGTCGCGCGTGACGATCGGCGAGGTCTCCTTCCGGGTCGCCAAGCCGAGCGGACGCTGTGTGGTGACCACCACCGACCAGGCCACCGCCGTCCGCGGCCGGGAACCCCTGCACACCCTGGGCCGCCACCGCCGGCAGGGCGGCAAGCTGGTCTTCGGGCAGAACCTGGTGCCGTTGTCCCGCGGCACGGTCCGGGTCGGCGACCCGGTCACCGTCGACGGCTGACCCGGCCGCTCCCGGCCGACGGGCGGGAACCCGGGGGCGGGCGCCGCGCGTTGGCCCGGATGAGGGGTTCATGAGGGATCCGCCGGGGGTGATCTCGCTCTCTCTTCGACGGCCGCGCTCATGAACGGCTCGGTCCGGGGTTATCACGGAGCGGGAAGGGGGTGCGGACCGTGCGGGTGATCGGGGGACTCTGGCGCTGGCGGCGCAATCCGCTGCGCCGCGCGACCGACCTGGCCGAGGCGTGGGTGGCGCTGGTCACCCTGGTGCTGATCGTGTGCGTCGCGCCCGTGGTGGGCGTGCGGGTGGGCACGGCCGCCGCCGACGCCCTGCGCCGGTCGGTCCACGACCAGCGCGACACCCGCCACCGGGTGACGGCCACCGTCGTCCGCGAGCTGGACCACTCGCCGCTGGACATCGACCCGGAGGCCGCCGCCGCGGGCCCCCCGCGCAGCCGCGTCCTGGCCGAGTGGACGGCACCGGACGGCACCGCCCGGCGCGGCCCCGTCCTGGCGGGCGCCGACGCCCCGCGCCCCGGCGACCGCTTCCGGATGTGGACGGACGAGCACGGCCGGACGGTGGCCCGCCCGCTCGACGCCTCCACCGCCGCGACCCACGCCGTCCTCGCCGGCACCGGCGCCGCCCTGGCCGCCGCCGCCCTGGCCGAGGGAGCCCGGCGGCTGGTCGTGTGGCGCATGGTCCGCCGCCGGTACGCCCGTTGGGACCAGGAGTGGGGGCGGGCCGGTCCGGACTGGGGCAGGACGGGCACCGGCAGCTGACCGGCTTCCGCCTCCGGTCAACCGGCCCCTGCGGCGCACGCTACGGTGGACCGGCCGAACCCGTTTCGGCATCGACCCGCGCGTGAGAGACCACCGGGGCACGCCCCGGTGGTGAACGGGCCATCGGAACAACGAGGTGGGGGCAGAGCAGCGCCATGGCACAGGGCACGGTCCAGGTGACGCACACCGGCACATCGCGGTGGCGGCGCCGCACGGGCGAGTACGCCTCACTCGCCGCCGCCCTGGAGGCCGCGGCCGACGGTGACGTGCTCACCATCGCCCCCGGCACCTACCGGGAGAACCTCGTGGTGCGGCGGGCGGTGACCCTGCGCGGTCCCGACGGCTCCCACGGATCGGTGCGGATCGCGCCCGTGGACGGGGTGCCGCTCACCGTGCGCTCCTCGGCCGTGGTGCAGGATCTGCACGTCGAGGGCCAGGACGCGGCGGCACCCGCCGTACTGATCGAAGAGGGCACCCCGGAACTGCTCGACGTCAGGGTCGTCGCCCGGTCCGCCGCCGGGATAGAGGTCCGCGGCGGTGCCCGGCCGACGGTGCGGCGCTGCTCCGTCGACAACCCGGCGGGCATCGGCATCGCCGTGGTCGACGGCGGTGGCGGGGTGTTCGAGGAGTGCGAGGTCGTCGCGGCCGGCCAGGAGGGCGTCGCGGTGCGCTCCGGCGCCCGCCCCCGGCTGGACCGCTGCCGCGTCCACCACGCCGCGGGTTCGGGCCTGACGGCGACGGGCGAGCACTCCTCGCTGGAGGCCGTGGGGTGCGAGATCTACGAGGTGCGGGGCAGCGGCGTCCAGGTCACCGGCCGGGCCACCGCCCACCTCACCGACTGCGACGTGCACCGCACCACCGCCGACGGCGTCACGCTCGACACCGACGCCGTGCTCACCCTCGCCGACTGCCGCATCCACGACATCCCCGAGAACGCGGTGGACCTGCGCTCCCGTTCCGTCCTCACCCTGACCCGCACCAGCGTGCGGCAGTTCGGCCGCAACGGCCTGTCGGTGTGGGACCCCGGCACCCGCGTGGACGCCAACCAGTGCGAGATCTTCGACAGCACGGGCGACTACCCGGCCGTCTGGGTCAGCGACGGCGCCACCGCCGTGCTCGACTCCTGCCGGGTGCACGACGTGCCGGACGCCCTGTTCGTCCTCGACCGGGGCTCGCGCGCCGACGTCGTCGACAGCGACCTGTCGCAGGTGCGCAACACCGCCGTGTCGGTGAGCGACGGCGCCACCGCCCAGCTCGACGACTGCCGCATCCGGGAGGCGGCGACCGGCGCCTGGTTCCGCGACCACGGCAGCGGCGGCACGCTGAACAACTGCTCCATCGACTCCACCCGCACCGGTGTGATCGTCACCAAGGGCGCCGACCCGACCATCGAGCGCTGCGTCATCGACTCCCCCGGCGAGGCCGGCGTCTACGTGTCGGCCGGCGGCCGCGGCAGTCTCCTGGACTGCCGGGTGACGAACAGCGGCGGCTACGGCTTCCACGTGATCGACGGCTGCCGCACCACGCTGCGCAAGTGCCGCACCGAGCGGTGCGCGCGCGGCGGGTACGAGTTCGCCGACGCCGGGCCGGACACGGGCGGCGCGGGGCCGGTGGTCGAGGACTGCACCAGCGACGAGAGCACCGGCCTGAGGCCGGCTCCCGAGCCCCGGGAGCCGGCCGTGCAGACGGTGACCGGCTCCCGGGGGCTGCTGGGCTCGATCCCCGGGCAGCGCGGCACCGAGCAGGAGCCCCTCGTCACGGCTGCCGCGCCCGAGCGGCCGGTCCGCCACTCGCAGGACGTCCTCGGCGAACTGGACGCGCTGGTGGGCCTGGAGAGCGTCAAGCGCGAGGTGCGCGCCCTGATCGACATGATCGAGGTGGGCCGGCGCCGGCAGCAGGCGGGCCTGAAGGCGGCGTCGGTCAAGCGGCACCTGGTCTTCACCGGCTCCCCCGGCACCGGCAAGACCACGGTGGCCCGGCTGTACGGCGAGATCCTGGCCTCCCTCGGCGTCCTGGAGAAGGGCCACCTGGTCGAGGTGTCCCGGGTGGACCTGGTCGGCGAGCACATCGGCTCCACGGCGATCCGCACCCAGGAGGCGTTCGAGAAGGCGCGCGGCGGTGTGCTGTTCATCGACGAGGCGTACGCGCTCTCCCCCGAGGACGCGGGCCGCGACTTCGGCAAGGAGGCCATCGACACCCTCGTGAAGCTGATGGAGGACCACCGTGACGCGGTCGTGGTGATCGTCGCGGGCTACACGGCGGAGATGGAGCGGTTCCTGTCCGTCAACCCCGGTGTGGCGTCCCGCTTCTCGCGGACCATCACCTTCGGCGACTACGGGCCCGAGGAGCTGCTGCGGATCGTGGAGCAGCAGGCCGACGAGCACGAGTACCGGCTGGCGCCGGGCGCCGCCGAGGGAGTGCTGAAGTACTTCGCGGCGCTGCCCAAGGGGCCCGCGTTCGGCAACGGCCGTACCGCGCGCCAGACCTTCGAGGCGATGGTGGAGCGGCACGCGAGCCGGGTCGCGCAGGTCACGGACCCCAGCACGGACGACCTGACCCTGCTCTACGCCGAGGACCTGCCCGAACAGTCCTGAGGTCCGCCGTCGGCGCCCGGTACCGCCCGGGTCCCGTCCTCCTCGGGCCGGGGCGCGGGCACCTGGGGGCGCAGCCGGGCCAGCAGCCGTCGGCGTTCCTCGGCGAACGCCGGGTCGGCCTGGTAGTCGCCGTGCCCCAGGATCGGGGCGGGCAGCGGGTGCTCGGCGGTGCGGCCGTAGGAGAGGGGGTCCCTCAGGGCCTCCCGGTCGACCTCCGGTCCGCAGTCGCCGGGCAGCCGGACCGGGCCGCCGATCGGGTCGGTGTGCCGGTACAGGTTGCGCCAGCAGTCGATCTCCCGGTGCAGGGAGGCGAGCGCGGCCGGTCCGAAGTGGGCGGGGAACCAGCGGCCGTAGAGCCGCTCCAGCGGGGAGCCGTAGGTGAGCAGGGCGACCCGGCCGCGGACGGACGGCTCCAGCTGCCAGGCCGCCGCGGCGGCGAGCACGCTGCCCTGGGAGTGCCCGGACAGCACCAGCCGTCCGCCGGTGGCCCGGGTCCAGGTGGCCATGCGCCAGGTCAGGTCGGGCACCGCCCGCTCGGCGTAGCAGGGCGGGGCGAAGGGGTGGGCGGCGCGCGGCCAGAAGGTGCCGACGTCCCACAGGATGCCGATGGTGCGCCGCGCGGAGGCGTCCCGGTAGGCGCGGCGGCCCCAGGTGACGAACAGCACGAAGCCGAGGCCGATCAGCCAGGAGCCCACGGCCTGCGCGGTCTGGGCGGCGCCGTGCACGACGGCGTACGTCCCCTCCGCGGCCTGCGCCGGGGTCCGTCCGGTGGTCAGGGCGCCGGCCAGGGCGCCCGTGCCGAGCAGGAAGGTCGCGGTGGAGACGACGGTGACCAGGAGCGGTGCCAGGTCGGTGAGGCCGGCCATCGCGCGGGCGGCGGCGATCCGGCGGGTACGGGCCGCGTCGCCGGCCTCGGCGGCGTGGTCGCCGGCCACGGCGGCGCGCTCGGCTCGGGCCCGGGACCAGGTGCGCCGGGCGAGCAGGGCGCACAGCACGAGGACCACGACGAGCAGCGGCGGGATCACCGACGCCTGCCAGGTCAGCAGGACCGGGGGGCCGGCCAGAAAGGTGCCGGTGCCGTCCAGCCAGTCCGACACCCGCTGGGCGACACCGCCGGACATGACGCCGCCGAGGGCGCAGGCCAGCATCGCGACGGCGGGTCCGCCCAGGCCCCGCATCGCGGCGCGCCGGTCGGGCGCGGCGCGGTGCAGCAGGTGGGCGACGACGGCGAGCGCGACGACCAGCAGCCCCTGCGCCAGGGCGAGGCCGCCGAAGGCCGCGTCACCCGGCAGCCGCCCGGCGGACGCCCACCCCGGCCGGTTCCAGCCCGCGTACAGCAGGGCGAGGACGAGCAGGGCGAGGGCGGCGAGCGGCAGCCGCCGTACGAGGTGTTCGTCGAGTTCCCGGTCGAGGAGCCGTTCGCCGCGGCCCCGGCGGCAGACCACGCCCACCGCCACGGCGGCCGTGACGACCAGGGCCGTCTGGAGGAGCCACCCGGTGGTGTCCAGGAGCGCGGGGCCGCCGGTCCGGCGGTCGAAGCGGGCCGCCGGTACGGCGAGGGCGGCGGCGACGGTCAGCAGTCCGGCGGCGGTGTGCGCGGCGCGCAGCCGGGCCACCAGCCGGCGCCCGTACCAGAACCCGGGGCGGCCCAGGGCGTTGTGCCCGGTCTCCGTCCCGGCTTCCGGATCGCGCTCCATCGGCTGCTGGGACTCGTAGGCGCGCCAGGTGCGCAGGGACAGGTACCAGAGCAGGCCGGTGAGCGCGGCGGGCACCAGGGCGGCCAGGGCGAGCCGCCGGCCGGGGGCGCTCCACCAGCCGGCGCCGGGGCCGGCCGGGGAGAGGAAGCCCAGCCAGGAGTGGCGCCGGGCGCACGCCTCGGTGCCCGCGCACTGCCAGGCCGCGAGGTCCAGGGCGACCTCCGCGGCGGCGGCGACCAGCAGCACCGTCAGGGTCAGTCCGGCGAGCCGGACGAGCAGGCCGTACAGCCGCACCGCGCGGACCCGGCCGGTGGCGGCGGGGCGCATCCAGTGGGCGAGGTTGGCCACCATGAAGGGCAGGAGCAGCAGCCACAGGGCGCGGGTGCCGTCGCCGGAGGTGAGGTTGCACCAGACGTACGCCTCGGGCACCGGTCTGTCCCGGTAGTCCTCGGGGCGTGCCTCGGCGTCGGCGTCCTCGGCGCGGCGGAAGACGGCCGCGATGCCGTCACCGGTGACCCGTACCGTGCGCGGGTCGTCGAGCATCTCCTGCGGGGTGGTGCCGCCCACTCCGTGCACCAGGAGTTCCAGGGCGGTGCCGGTGCCCTGTCCGCCGTCCGCGGCACCCTGGTGCGCGGACCGTTCCCGTCTCTGTCCCACTGTGTCGCACTTCCCCCGTGACGCGCCGTCGGCTGTGTCCGTGCGGGCACAGGATCTCCGCTGGACGGACGGCGCACACCCCTTCCCACGGAATCCCCCCCGAGCGTGTGACGGGCGGCGTCCCGGTGACACTTGAGTGACATGTACGCGACGATCAGGCGGTGGCGTGCTCCGCGACGGGGCGTGCGAGGATGGTACGTCGGCGCACCGGGGCGTGCGGAGGTCCTCGCCGGAGCGGGCGCGCCGGCGGGTCGGACTGGCGGCGGCGAAAGGACCGGAGCGTACGTGAGCGAGAACCAGAACCTTCTCGCGGAGCAGCGGCGGGCCCTGATCCTCGACGAGGTACGGCGCCGGGGCGGCGTCCGGGTCAACGAGCTGACCCGTCGGCTCGGCGTGTCGGACATGACGGTCCGCCGCGATCTGGACGCGCTGGCCCGGCAGGGCGTGCTGGAGAAGGTGCACGGCGGTGCGGTGCCGGTGGTCGAGGCGCGTACGCACGAGCCCGGTTTCGAGGCCAAGTCGGGTCTGGAGCCGACCGCCAAGGAGGAGATCGCGCGGGCCGCGGCGGAACTGGTCGCGCCGGGCGCGGCGATCGCGCTGTCGGGCGGTACGACGACGTACGCGCTGGCGCACCGGCTGGTCGACGTGCCGGATCTGACGGTGGTGACGAACTCGGTGCGGGTGGCCGACGTCTTCCACGCGGCGCAGCGCACCTCGGGGACGCGGCAGGCCGCGGCGACGGTGGTGCTGACCGGCGGGGTGCGCACACCGTCCGACTCGCTGGTGGGCCCGGTGGCCGACCAGGCGATCGCGTCGCTCCACTTCGACGTGCTCTTCCTGGGCGTGCACGGCATATCGGCGGAGGCCGGGCTGTCCACCCCGAACCTCGCGGAGGCCCAGACCAACCGGCGGCTGGTGCAGTCCGCGCGGCGCGTCGTCGTGGTCGCCGATCACACCAAGTGGGGTGTGGTGGGCCTGAGTTCGTTCGCGGAGCTGGCGCGGGTGGACACGCTGGTGACGGACGCCGGGCTGCCCGAGGAGGCGCGCGCGGAGGTCGCGGAGCACGTGCGGGTGGTGGTGGCGGGGGGCGTGGCGGACGAGCTGGAGCAGAACGGCTGACGGACACCGCTGACATCCGGCGGGGCGCCGGGCAGGGCGACGCGTCCGTTCGCCCACGGTTCGTCCATGTTCGTCCACGACGGCTTCCGGGGGGGGCCGTATGACGCGTCGACTGCGCCCGGTGGTGCTGGACTTCCTCCCCACGGCTCCCGTACGGCTGGTCTTCTCCGGGGCGGTCACCGCCGCGCCGGGGACGGTGTTCACCGCGCTCGTCGAGGACATGGCGGGCCGGGCGGCGTGGTTCCCGCAGGTGACGGACGCCCGGACGGGGGCGGCCGGGAGGTCCGGCTGCGGGGCGGCGCGCGTCTCCAGGGGAGCGTCCTCGCCGCCGACCGGTCCGAGCGGTACGCGTACCGGGTGGACGCCACCGACGCGCCGGGGGCGCGGGCGCCGGCCGAGGAGTGGCAGCCGAGGAGTGGCGGGACGCGGGCGCGGTGGACCTTCGCCGCGGACGGGACGGCGCTCCTCCGGCTGGTGCTGCGCGGCGCGCGGCCCGCTCTGGGACCGGTGTCCAAGGGGGTGGTCGGCGCACTGGACCGGCGCTTGGCGCGCACGTAGGCGCGTGCGGGGCGGCGCCCGGGCGCGCGGGGACGTCGCCCGGCCGCCGCCCGGCCGTCAGTCGGGCCAGACGCCGGTGCGCAGCAGGGATTCGACCGCCGCGGTGTACGGCTCGATGTCCAGGCCCTGTTCGGCCAGCCAGGCGTCGGAGTAGTACTTGTCGAGGTACCGGTCCCCCGGGTCGCACAGCAGCGTCACCACGCTGCCCCGGCGGCCCTCGGCCACCATCTCGGCGACGATCTTCAGCGCGCTCCACAGTCCGGTGCCGGTGGAACCGCCCGCCTTGCGGCCGATGACCCGCTCCAGGGCTCGGACGGCGGCGATGCTCGCCGCGTCGGGCACCTTCATCATCCGGTCGATCGCGCCCGGCACGAAGCTCGGCTCCATGCGGGGCCGGCCGATGCCCTCGATGCGGGAGCCGCAGCCGCAGGTGACGTCCGGGTCGCCGGTGGTCCAGCCGTCGAAGAAGCAGGAGTTCTCCGGGTCGGCGACGCAGATCCGGGTGTCGTACTGCAGGTAGTGGACGTAGCGGGCGAGGGTCGCGGAGGTGCCGCCGGTACCGGCCGTGGCGACGATCCAGGCCGGTTCCGGGAACCGCTCCAGGCGCAGCTGACGGAAGATCGATTCGGCGATGTTGTTGTTGCCGCGCCAGTCGGTGGCCCGTTCGGCGTAGGTGAACTGGTCCATGTAGTGCCCGTCGGTCCGCGCCGCGAGGCGGGCCGACTCCTCGTACATCTTCCGCGAGTCGTCCACGAAGTGGCACTGCCCGCCGTGGAACTCGATCAGGCGGATCTTCTCGGCGCTGGTCGTGCGCGGCATGACGGCGATGAAGGGGACCCCGATCAGCTTCGCGAAGTACGCCTCGGAGACGGCCGTGGAACCGCTGGACGCCTCGATCACCGGGCGGCCCGGCCGGATCCAGCCGTTGCACAGGCCGTAGAGGAACAGGGAGCGGGCGAGCCGGTGTTTGAGGCTGCCGGTCGGGTGGGTCGACTCGTCCTTGAGGTAGAGGTCGACGCCCCAGGGCTCGGGCAGCGGGAACCGCAGCAGATGGGTGTCGGCCGAGCGGTTGGCGTCGGCCTGGACCTTGCGGACGGCCTCTTTCAGCCACGCGCGGTACGCCGTGTCGCCGCGGTCGACGTCCAGGGTCGCACCGGTCACGGAGGGCTGGGGAGTGCTCATGGCACGGCTCCTTACGCTGGCGCCGACGACGCCTGACCGGGCCGCCTGCGCCGATCATAAGCATCTTTCCCGCACGTCTCTCACCTGCATAAAGACCACTTGGGAGGGCTCAAAGGGACGCCTGGAGCGGGGTGCGGGGCAAGGCGGGGGCGCGTTCGCGCCGGTGCTCCGGGCCGCGCCGGGAAGGACTCCGCGCGCACTGGTGCTCCGCGCCGGGGGCGGGCACACTGCTCCGGGTGGGGACCGAGCCCCTCCTCGGGGCACCCTGGATCACTGTACGAGCCGGCACCGGCCCGCCCGGAGCACGGTCCGGCCACCGACGCGCACAAGGGGGCGGCGGCATGGCGGAGCCGGAGTTCACGGCCACGGGGGTGCGCACGGACAAGGGGCTCCGCTCGCTCACCCGGGCCGGGCGGGTGCGGATCAGCGACGGCAGACTGGAGCCGCCGACCAGCCGCGGCAGCGAGATCGACAGTGCCCCGGTGCGGTCGGTGCGGGCCTCCAGGCCCTGGTTCGCCCCTGGTGACCGCGCCCTCGCGGAGCTGGACGGCAAGCGGTGCCTGCTGACGCCCGGCGAGCCGGATCCGGCGCCGGGCGAGCCGGGGGCGGCGGCGCGCCGGTTCGTCGAGGCCGTGCGCCGGGCGGCGGGGCACGGCGGGTGAGATGTCCGTGAGTTGCGCTGTCCCACCCCTTGCGCCACGCTGGTCTCACGTCACTCTGGGTTTACCGGCGATAACGCTGCGAACCAGCCCGCCGGCCACGACAGCAGGCGGTCGCGTGACGCAGGCGCCTGCTGGATCCGTCCTCAGTGTTCTTCCGGACCTCTATGTCGGGGAGTCGCAGCCGTGATCAGTCACCCAAGCAGGCACTGCACGGTGGAGCTCCAAGCCCTGCCGTCGCGGATCGGCCAGGTCCGCAGAATCGTATCTGCGCAATTGCGCTACTGGCATCTCGACTCCCTCACCGACCGGGCCGCGCTCGGTGTGACGGAGCTGTTGACCAACGTCCACCAGCATGCCCGGCCCGACAAGACGTGCACCGTGGAGATCGAGCTGCTGCCCGACCGGCTCACGGTGTCGGTACGGGACCGCGACCCGCGGCTGCCCGTGGTGGACGAGGCTAAGCCGCTGGCGACCCGCGGGCGCGGCCTCGCCATGGTGGCCGCGGTGAGCGAGAGCTGGGGCGCCCGGCCGGACGGCGAGTCCGGCAAGGTCGTCTGGTTCGCCCTCACCACGCCGGCGCCCCTGCCGGCCCTGTCCGGCCGGCCGCCGCAGCGCCTGGTCGAGGAGGTGTCCGCCGAGCCGTTCGCCCAGGTGGCGCGTGCCGCCCCGGCCCGGTCGGCCGTCGCCGGCTGACCGGGCGGTGACCGTTTCCTCCCCGGGACGGTCCCGGTGCGCGCCGCGCCGGGCCTGCCCGGCCCGCCGAACCGCTCGTCCGGGTGGGGCAGTCGGCGCCCGTACCGGCTTCCACCGGTCTCGCCGGGGGACCAAGCGGCGGCCGTGCGCGTGCCGCGCGGGGAGCGGGGGACCGTCACGCGGGCCGCGGGCGGCCCGGGGCGTCAGCCGAGTACCGCCAGCGGGTCGTCGAGGACCGGCTGCCAGGCCAGTTCGGCGGCGCCCACCAGGCTGTTGTGGTCCAGCGCGCAGGGCAGGACGGGCACGCCGCCGCTCCGTCCCCACAGGCTGCGGCCGGCGACGACCGCGCGCAGCCGCTCCGGGTCGGCGCGCAGCAGGTCGCGGTGGAGGCCGCCGAGAACGATGCGGTCCGGGTTGAGGATGTTCACCAGGCCGGCCAGGCCCTGGCCGAGGCGGTCGAGGAGGGTCTCGACGGCGGTGCGCACGGCCGGGTCGGCGTAGTGGTCGCGGACCAGGTCGACGGACTGCTGGAGGAGGGACTGCTCCGGGCCCGGTTCGCGTCCCGCCGCGGTCAGGAAGGCCAGCGGGTCGGTCTCCACGTCCAGGCAGCCGCGGCTGCCGCAGTGGCAGGGGCGGCCCTCGGGGTTGACGGTGAGGTGGCCGACCTCCAGGGCGAGCCCGGAACTGCCCGAGTGCAGACGGCCGTCGAGGACCAGGGCGCCGCCGACGCCCCGGTGGCCGGTGGCCACGCAGAGCAGGTCGCGCGAGCCGCGCCCGGCGCCGTGCCGGTGTTCGGCGAGGGCGGCGAGGTTGACGTCGTTGGCCGTGAAGGCGGGTCCGCCGAGGCCGGCGGCGCGCACCCGCTCGGCGAAGATCTGCCGGACGGGGGCGCCCGCCGGCCAGGCCAGGTGCAGCGGGTTGAGCGCGAGGCCCTCCGGTTCGGCCACCGCCGACGGCACGGCGAGTCCGGCGCCGACGCAGCGCCGTCCGGTGCGCTCCAGCAGTTCGGCGCCGGCCTCCACCACGGAACCGAGGACCTTGGCCGGGTCGGCGTCGACGATCTCGCAGCCGGGGGTGGTGGCGACGATGCGGCCGCCGAGGCCGACCAGGGCGGCCCGGTACCCGTCGGCGTGGACCTGGGCGGCCAGGGCGACGGGGCCGTCCTCGGCGACGGCGAGGCGGTGCGAGGGACGGCCCTGGGAACCGGCGGGGGCGCCGGGGCGGGCGTCGACCCGGATCAGGCCGAGCGCCTCCAGTTCGGCGGCGACCGCGCCGGCCGTCGCCCGGGTCACGCCGAGTTCGGCGGTGAGGACGGCGCGGGTGGGCGCCCGTCCGGTGTGCACGAGTTCCAACGCGGGACCGAGCGCCCCGCGCCCCCGGTCCAGCCGCGTCCTGGAGGTGGTACCGTCCGCCGTTCCCCGGTGGTCCGCCTTGCCGCTCATGGAGGCGAGTCTCCCATGATCCGCGCCCGGGACGGCCGCCCGGCGGCCCGCTCGCCCGCGGTCTGCCGTCCAGCCGCCCGACGGGCTCCGCCTCCGGCGGCGCCGTGCCGGGGCGTGCCCGCGGGGCCCGGCCGCGAGGCGAACGGTGCCGGGCCGCCGCGCACGAGCGGTGGCCGCCCCACCGCCGGCCGGTCCTGAACCGGGGCTCCGCTAGCCTGGGCGCACGATGGACGACCGCGACGACCGTATGACGACCGAGTGGGGCGAGCCGGTGCTGACCCGGTTCCCCGAGGATCCGCGCGAGCGGCTGCGCGCCTGGGACGCCTCCGACGAGTATCTGCTCGGGCACCTCGCCCAGGAGCGGGTACCGCTGTCCGGGACGGTCGTGGCCCTCGGCGACCGCTGGGGCGCGCTGGTGACGGCGCTGGCGGCGCACCGGCCGGTGCAGATCACCGACTCCCACCTCGGCCGGGAGGCGACCCGGGCCAACCTCGCCCGCAACGGCGTCGAGCCGGGCGCGGTGCGGCTGCTGACCACGCAGGACCCTCCGCCGGAGCGGATCGACGTCCTGCTGGTGCGGGTGCCCAAGAGCCTGGCGCTGCTGGAGGACCAGTTGCTGCGGCTGGCGCCGTCGGTGCACGCGGACACGGTCGTCGTCGGCACCGGGATGGTGAAGGAGATCCACACCTCGACGCTGGAGGTGTTCGAGCGGGCCCTCGGCCCGACCCGGACCTCCCTCGCCAAGAAGAAGGCCCGGCTGATCTTCTGCACGCCGGACCCGGCGCTGGAGCAGCCCGCCAACCCCTGGCCGCTGCGCTACCGGCTCCCCGACGGCATCGGCCCCGTCTCGGGCCGGACCGTCGTCAACCACGCGGGCGTCTTCTGCGCCGACCGGCTGGACATCGGCACCCGGTTCTTCCTCCAGCACCTGCCGCGGGACCCGGCCGGGAAGGTGGTCGACCTCGGCTGCGGCAACGGCGTCGTCGGTACGGCGGTGGCGCTGGCCGCCCCCGGGGCCGACGTGCTGTTCACCGACGAGTCCTTCCAGGCCGTGGCCTCGGCGGAGGCGACGTACCGGGCGAGCGGGGCGCGGGGGAAGGCGGAGTTCCGGGTCGGTGACGGGCTGGCCGGGGTGCCGGACGGCAGTGTCGGCCTGGTGCTCAACAACCCGCCCTTCCACTCCCACCAGGCCACCACCGACGCCACCGCGTGGCGCATGTTCAGCGGCGCCCGGCGCGCGCTGCGGCCGGGCGGCGAGCTGTGGGTGGTCGGCAACCGGCACCTCGGCTACCACGTCAAGCTGCGCCGCCTGTTCGGCGACAGCGAACTGGTGGCCAGTGACCCGAGGTTCGTCGTGCTGCGGGCCGTCAGGCGGTGACCGGGCCCACCACCCGGACCAGGTCGGCGACCGTGCGGCCCATGGCGTCCCGGCCCACCGCGAGGTAACCGCGCGGGTCGACCGCCTCGGGGTGTGCGGCGAGGTGCGCCCGGACCGCCCCGGTCAGGGCGATGTTCAGCGCGGTGCCGATGTTGACCTTGGCGATGCCGCCCGCGACCGCCGCCGCCAGTTCGCCGTCCGGGACGCCGGAGGAGCCGTGCAGGACCAGGGGGACCTCCAGCGCGGCCGACAGCTCCTTGAGCAGGCCGTGGTCGAGGGCGGCGGTGCGGGTGGTCATGGCGTGCGAGCTGCCGACGGCGACGGCCAGGGCGTCCACCCCGGAGTCGGTGACGAAGGCGCGGGCCTCGGCGGGGTCGGTGCGGGCGCCGGGCGCGTGGGCGTCCAGCGGCGGCTCGCCGTTCTTCCCGCCCACCTCCCCCAGTTCCGCCTCGATCCACAGTCCTCGGGCGTGTGCCCAGTCGGCGGCCGCGCGGGTCGCCTCCAGGTTCTCGGCGTACGGCAGCCGGGAGGCGTCGTACATGACGGAGCTGAAGCCGGCGTCCGGCGCCTGCCGCAGCAGGGCGTCGCTCTGGACGTGGTCGAGGTGGAGGGCGACGGGGACGGCGGCGCGTTCGGCGGTGGCGACGGCGGCGCGGGCCAGTGGTTCGAGCCGGCCGTGGCGGAACCTCACGGCGTTCTCGCTGATCTGGAGGATCACGGGCGCGGTCACGGACTCGGCGCCGGCGACGACGGCCTCGACGTGCTCCAGGGTGATGACGTTGACGGCGGCGACCGCGGTACGCGCCGCCGCGGCGCGGGCGACCAGGTCGCCGGTGGTGGCGAGGGGCACGGGCAGGTCCTCGTTCTCTTCGGGGGGTCAGGGGGCGAGGATCACCGAGCGGGTGAGGTGGCGCGGCCGGTCCGGGTCCAGGCCCCGGGCGGCGGCCACGGCGACCGCGAGCCGCTGGGCGCGGACCAGTTCGGCGAGCGGGTCGAGGGTGCCCGCCACCCATGTCCCGCCGGTGGCCGCGACCTGTTCGGCCAGCCCCTCGGGCGCCTCGCCGAGCATCCAGGTCGCCGTGGTGGAGGTGGTGACGCTGATCGGGCCGTGCCGGTACTCCATCGCCGGGTAGGCCTCGGTCCAGGACAGGGACGCCTCGCGCATCTTCAGCGCGGCCTCGTTGGCCAGTCCGACGGTCCAGCCGCGGCCCAGGAAGGTGAACTGGGTGCGGTCGACGAGGCCTGCGGGCAGGTCGGTGGCGAGCGCCGCGCGGGCGTCGGTGACGGAGTCCTCGACGGGCAGGCCGAGGTGGGCGCGGAGCAGGGTCAGGGCGGTGGTGGCGAACCGGGTCTGCACCACCGAGCGTTCGTCCGCGAACTCCAGGACGACCAGGTCGTCGGCGGCCGTCGCCACGGGCGTGGCCGGGTCGGCGGTGATCGCGGCGGTGCGGGTACGGCCGCGCAGCCGGCCGAGCAGTTCCAGCACCTCGGTGGTGGTGCCGGAGCGGGTGAGGGCGACGACCCGGTCGTAGGAGCGGCCGTACGGGAACTCCGAGGCGGCGAAGGCGTCCGTCTCGCCCCGGCCCGTCTCCTCGCGCAGTGCCGCGGCGGCCTGGGCCATGAAGTACGAGGTGCCGCAGCCGACGATCGCGACCCGCTCCCCCGCCTCGGGCAGCGCGCCGCCGTGCCGTGCCGCCTGCTCCGCGGCACGGGTCCAGCACTCCGGCTGGCTGTTGAGCTCGTCCTCGACGTATGTCATGGCCACACCC
Organism: Streptomyces sp. SYSU D01066-1; assembly: GCF_054956795.1. Classification (NCBI taxonomy): domain Bacteria; kingdom Bacillati; phylum Actinomycetota; class Actinomycetes; order Kitasatosporales; family Streptomycetaceae; genus Streptomyces; species Streptomyces sp. SYSU D01066-1. The sequence continues at coordinate 10,226 of NZ_JBUDHV010000054.1, read as the reverse complement.
TCCCCCGAATTGCTCGTTCTTGCAAGGTACAGCTGCCTTTCGAGCACGATCAAGCATGTGGCGGGTGAACGACTGCGTTAGGGTCGGCCAGGGACCGAGGAACGGAGGGTGCGCATGTCGCGCGACGCCCGCTGGAAGACACTGCTGGAGCTGCTCGTCGAACGCGGCCGGCTGGACGTCGAGGAGGCGGCGGCCGAGCTGGGGGTGTCGGCCGCGACGATCCGCCGCGACTTCGACCGGCTCGCCGAGCAGCAGATGCTGGTGCGCACGCGCGGCGGCGCGGTGGTGCACGGGGTGTCGTACGAGTTGCCGCTGCGGTACAAGACGGCGCGGCGGGCCTCCGAGAAGGAGCGCATCGGGCAGGCCGTCGCCGCCCTGGTGGCGCCGGGCGAGGCGGTGGGGCTGACCGGCGGCACGACCACCACGGAGGTGGCGCGCGCGCTGGCCGTGCGTCCCGACCTCGCCTCGGGCACGCCCGCGCTGACCGTCGTCACCAACGCGCTGAACATCGCCAACGAGCTGGCCGTCCGGCCGCAGTTCAAGATCGTGGTGACCGGCGGGGTGGCGCGGGCGCAGTCCTACGAGCTGATCGGGCCGCTCGCGGACGGGGTGCTCGGCCAGGTCACGATGGACGTGGCGGTGCTGGGCGTCGTGGCGTTCGACGTCACCCACGGGGCCGCCGCCCACGACGAGGCGGAGGCCGCGGTCAACCGGCTGCTGTGCGAGCGCGCCGGACGCGTGGTCGTGGCCGCCGACTCCACCAAGCTCGGCCGGCGGGCGTTCGCCCGGATCTGCGCGGCCGAGACGGTGGACACGCTGGTCACGGATACGGCGGTGGGCGCGGACACCGTACGGCGGTTCGAGGAGGCGGGGATCGCGGTCGTCGCGGTGTGAGCCGCCGGTCCGCCCCGGCCGTTCTCCCCGGCCGGGGGCTCAGTGGCCGTGACCGGCGCCGGGCTCGTCGGTGTGGCCGTCCGCGGGGGTGGCCGGCGACGGGGTGGCCGGCGGTGACGGCGGCGGAGAGGACCGGGGCGGCAAGGCCGGGCATGGGTCTTCCGCGGTGCGCCCCCGCACCTGCATGAGGCCGCGGCCCTCCCCTCGGGCCGCGGGTTCAGGCGGATGACGCGCGTCCCGGCGCCCCCTGACACCCGTCCGCTCCTGACGCGCCGTCGCCTCCCGCCGGCCGCGGGCGGACCGGCGGGAGCCGGACGGCCGTCACTCCCGCCCCGTGCACGGGCGGCCGGTCTCCTCGTACGGCAGCGTCGTCCCCGGCAGCGCGTACTCGTCCCGGCGTCCGCACATGCCGTAGCCGCCGCGCCGGGTGGGCACGGCCACGTGGACGGCCGCCCCGCCGAGGTGGGCGGCATCGCCGGCCGCCAGGGCGTCGAGCTGGGCGCCGGTGCGCTCGGCGGCGGCCAGCGCGCCGGCCCGCCACAGGCCGCGCCACACCGGCACCTTGTCGCGCACCAGGCGCGCGGCGGCCCGCTGGAACGCGCGCAGCGGGGCGTCGTCGCCGGCGAGCAGCGCCGCGCGCAGCGGGAGGTAGCCCTCGACGGCGAGGTCCCGGCGACGCCGCGCGGCCGCCTCCGTCTCCGCCGTGCCGCCCGGCGGCAGCGTGGCCGCGGCGGCGTACGCGTCGGGGTCGGCGAGCACCTCGGGCGGGAAGGTGAGGACGGCGTCGCCCGCCTCGGGCAGACCGCTGTTCTGCATCAGCACGGTGATCCGCAGGCCGCCGCCCTGGACCATGCGGTGGACCGTGCCCGGTGTGAACCAGACGACCGAGCCGGGCCCGAGCGGGACGTCCCGGTAGCCGTGCGGGCTCAGCGTCTGCGCCGCGCCCCGGCCGGCGGTGACGACGTACGCCTCCGCGCACACCAGGTGCAGGTGCGGGCTGCCGCCGCACACCCCGTCGGCGGACTCCCAGTCGTAGGCGCTGAGGTGGGACAGGCCGACGGCGCCGGGCAGCGGATGCGGGAGGACGGGCCGCGGCCCGGTCACCACGGCAGGGCCGCCAGGTGGCCGGCGACCCGGTCGCGGTCCCAGGCGCCGTCGGCGACCACCAGCCGGTAGCGGTAGGCGAAGGACCGCCCGGGCGGCAGCTCGAACTCCTCGAAGAACGCCCAGGAGAACGCGACGGTCGGGACCGGCTCGGCACGCACGAACCAGTGCGAGGGGTGGATCGCGGTCTTCTCGTCGAGGTTCTCGGGCGCGTGCGCGAAGACGAGGGTGGAGTGGGCGTCCACGTCGTCGTGCTCGGTGGTGAACGCCAGCCACGGGCTGCGGGTCCCCATCAGCTCCCCGGCGCCCTCCCGGTCCGCGGTGAAGGCGGTGCCGCCGGTGAAGTCGCGGGGGCCGCGCCACTGGAGCCCGGTGTAGCCGGCCAGCTCCCGGCCCGCGGTGGTCGGCGAGCCGAAGGCCAGGGGCTCGGCGCGGATGTTGGTGAGGCGGATCGACCAGTCCAGGGCCCAGGAACCGGACTCCTCGTCGACCGAGTGGACGGTCAGTCCGCGTTCCTCACGGGCCCATTCGGCGCCCCCGTTCTCGACCCAGGTCAGGTGCTCGGTGACGGCCAGCCGGTCGTCCTCGGCGGCCAGGTCCGCGAAGCCGTCGTGCCGCATCGAGCCGACGCGCTCGGGCAGCGGCAGGTAACCGCGGCCGTGGACGTAGCTGTTGCCGCCCCAGAAGTTCTGCCCGGACAGGTGGCTCGCCGTCATCTGCACGCCCTTGTGCCAGCGGTGGTCGCTGGGGCGGTACCCCGTCACGGTGCGTCCGGCCAGCGTGCGCACCGGGTGGGCGTACGGCTTGCGGGACTCGAACGGGTCGGGGTCGGGGCGGTAGACGTACCGGAGGATCTCCGTGCCGGCCGCCGTCGTGACCGTGATGTCCTCGCCGTGGGTGTGGGTGACGCGGATGCCGTCGCTCATGCGCGCTCCCGGGGGGCCCAGTCGGGGTGGTCGCCGTGCATCGCGGCGTGGAACGGGTCACCGGGGCCTATCTCCCCCGCGCGTACCGGCTGCCCGGTGAACGCCGCCTTGTACAGGGCGGCGGCGAACTCCAGGGTGGCGCGGGCCTCCTCGCCGCTGCCCGGGGGCCTCTTCCCGGCGTCCCAGGCGTCGAGGACCGCGCCGAGCTGCGCGGTGTGGGAGCTGGGCACGTCGGTGGCCGGGGTGCGCCAGGCGGCGGCCCGCCCGGCGTCGACGTGCCGGGCCGGGGTGTAGGTCCAGTCGGCGTTGCGGTGGCCGTAGAGGTGGGTCAGCTCCACGGTGGCGTCGGCGCAGTCCACCCGTATCCGGCTCGTCTCGTCCGGCGACAGGACGCTGTTGACGACGGTGGCCAGGGCGCCGTTGGCGAACCGCACCAAGGCGGTGGACACGTCCTCGCTCTCGGTGTCGTGGACGAGACGCGCGGCCATCCCCCGTACCTCCGCCCAGGGGCCGAGCAGGTGCAGCAGCAGGTCGTACTGGTGGATGCCGTGGCCCATGGTCGGACCGCCGCCCTCGGTGGCCCAGCGTCCGCGCCAGGGCACCGCGTAGTAGGCGGTGTCGCGGTACCAGGTCGTCTGGCAGTGGGCGACCAGCGGGGCGCCCAGCTCCCCGCCGGCGATCAGCTCCCGGGCGTGCGCGGCGCCGGAGCCGTACCGGTGCTGGAAGACGACGGACGCGTACGCCCCCGACGCCTGCTCGGCCGCCGCGATGTCGTCGTACTCGGCGAGCGACAGGCACAGCGGCTTCTCGCACAGCACCCAGGCGCCCGCCTCGAGCGCGGCCACCGTCTGCTCCCGGTGCAGCGACGGCGGGGTGCCGATGAGGACGAGGTCGGGGCGTACGGCGTCCAGCATGGCGCCCATCGAGGTGTGCCCGGTGACCTCCGGGCCGGCCTCGGCCCGGAAGGCGTCGAGCCGGGCCGGGTCCACGTCCACGGCGGCGACCAGTTCGACCCGGTCGGCATGGGCTCTGAGGGCGGGCAGATGGCCTCCGGCCACGATGGCGCCGGTGCCGACGACGGCCACCCGGCGGCGGGCGGGGAGCGGGGACATGCGGGGGTCCTCCTCGGACGCTGACGACAGCACGCGGGTGCGGGCGCCGGACGGGGGCGACGACGGGCGACGGACGACGGGTGACGGACGGCCGGTGACGGGCGACCGGTGACCGGTCACCGACGACGGGCGACGGGCCACGGGCCACGGAAGGCGACGGCTCGGGCGACGGGCGACGGACAGCTCGGACGACGGACGATGGAAAGCGCTTGCACCCCGGTTGACCTTAGGCGGCGGACGAATGCCTGGACAACCCCCTTGCGCGGTCCGTCCGGAACCTCTCGGTCCGGACCGGGTGCCCCGCCCGCGCCGTAGCGTTTGCGGGCCCGGCGGGTGACTGGTCGACTGTCGCAGGGGGCCGAGTCCGGCCGCGCGAGGCGCCGGCACTCCCCTTCGGCTCCCCGTGGAAGGAGTTCAGGCGTGAGCACCGATCCGAGGCCGGCGGCACCGGCGCGCCAGACCGACGGCAGCCAGCCGTGGCTGCATCAGCAGGGCCGGGTCATCCAGGAGTTCGGCACCGTCAAGCAGTTCCCCTTGGCCCTGTCGACGGAGACCCGCCTCTACTCCGCCCAGCGGCTCAACAAGGTCCTGGCGGACACGCGCATCCTGCACGACCTGTACAAGAAGTACCACTGGCTGATGCGCGGGATGACGTTCTACCAGCTGCATCTGCTGATGGACAAGCACGCGGGCGAGCAGCTGGCGCTGATCGACACGGTGGCGGAGCGGATCCAGACGCTCGGCGGCGTCTCGGTGGGCGACCCCCGGCATGTCGCGGAGATCACCACGGTCCGCCGTCCGCCGGACGGGGTCGAGGAGGTGCCGGCGATGCTGTCGCGGCTGCTGGAGACGCACGAGCAGATCCTCGCCGACTGCCACGACGCCGCCGCGGTGGTCCAGGAGCAGGGCGACGACGGCACCAACGACGTCCTGGTCTCGGATGTCATCCGCACCAACGAACTCCAGGCGTGGTTCGTGGCCGAACACCTGGTGGACACGCCACTGGTACGGGTCTGAGCGCGGCGCGAACCGGGAGGGGCCGGTTTCCGGGCGCACCGCCCTCCGGGGCCGGCCTCTCGCACACCGCGGCGGACGGACAGGGCCGGACGAGCCCGGACAAGGACGAGCGAACGTGCACGAGACCCCCGAGACGGCCCCCGACGGCCGGCACCCGCACCGGCACGCCCGGGAGGGACACTGGACCCGCTTCCGCAAGGGGCCGTGGTGGCCGGCCAGCGTGCTGGTGCTGATCCTCGCGGCGGCGGCCGGCCTGTTCGCCGGGTCGTACACGTACACGATGGCCGATCCGGCCCCGCACCTGCTCCCGACCGCCGTGGTCGGCTCCTACAAGGAGGCGCGCGGCAGAACGTTCCTGGCCGGGCTGGGCAAGGCCCTCAACTCCTCGGTCCGCACCCATGTCTACGACTCCCGGGCAGCGGCCGTGGAGGCCGTCGAGGAGCAGACCGTCTTCGCCGTCTTCGAACTGCGCGACAACGGGCGGCGGGTGCGGCTGGACGTCTCCTCGGCCTCCGGTTCCTCGGTCGCGGAGCTGCTGGAGCAGGCCGCCCCGGCGGTGGGCAGGGCCACCGGGGTGTCGGTCACCGTGCGGGACATCAACCCGCTCCAGGACGGTGACCCCCGCGGTCTGGCCATCTTCTACATCTCGCTCGCGGCGGTGATCATCGGCTTCGTCGGCGCCATCCAGCTCAGCGTGCACGCCCGTGCGCTCACCCCGCCGGAACGGATCGCCTTCACCCTCGCCTACGCGCTGCTCGGCGGGTTCGCCATCGCGGCGGTCGTCGACTGGCTGCTGGGCGCGCTCGACCTGCCGTTCGCGGAGTCCTGGCTGATCCTCGCGTTCACGATGTTCGCCAGCGGGATGACGTTCACCATGTTCAACACCCTGGTCGGCCGCTGGGCGATGCTCCCGACCTGGGGCGTCATGATCCTGCTGGGCAATCCGTCGTCCGGCGGCGCGGTGTCCTGGCCGCTGCTGCCGTCGGCGCTGGGCGTGATCGGGCAGTGGCTGCCGCCGGGCGCCTCGGTCAACGCCCAGCACACGGCGGTGTACTTCGCGGGGCACCAGCACGCGTTCCCGTTCCTGGTACTGGCCGGGTGGGCGCTGGTGTCGTGCGCGGTGTTCTGGATCTGGCGGCACCGCCATCCGGGCGGGCGGGACAGGAGTCCGCCAGAGCCCGCGCCCCCCGTCTCCTCCTGAGGGCGCCCGCCGGGACGCCTCAGTCGCCGTCGGCGAGCCGGTTCAGCCACTCCTCGAGCAGCTGCCGCTCCGCCTCGCTCAGGGGCGTTTGCCCGGACAGCGCGGCGCGCAGGGCACGGGCGGCTCCCGCCGGGCCCGCCTCCCGGACGGCCGGCTTCTCGTGGGTGACGGCGACGACCATGGCCTCCCGCAGGGCGGTCAGCAGGGCCGGATCGCGCCGGTCCTCGGGCAGCGACAGCCAGGTGAGCACCGCGCCGCGCGCCGTGGCGTGGATGATCTGCGCCGCCAGTGCCTCGTCGACGCGCAGCCAGCCACCGGCGGCGAGCCGCCGGACCCGGCCCATCAGGATCTCCATGCCGGCCGCGAGAGCGGGCGAGGCGGTTCTGGCGGGCTCGGCGTACATCAGCGTGAACAGCGCGGGGTTGGCCAGTCCGAACTCGGCCGCGACGTCCCAGCCCGCCCTGAGGTCCGCGATGGGGTCCTCGGGGTCGGGATCGACGCGCTTGGTGGCGAGGAACGCGGTGAAGCCGTACTCGGCGACCGCGTCGAGCAGCCCGTCCTTGTCGCCGAACAACCGGTAGATGGCCGGCGGCTGGAGGCCCGCCGCGTCGGCGACCGCGCGGGTGGTGACCGCGTCGCGCCCGCCGCGACACCAGCCAGATGGGGGCGAGCCCGTCCTCGCGCTTCCAGGCGTGCGTCGACCACGCCGCCACCGAGGAGGCCCTGCGCGCCTGCGGAACGCCGTTCACCTCGCTGCGCAACGGCTTCTACGCCGCCGGCGCGGCGCATTTCATCGGCCAGGCGGCGGAGTCCGGCCGGCTCGTGCTCCCCGCGGACGGGCCGTTCAGCTGGACCGCGCACGCCGACCTCGCCGAGGCGGCGGCCGTCGTCCTGGCCGACGAGGGCCGCTTCGAGGGGCCCACACCACCGCTCACCGGGGCGCGGGCACTCACCTTCGAGGACCTCGCCGCGCTCACCGCCGAGATCACGGGCCGCGCCCTCACGCGGATCACCGTGCCGGACGACGAGTGGCTGGCGCAGGTGACGGGCCAGGGCATGCCCGCCACCGCGGCAAAGCGGCTGCTGGGCATCTTCACCGCTGCGCGCGACGGCGAGTTCGCCACCGTCGACCCGACGCTGGCCACCTTGACCGGCCGGGAACCCGTCCCCGTCGAGACGGTGCTCCGCGAGCACCTGGCCGGCCACTGAGCCACGCGGGCGAGGAGAGCCGTGCGAGCTGCCGGATCCCCGCGCGTGCCCCGCGCGCCGTGAGCCCCGGAGGCCGTTCCTCCGGGGCTCACGCACATCGCTCCCTCAGCCGAGCGGCACCGTCACCTCGCCCGTGCCCTCGGCGCTCGCCCCGCCGGCCACCCGCACCGTGAACGCCCGCCGGGTCCCCTCGGCGCTCACCCGCAGCACGTCCCCGTCCCGCCGCACCCAAAACGTCGCCGCCGGCGCGCCCGTCGCGTCCGGCACGGTGACCTCGGCCGCGTAGTCGAGGGACGCGGACGGGTGGACGAGCAGCGTCGGCGCGTCCAGCCAGTCGCCGTCGGGCCGCTGGTCGTCGGAGGCCAGCGGCAGCACGGCGCCCTCACGGACGTACAGCGGAAGGCTGTCGTAGCCGTGGCGTTCGGTGCGCCAGGCCGGGCCGGTGGCCCGCTCTCCGCTCAGCAGGTGCGTCCAGGTGCCCTCGGGGAGGTAGACCTCCACCTCGCCGTCCTCGGTGAAGACCGGGGCGACGAGCAGGTCGGGGCCGAGCATGTACTGGCGGTCCAGCGGACGGCAGGCCGGGTCGCCGGGGAACTCCAGGACCATCGGGCGCATCACCGGCACGCCGGTGCGGTGGGCCTCGGCGGCGGCGCCGTAGAGGTAGGGCATCAGGCGGTGCTTGAGGAGGGTGAAGCGCCGGGCCACGTCGACCGCCTCGTCACCGAACTCCCACGGCACCCGGTACGACGAGGAGCCGTGCAGCCGGCTGTGCGAGGAGAGCAGGCCGAAGGCGAGCCACCGCTTGAAGACGGCCGGGTCGGGGGTGCCCTCGAAACCGCCGATGTCGTGGCTCCAGAAGCCGAAGCCGGACAGCGACAGGGACAGGCCGCCGCGCAGCGACTCGGCCATGGCGCCGAAGGAGGACCAGCAGTCGCCGCCCCAGTGCACGGGGAACTGCTGGCCGCCGGCGGTCGCGGACCGGGCGAAGAGGACGGCCTCGCCCCGGCCGCGCTCCTTCTCCAGGAGTTCGAAGACGGTCCGGTTGTAGAGCTGGGTGTAGTAGTTGTGCATCCGCTCCGGGTCGGAGCCGTCGTGCCAGACCACGTCGGTGGGGACGCGCTCGCCGAAGTCGGTCTTGAAGCAGTCCACGCCCTGGTCGAGCAGCGGCTTCAGCTTCGACTGGAACCAGGCGCGGGCGTCGGGGCTGGTGAAGTCGACCAGGCCCATGCCGGCCTGCCACAGGTCCCACTGCCACACGTCGCCGCCGGGCGTGCGCACCAGGTGGCCGAGTCGCGCCGCCTCGTCGAACAGCGGGGACTTCTGGGCGATGTACGGGTTGATCCAGGCGCTGATCCTGAGCCCCTTCTCCTTCAGCCGGGCCAGCATGCCCTCCGGGTCCGGGAAGACGTCCGGGTCCCACTCGAAGTCGCACCACTGGTACTCGCGCATCCAGAAGCAGTCGAAGTGGAAGACGGAGAGCGGGATGCCGCGCTCGGCCATGCCGTCGACGAAGGAGGTGACGGTCGCCTCGTCGTAGGAGGTGGTGAAGGAGGTGCTCAGCCAGAGGCCGAAGGACCAGACGGGAGGCAGGGCGGGACGTCCGGTGAGGGCCGTGTAGCGGGACAGCACGTCCTTCGGGGTGGGGCCGGCGACGACGTAGTACTCCAGCGTCTGGTCCTCCACGCTGAACTGCACCTGGCCGACGGACTCCGAGCCGACCTCGAAGGAGACCGCGCCGGGGTGGTTGACGAAGACGCCGTAGCCGCGCGAGGAGAGGTAGAACGGGATGTTCTTGTACGCCTGTTCGCTGCTGGTGCCGCCGTCGGCCTGCCAGACGTCGACGACCTGGCCGTTCTTCACGAACGGGGTGAAGCGCTCGCCGAGGCCGTAGATCTGCTCGCCGACCCCGAGCGCGAGGCGGCTGAGCATGTGGTGGGCGCCCTCGCCGGTGGTGGCGAACGCGGTGCTCTTGGCGTCCGCCCGGGTCAGTTCGCGCCCGTCCGCGTCCAGGAAGGCCAGGCCCCAGGGACCGGAGCGGTCCAGGCGCAGGGTGAGCGGGCCGCTGGTCAGCTCGGTGACCGTGCCGTCCTGGCGGACCTCGCCGGCACCGTCCGGTACCCCGTCGAGCGCGAAGTCGGGGCCCGGGTGCCGCTTGCCCGCGTGGTGGGTGACCCGGACGCCGATGACGCCCTCGGCCGGCGAGAAGCAGTCGACGGTGAGGAGCGGGGCATTGAGCGTGTCGCCCCGCCGTGTCACCTTCTTCACGGCGGCATGGGCGGTGAAGCGCTTCGACTGGGCGCGGACATCGCGTACTTCGGTGGCGTACGAGAGGTGCACACCCTCGCGGACGAGCCAGAAGCCGTCGGTGAACTTCATGATCTCCTCGGGTGGGGCGAGAGCGGTCGGGTAGCGGTGCGTGACGTCTCAAAAGCATTTTGATCGTACACAAAACAAATCGGCACGGAAGAGCCACGACCTCATTTTTCCGCCCCTGAACTGGCCTGATAACCGAAAAGAACGGTTCACTCACGGAACGGAGGGCCCCCTCCGGGGCTAGCGCGGAAGCCGCTCCGTGACGTATTAGTCATGCCATCAAACAAAACCGTCCGGCGCGGGAGCCGACGGTACGACAGCAAGGGCCGCACGATGTCGAAGCGCTTCAACCCCACTCCCGAGGACAGGTTCACGTTCGGTCTGTGGACCGTTGGGTGGCAGGGCAGGGATCCGTTCGGGGACGCGACCCGGCCGCAGCTGGATCCGGTG
>NZ_JBUDHV010000053.1:0-39683 GCF_054956795.1 Streptomyces sp. SYSU D01066-1 | reverse complement strand
CCGCACCATCGCCCCCCTCATCACCCGCCTCAACACCATCCGGCGCACCCACCCCGCCCTGCGCCAACTGCGCGATCTCCACTTCCACCACACCGACAAGGAGGCGGTGATCGCCTACTCGAAGCGGCGGGGTTCGAACACGGTTCTGGTGGTCGTCAACCTCGACCCCCACCACACCCAGGAGGCCACGGTCTCGTTGGACATGCCGCGACTCGGCCTGGACTGGCACGAGTCGGTGCCGGTGCGTGACGAGCTCACCGGTGAGACCTATCACTGGGGCAGGGCCAACTACGTGCGCCTGGAACCGGGCCGTCGGCCCGCGCACGTCTTCGCGGTTCTGCGACCGTCCACCCCGCAGATCGGAGGGTCACCCACAACATGATCGTCAATGAGCCCGTACCGGACACCTTCGAGGACACCCCGGCCAAGGACCGCGACCCGGACTGGTTCAAACGAGCCGTCTTCTACGAGGTCCTGGTCCGCTCCTTCCAGGACAGCAACGGCGACGGCATCGGCGACCTCAAGGGCCTGACCGCCAAGCTCGACTACCTCCAGTGGCTCGGCGTGGACTGCCTCTGGCTCCCGCCGTTCTTCAAGTCACCGCTCAGAGACGGCGGTTACGACGTCTCCGACTACACCGCCGTACTGCCCGAGTTCGGTGACCTGGCGGACTTCGTGGAGTTCGTCGACGCCGCCCACCAGCGCGGCATGCGGGTCATCATCGACTTCGTCATGAACCACACCAGCGACCAGCACCCGTGGTTCCAGGAGTCCCGCAAGGACCCCGACGGCCCCTACGGCGACTACTACGTCTGGGCCGACGACGACAAGCAGTTCCAGGACGCCCGCATCATCTTCGTCGACACCGAGGCGTCGAACTGGACCTACGACCCGGTCCGCAAGCAGTACTACTGGCACCGCTTCTTCTCCCACCAGCCGGACCTCAACTACGAGAACCCGGCCGTGCAGGAGGAGATGATCTCCGCCCTGAAGTTCTGGCTGGACCTGGGCATCGACGGCTTCCGCCTGGACGCGGTGCCGTACCTCTACCAGGAGGAGGGCACCAACTGCGAGAACCTCCCGGCGACCCACGCCTTCCTCAAGCGGGTGCGCAAGGAGATCGACGCCCAGTACCCGGACACGGTGCTGCTGGCCGAGGCCAACCAGTGGCCCGAGGACGTCGTCGACTACTTCGGCGACTACCCGAGCGGCGGCGACGAGTGCCACATGGCGTTCCACTTCCCGGTGATGCCGCGCATCTTCATGGCCGTGCGCAGGGAGTCGCGCTACCCGGTCTCGGAGATCCTGGCCAAGACCCCGGCGATCCCGTCCGGCTGCCAGTGGGGCATCTTCCTGCGCAACCACGACGAACTGACCCTGGAGATGGTCACCGACGAGGAACGCGACTACATGTGGGCGGAGTACGCCAAGGACCCCCGCATGCGCGCCAACATCGGCATCCGCCGCCGGCTCGCCCCGCTCCTCGACAACGACCGCAACCAGATCGAGCTGTTCACCGCCCTGCTGCTCTCCCTGCCCGGCTCGCCGATCCTCTACTACGGCGACGAGATCGGCATGGGCGACAACATCTGGCTCGGCGACCGGGACGCGGTGCGCACCCCCATGCAGTGGACCCCGGACCGCAACGCCGGGTTCTCGTCGTCCGACCCGGGGCGGCTCTTCCTCCCCACGATCATGGACCCGGTCTACGGCTACCAGGTGACCAACGTCGAGGCGTCGATGTCCTCCCCGTCCTCCCTGCTGCACTGGACCCGGCGGATGATCGAGATCCGCAAGCAGAACCCGGCCTTCGGCCTCGGCTCCTTCACCGAACTGCCGTCCACCAACCCGGCGGTGCTGGCGTTCCTGCGCGAGTACGAGGACGACCTGGTGCTGTGCGTGCACAACTTCTCCCGGTTCGCCCAGCCCACCGAGCTGGACCTCAGCGCCTTCCGCGGCCGTCACCCGGTGGAGCTGTTCGGCGGGGTGCGCTTCCCGGCCATCGGCGAACTGCCCTACCTGCTGACCCTCGGGAGCCACGGCTTCTACTGGTTCCGCCTGCGCGCGGACACCGCGTAGAACGGCCGGGCGGGGCGGTTTCCACCGTCCCGCCCGGGGCACGCGACAGTAATCGCCCCCCGAAGACCCCGACGACCCCCGAGCCCGGGGAAGGGACGCGCCGCCATGCCGGATGCCGAGACCCGCACCGTCGCCAGCACCCCCGCCCTGATCGCCTCACTCGACCCCCTCCTGCGGGAGTGGCTGCCGCGGCAGCGCTGGTTCGCGGGTAAGGGGCGCCCGGTCACCGGGTTCTCACTCGTCGCCGCCACCGAACTGCTTCCCTCCACCGCCCGGTCGGGCCTGATCCACGTCCTGCTGCGAACCCACCAGCCGGACGTCCCCGCCTCCGCCGCGCCCGGACACCCCGGCGACTGCTACCAGCTCCTCATAGGGGTGCGCGAGGCACTGCCGCCCCGGCTGGCGCCCGCGCTGATCGGGCATGTGCGCCAGGGCCCGCTGACCGGGCGGACGGTCTACGATGCCCTGTACGACACCCGGCCCGCCGAGGTGGTCCTGGAGGCGCTGCGCAGCCGGGCCCGCGTCGGCGGGCTGCGCTTCGAACGGGACCCGGACCAGGAGATCCGGGCCGGTCTCGCACCCCGTCCGGTGACCGCCGAGCAGTCCAACTCCTCGGTCGTCTACGGGGACGCGTTCATCCTCAAGCTGTTGCGCCGGATCGTGCCGGGCGTCCACCCCGACCTGGAGCTGCCGCTGGCGCTGGCCCGCGCCGGCTGCCCCCGGGTGCCGGCGCCGACGGCGTGGATGGTGGCCGACCTGGCCGGTGACACCTGGGTCCTGGGCGTGCTCCAGCCCTACCTCCGGGGCGCGACCGACGGCTGGGAGCTGGCCCTGCGGATGCTGGCCAAGGGCGAGGACTTCGCCGCCGAGGCGCGGGAGCTGGGCCGGGCTACCGCCGAGGTGCACACGGCACTGGCCGCCGCCCTGCCGACCGTCACCCTGGGCCGCGGCCACCTGGAGCGGACGGTCGCCGGGATGACCGAGCGGCTGGACCGGGCCGTGCGCGCGGTGCCGGCGCTGCTGCCGTACGCGCCGGGGCTGCGCTCGGCGTACACCGCGCTGGGCTCGCTGGCCGCGGAGGGCCGCACCTGGACCGCCCAGCGCGTCCACGGCGACCTGCACCTCGGGCAGTGCCTGCGCTCCCCGTCCGGGCGGTGGTCGCTGATCGACTTCGAGGGCGAGCCGGCCAGACCGCTCGCCGAACGGCGGCTGCCGCAGCCGCCGGCCCGGGACATCGCCGGGATGCTCCGCTCCTTCGACTACGCCGCGCACGCGGCCGACGCCCCGCCACCGGGCTGGGCCGCGACCTGCCGGGCCGCGTACTGCACCGGGTACGCGCAGGTCAGCGGGGTCGATCCGCGCACCGATCCGGTGCTGCTGCGCGCCTATGAGACGGACAAGGCGGTCTATGAGGTGGTGTACGAGGCCCGGCACCGCCCCGACTGGCTGCCGGTCCCCCTGTCCGCGGCCCGCCGCCTGGCCGCGTCCGAACCGGTCTGACCTCCAGGAGGCCCCTCCCGTGACCCCCCGCCCGGACCCCAAGAAGACAGCCGAGGAACAGAGCGCGGCGAAGAAGGCGCAGAAGGCGAAGAAGGCGGCGGCCAAGAAGGCGGCGACCGCGAAGAAGACGGCAGCCGCGAAGGAGACGGCGACCGTGAAGAAAGCGGCAGCCGCGAAGAAGACGGCGACGGCCGGGAAGACGGCCGCGGGGAAGAGGGCGACGGCTCCGGCCCGGAAGACGGCTCCGGCCCGGAAGAAGCAGGTGCCCGCGCAACGGGGCACCGAGACCCCCGCTCCTCCCGCCCCGGCCACTCCCCCCGTCCCGGCCGCTCCTCCCGTTCCTCCCGCCCCGGCCACTCCCCCCGTCCCGGCCGCTCCCGTCTCCCCCGCCCTGTCGGCCGCCGACCGCGAGCGGCTGCTCGCCGGTACGCACCACGACCCGCACGCCGTGCTGGGCGCCCACCCGCTGCCCGGCGGCGGGACCGCGGTCCGCGCCTTCCGGCCGTACGCCCTGGCGGTGACCGTGGTCGCCGGGGAGACGCGGACCGAGCTGCACGACGACGGGGACGGCTTCTTCTCCGGGCTGCTGCCGCTGCCCGAGGTCCCGGCGTACCGGCTCCTGGTGACCTACGAGGGCGCCGTGCACGAGACCGAGGACGCGTACCGCTTCCTGCCCACGCTGGGCGACCTGGACCTCCACCTGATCGGGGAGGGCCGGCACGAGCAGCTGTGGCAGGCGCTCGGCGCGCACCCGATGACCTGGCAGGGCGTGAGCGGCACCCGCTTCGCCGTGTGGGCGCCGAACGCGCGGGGCGTGCGGGTGGCCGGCGGCTTCAACTTCTGGGACGGCACCGGCCACCCCATGCGGTCGTTGGGCTCGTCGGGGGTGTGGGAGCTGTTCCTGCCGGGGGTCGGGGAGGGCGAGCTGTACAAGTTCGAGATCACCCGGCCCGACGGCTCCCGCACCCTGCGCGCCGATCCGCTGGCCCGCCGCACCCAGGTGCCGCCCGAGACGTCGTCGGTCGTGACCGCCTCGCACCACGAGTGGGGCGACGCGCAGTGGCTGGAGCGCCGTACGGCCACGCCCGCGCACCAGGCGCCGTTCTCGGTGTACGAGGTGCACCTGCCGTCCTGGCGGCCCGGGCGGACCTACCGCGAACTGGCCGAGGAACTGCCCGCGTACGTCAAGGACCTGGGCTTCACCCACGTCGAGCTGATGCCGGTCGCCGAGCACCCCTTCGGCGGTTCCTGGGGCTACCAGGTCACCGGCTTCTACGCGCCCACGGCCCGGCTCGGCGGCCCCGACGACTTCAAGTACCTGGTCGACCGGCTGCACCAGGCCGGGATCGGCGTCCTGATGGACTGGGTGCCGGCCCACTTCCCGCGCGACGAGTGGGCGCTGGCCGAGTTCGACGGCCGCCCGCTGTACGAGCACGCGGACCCGCTGCGGGCCGCGCACCCCGACTGGGGGACGCTGGAGTTCGACTACGGGCGGCGCGAGGTGCGCAACTTCCTCGTCGCCAACGCCGTGTACTGGTGCGAGGAGTTCCACATCGACGGCCTGCGGGTGGACGCCGTCGCCTCGATGCTCTACCTGGACTACTCGCGCGAGCCGGGCCGGTGGACGCCGAACGAGCACGGCGGCCGGGAGAACCTGGACGCGGTGGCCTTCCTCCAGGAGATGAACGCCACCGTCTACCGGCGCTGCCCCGGCGTCGTGACCGTCGCGGAGGAGTCGACGGCCTGGGACGGCGTCACCCGGGCCACCCACCACAAGGGCCCCAGCGGTTTCGGCGGCCTGGGCTTCGGGCTGAAGTGGAACATGGGCTGGATGCACGACTCGCTCCAGTACATGAGCCACGACCCGATCCACCGCAAGTACCACCACCACGAGATGACGTTCTCGATGGTGTACGCGTACAGCGAGAACTACGTGCTGCCCATCTCCCACGACGAGGTGGTGCACGGCAAGCGGTCGCTGGTGTCGAAGATGCCGGGCGACTGGTGGCAGCAGCGCGCGAACCACCGGGCGTACCTCGGCTTCATGTGGGCCCATCCCGGCAAGCAGCTCCTCTTCATGGGGCAGGAGTTCGCCCAGGGGGCCGAGTGGTCCGAGGCGTCCGGCCCCGACTGGTGGCTGCTCGATCCGGAGTACGGGGCGCACCCGGACCACCGCGGCGTCCTCGACCTGGTCCGCGACCTGAACGCCGTCTACCGGGACACCCCGGCCCTGTGGCGGCGCGACACCGACCCGGGCGGCTTCGAGTGGGTGGTCGGCGACGCCGCCGAGGACAACGTCCTCGCCTTCCTGCGCCGGGACACCGACGGCACCCCGGTCCTGTCGGTGTCGAACTTCTCGCCCGTCGTCCGCCCCGACTACCGCCTGGGCGTCCCCGACGACGTCCCCGCCTGGGCGGAGGTCCTCAACACGGACGCCGTCCGGTACGGCGGCTCCGGCGCGGGCCGGCCGGGCCCGGTCAAGCCGGAGTCACAGGGCTGGCACGGCCGCCCGGCGAGCATCCGGCTGACCCTGCCGCCGCTGGCGACGGTGTGGCTGCGCCCGGCCTGACCCGGTCCCGACCTGGCCGGTCCAGGCCTGTCCGGTGCCGGCCCGTCCGGTGTCCCCGGCGGGCGCGGGCGCGGCCCGTCCGGTGTCCCCGGCGGGCGCGGGCGCGGTTTTCGCGGGACCATGGTGGCGGGGAGGGAACGGGACGGACGCGGACCACCGCCTCCGGGAGCGGAAAGGCGCACCCCGGCCATGACGACACCGCCGGCACTCGACCGTGTCAACGTCACCCATGAGTGGGGTGTCCTCAAGGAGGCGGTCGTCGGCCGCGTCATCGACTTCCGGGTCCCGGAGCGGATCGGCGCGGGACTCCCCGGTGTCCTGGGCTTCGTGCCCGAGAGCACCCGGCGCGACCTGCCGCGCTGGGCGGGCCGGCTCTGGTCGGAGGCGGACCCGGACGGCTACGGGCGAGCGGTCGAGCAGGTGGACGGCCTGGCCCGGTTCCTGACCGGCCGCGGGGTGGCCGTCCACCGCCCGCGGGAGCTGACCGGACCGGAGCTGGGCGCGTACGGCGGCGAGGGCGACCGGTTCAGCATGCAGACGTTCGTCCGCGATCCGATGATCGTGGTCGGCGACCACGTCATCGAGGCCGCGCTGCGGCTGCCGGCCCGCTTCAAGGAGCGCTTCGGGCTGCGTCCCGTCTTCGCCGAGGCGGTGGCCCGCGGGGCGCGGTACTCGGTGATGCCGCCGCCCCCGCCGTACCGCACGACCGAGATGGCGGCGGCGACCGGGCCGTTCCTGGAGGGCGGCGACGTCCTCCTGCTGGGCCGGGACGTCCTCGTCGGCTGCGGCCGGGGCGGCACGGCGTCCGACCGGGCGGGCGCCCGGTGGCTGGCGGAGCTGCTCGGGGACGGCCACCGGGTCCGGACGGTGCCGCTGAGCGAGCGGGTGATCCACCTCGACGACGGTCTCACCGCCGTCCGCGAGGGCCTGGCGGTGGTCTGCCGGGAGCAGTACCCCGAGGGCGTGCCGGACCCGGTCGCGCACTGGGAGCTGATCGACGTCTCCCTGTCCGACGCCGTGAACCTGCTGGCGGGCAACAGCCTCGTGCTGGGCCCCGGCGAGGTGGTCGTCGACACGCGGCTGACGGACCTCGCCGAGGCGCTGACCGCGCGCGACGTCACCGTGCACACCCTGCCCTTCGACGCCGTGACCCCGTTCGCCGGCGGCTTCCGCTGCGCGCACCACCCGCTGGTGCGCGAGTGACCCGGTGGGGGGCGGGCGGCGGACCCGGTGGGGGCGGGCGGCGGAAGCGCACCGGCGGGAGCGCGCGGTGGACCTGGCTAGACCGTGTCCGCCAGCCCCTTCGGCAGCGGTCCGGTGTGCAGCACCCCGAGCCGCTGGGTCGCCCGGGTCAGGGCGACGTACAGGTCGCTCGTCCCGTACCGGTCCGGTTCGACGACCAGGACGGAGTCGAACTCCAGGCCCTTGGACTGGCGGGGGTCGAGGAGGACGACCGCACGGGTCAGGTCGGGGCCGGTGCCCGCCGTGACGCCGTCCAGCCGGGCGGCGAGGGCCTCGTGCAGGTCGCGCGGGGCGATGACGGCGAGGCGGCCCTCGTCGGGGGTGAGTTCGGCGACCGCCCCGGCCACCGCCGCCGGCAGGTCGTCGACGGCGCGGACGAACGGCCGCACCCCGGTGGACCGTACCGAGCTGGGCGGCTCGAAGGCGGGGTCCTCGGCGCGGACCACGGCCGCCGCGACCTCCATGATCTCGGTGGGGGTGCGGTAGTTGACGCCGAGCCGGGTGTGCTCCCAGCGGTCCTCGACGTAGGGGGCGAGGATCTCGGCCCAGGAGCCGACACCGGCCGGCTCCGCGGTCTGCGCCGGGTCGCCGACCAGCGTCATCGAGCGGGTCGGGCTGCGGCGCATCAGCAGCCGCCAGGCCATCGGGGAGAGTTCCTGCGCCTCGTCGACGATGATGTGCCCGAACGCCCAGGTGCGGTCGGCCGCCGCGCGCTCGGCGGCG
Organism: Streptomyces sp. SYSU D01066-1; assembly: GCF_054956795.1. Classification (NCBI taxonomy): domain Bacteria; kingdom Bacillati; phylum Actinomycetota; class Actinomycetes; order Kitasatosporales; family Streptomycetaceae; genus Streptomyces; species Streptomyces sp. SYSU D01066-1. Next base: position 31,570 of record NZ_JBUDHV010000053.1, on the reverse strand, counting down.
CTGCGGTGGTCGTCCTCCCGCTGGCGTTCGGCGAACCGCTCGGCGTCGATGATGTCGTGCGCGGACAGGACCTCGGAGTCCTCCTCGTCCTTGTCCTCGAACTCGTACGTCCGGGAGGCGTAGGAGACGTCCAGGACCCCCTGCGCGTACGCCACCTGCTCCCGCCGCTCGCGTTCGGCCCGGTCGCGGACCAGGCGGTCGTCCTCGCCGAGCAGTTCGGCGGCCTCGTCCAGGAGCGGTACGTCGGCCACCGTCCAGCCCCGGGTCACCGGGCGGCGGACGGCGGCGGCGTCCTCGGCGGGGAGGAACTCCTCGGGCGCGGCGAGGAAGTCGGCCACCAGCCGCTGCGGGGTGAGCCGGGGCCAGAGCCGGTCGACGGCGGACCAGACGTCCGGGTTCTCGGCGAGTTCGTCGCGGATCTGGGTGATGTCGGAGGCGTCGAGGAGGCTGCTGCCGTCGTAGGGGTCGGTGCCGATGCGCTCGGCGTACAGGTCGGTGAGCGTGTTGAGGATGTGCCCCTCGAAGTGCTCGCGGGCCGCGTTGTGCGGCAGCTTCGCGGCACGGGTGCGCTCCCGGGCCACCCTGACCAGGTCGTCGTCGAGCATCAGGACCTCGCGCTCGTGCTCGATGGCGATCACCGGGTCGGGCAGCGCCTGCCGGGCGCGGACCACCTCGGCCAGTACGCCGGCCATCTCGGCCCGGCCCTTCACGGCCGCCGCCTGGGGGGTGTCCGCGGCCGTCGCCCTCACGCCGGGGAACAGCTCGCCGACGGTGGCCAGCAGCACGCCGGTCTCGCCGAGCGAGGGCAGCACCTCGCCGATGTAGCCGAGGAAGGCCGGGTTGGGGCCGACGATGAGGACGGCGCGCTTGGCGAGCAGTTCCCGGTGCTCGTAGAGCAGGTACGCCGCCCGGTGCAGGGCGACGGCGGTCTTGCCGGTGCCGGGGCCGCCCTCGACGACCAGGACGCCACGGTGCGGGGCGCGGATGACGCGGTCCTGGTCGGCCTGGATGGTCTGCACGATGTCGCCCATGCGGCCGGTGCGCGCCGAGTTCAGCGCGGCCAGCAGCACGGCGTCGCCGGACGGGTCCTCGTGGCCGGTGCGGGTGGCGTCGCCGAGGTCGAGGATCTCGTCGTGCAGGGCGGTGACCGTGCGGCCCTCGCTGGTGATGTGCCGGCGGCGGCGCAGGCCCATCGGGGTGTGGCCGGTGGCCAGGTAGAAGGGGCGGGCGACGTCGGCCCGCCAGTCGATCAGGACCGGGGTGCGTTCGGCGTCGTCGGCGCGCAGCCCGATCCGGCCGATGTGGTGGGCGTCCCCACAGGTGAGGTCGATCCGGCCGAAGCAGAGGGAGCCGTCCACCGCGTTCAGCGCGGCGAGCAGCCCGGAGCGCTCGGCGACCAGGATGTCCCTCTCCAGCCGGGCCTGCATGGGGGTGTCGCCCTGCGCGAGCGCGTCGGTGACCGAGGTCTCGGCGTCGCCGCGCAGCGCGTCCACACGCGCGTACAGTCCGTCGATGAATTCCTGCTCGTTCCGCAATTCATCGTCCGGATAGCCGGTGTTTGACAATTCTACTCCCGCCCGGATATACTGAGCCCATGAACTTCTTTGCGGCTCATATGTGTATAAAGTCGCGAACCACCTAATGTACGCAAGAAAATCCCCCGAGCGCAATTGCTCGGGGGATTTGTTGTTCCGGCCGCCCGGTCAGAGCACGTCCGAGAGTTCTTCCAGGAGCTTGCGCTTGGGCCGGGCGCCCACCATGGACCGCACCGGCTCGCCGTCCCGGAAGACCATGAAGGTCGGCATGGACAGCACCTTGTACGCGTTGGTCGTCTCCGGGTTGTGGTCCACGTTCAGCTGAACCACCCGGAGCCGGCCGGCCTCCTCCTCGGCCACGGCGGCGAGCACCGGGCCCATCTGCCGGCACGGCGGGCACCAGTCGGCGGTGAACTCCACCAGCACCGGCAGCTCCGCCCCGATCACCTCCGCCTCGAAGTCGGCGTCCGAGACCTCGTCCACACCGTTGATCACCATGCGTGTCCTCCCAGTTCGCAGCGCGGCTGAGGACCTTCCGCAGCCATCGCCTCGGCCCGCGCCAGCTGTGCGGCCACCGTGGACCGCACCCCGCGCAACTCGCCGATCAGCGCGTCCAGCTCCGCCAGCTTGCGCCGGTACACCGCCAGCGACGCCGGGCAGGAGTCGCCCTCGGGGTGACCGGCCCGCAGACACTCCACGAAGGGCCGGGTCTCCTCCAGGTCGAACCCGAAGTCCCGCAGCGTCCTGATCTGCTCCAGGAGCTTCACATCGCGCTCGTCGTAGGTCCGGTGCCCGTGCTCGTCCCGCCGTGCGGGCAGCAGCCCGCGTGACTCGTAGTACCGCAGGGTGCGCGTCGTGGTCCCGGCGCGTGCGGCCAGCTCGCCGATTCGCATACCGACGAACGTACGCCTTGACGCGGACGTCAAGGCAAGGAAGAGCGGAACGGGAGGCCGGGGAGGTCCGGGCGGCCGGGGTGACCGGGGCGGCTGGGACGACCGGGCGACGGAAGCCGAACGAGAAGGCCCGGACGACCGGGCCAGGGAAACCGAGCGAGAAGGCCCGGACGACCGGGCCAGGGAGGCGGAACGAGAAGGCCCGGGCGGCTGAGCAACGGGGGGAGATCTCAGCCGTCCGGGGTTCCGCGGGGAGGGATCAGGCCTTGGCCAGTTCCTTCTCCTCGTCCTGTTCGGTGCGGTCGGCGGGGGCTTCCCCGGCGGTGCCGTGACCGTCGTCGAGGAGCGTCCGCTCGTCGAACGGCACCCGGCCGGCCAGCACCTCGGCGACCCGCGCCTTGTCGATCTCCTTGGTCCAGGTGCCGATCAGGACGGTGGCGACGGCGTTGCCCGCGAAGTTGGTCAGGGCGCGGGCCTCGCTCATGAAGCGGTCGATGCCGACGATCAGGCCGATGCCGTCGACCAGGGCGGGCTTGTGCGACTGGAGACCGCCGGCCAGCGTCGCCAGGCCCGCGCCGGTGACACCGGCGGCGCCCTTGGAGGCGACGAACAGGAACAGCAGCAGCGGGATCTGCTCGCCGATGGACATCGGCGTGCCCATGGCGTCGGCGATGAAGAGGGAGGCCATGGTCATGTAGATCATGGTGCCGTCGAGGTTGAAGGAGTAGCCGGTCGGGACGGTGATGCCGACCACCGGCTTGCTGACGCCCAGGTGCTCCATCTTGGCGATCAGGCGGGGCAGCGCCGACTCCGAGGAGGACGTCGACAGGATCAGCAGGAACTCGCGGCCCAGGTACTTGAAGAGCGAGAAGGCGTTGACGCCGGTGCAGATCTTCAGCAGCGCGCCCAGCACGATGACGACGAACAGCACGCAGGTGACGTAGAAGCCGAGCATCAGCACGGCCAGGCTCTTCAGGGCGTCCACGCCGGCCGAGCCGGTGACGGCGGCCATCGCGCCGAACGCGCCGACCGGGGCGGCCCACATGATCATGGCGAGGACGCGGAAGACCAGGCGCTGGATGTGCTCGATGCCGCGCAGCACGGGCCGGCCGGCGTTGCCCATCGCCTGCAGCGCGAAGCCGCAGAGCAGGGCGACCAGCAGGGTCTGGAGGACCTCGCCCTCGGTGAACGCCGAGACGATCGTGGTCGGGATGATGCCGAGCAGGAACTCGGTGGTGCCCTTGGCCTCCGCGTCGACCTGCGCGTGACCGGTCTCCTTGACGGCGTCGGTGACCGCGAGGCCGGTGCCCGGGTCCAGGATGTTGCCGACGACCAGGCCGATCGCCAGGGCGACCAGCGACATCACCATGAAGTAGACGAGGGCTATGCCGCCCACCGCGCCGACCTTGGCCGCCTTGCGGACCGAACCGATGCCGAGCACGATCGTGCAGAAGATGATCGGCGAGATCATCATCTTGATCAGGTTGACGAAGCCGGTCCCGATCGGCTTCAGCTCGACCGCGAAGTCCGGCGCGATCAGGCCGACGGCGATACCGAGGGCCACCGCGACGATCACCGCGATGTAGAGATAGTGCGTGCGGTCCCGCTTGGCGGGGGGTGCGGCTGGTGCCGTATCGGCTGCGCTGGTCACGGCGGCCCTCCTTGGCGACGTCGGTGTCACCGGCGTGCGGCTCACGTCCGGGGTGGGGAACCCGGTGACTATCTCGTGCCCTGTGAGCGCGGTCACCCTTGTGTTCATTTAGTTCACAATCGGCCAGGGGGGAGACTGGCGGCATGCACCTCCGCGTCCCCCGCCCCCGCAGCCTGGCCGCACAGCTCTTCGCCGTGCAGGCCGTGCTGATCGCGGTGCTGGTGGCCGGATACGCGGTGTTCACCTGGGTCAACGACCGTCGGCAGGCCGAGTCCGCCGCGGGCCGCGAGGCACGGGCGGTCGCCCTGTCGATAGCCGGCTCCCCGTCCGTGCGGGAGGCGATCCGGACGTCCGACCCGTCGGCGCGGTTGCAGCCGTACGCGGTACGGGTCATGGCGGACACCGAGGTCGACTTCGTCACGATCATGAGCCCCGACGGCACCCGCTGGACCCACCCCGACCCCGAGCAGATCGGCCGCGCCTTCCGGGGCCACATCGAGCCCGCCCTGGCCGGCCGCACCTTCACCGAGACCTACACCGGCACGCTCGGCCCCTCGGTCCGCGCGGTGACGCCGGTACGGGACGGCGGGCGCGTGGTCGGCCTGGTCAGCGCCGGCATCAAGGTCGACGAGATCAGCAAACTGGCCCGGGAACAGCTCACCGCCCTGCTCACGGCGGCGGCCGGGGCGCTGGCGCTCGGCGCGGTCGGCACGTACGTCGTCAACGCGCGGCTGCGCCGGCACACCCACGGCATGAACGCGGCCGAGCTGAGCCGGATGCACGACTACCACCAGGCGGCCCTGCACGCGGTGCGCGAGGGGCTGCTGATGCTGGACGGGCAGCGCCGGGTGGCGCTGATCAACGACGGCGGCCGGGAGCTGCTGGGCGTCGACGGCGAGGTGGTCGGCACCCAGGTGGCGGAGCTGGGACTGCCGGCCCCGCTGACGGGCGCGCTGCTGGCCTCGGAGCGGCGGACGGACGAGGTGCACCTCACCGCCGACCGCGTCCTGGTGGTGAACACCTCCCCGGTCTCCGGCGGCGAACGCCGCGGCACGGTCGTCACCCTGCGGGACGTCACCCAGCTCCAGTCCCTGATGGGCGAGCTGAACTCCGAGCGCGGCTTCTCCCAGGCCCTGCGCTCCCAGGCCCACGAGGCCGCGAACCGCCTCCACACGGTCGTGTCGCTCATCGAGCTGGGCCGCGCGCGGGAGGCGGCGGAGTTCGCGACGGCGGAACTGGAACTGGCCCAGGCCCTCACCGACCAGGTGGTGGCGGCGGTCGGCGAACCGGTCCTGGCCGCGCTGCTCCTCGGCAAGACGGCCCAGGCCAACGAGCGGGGCGTGGAACTGGTCGTCTCCCCCGACTCCCGCCTGGACGACGGCCTCCTCCCCCCGTCCCTCCCCGCCCGCGACCTGGTCACCATCCTGGGCAACCTGATCGACAACGCGGTGGACGCGGCGCAGGGCGGGACGCCGGCACGGGTGACGGTGACGGCGTACACGGCTCGCGACCGCCTGGTGCTGCGGGTGACCGACACCGGCCCCGGGGTCGACCCCGGTCACGCCGACCTGGTCTTCCAGCGCGGCTTCTCCACCAAGCCGGCCGGCCCCGGCGGACGGGGCCTGGGCCTCGCCCTGGTCCGGCAGGCGGTCCACCGGCACGGGGGCGCCCTGTCGGTGACCCGGGCGGCGGGCGGCGGGGCGTCCTTCGAGGCGGAACTGCCGCTGACGGCGGTACGGGGATGACGGCCATCCGCGTCCTGGTGGTCGAGGACGACCCGGTCGCCGCCGACGCGCACGTGATGTACGTCGGCCGGGTACCGGGCTTCACCGCCGTCGGCAAGGCGCACTCGGGCGCCGAGGCCCGCCGGGTGCTGGACCGCACGCCGGTCGACCTGATCCTCCTCGACCTGCACCTGCCGGACGTGCACGGACTGCACCTGGCCCGCACCCTGCGCGCCGCCGGCCACCGCGCCGACGTGATCGCGGTGACGTCGGCGCGGGACCTGACGGTGGTCCGCGAGGGCGTCTCCCTGGGCGTCGTCCAGTACGTCCTGAAGCCGTTCACCTTCGCGACCCTGCGCGACCGCCTCGTCCGCTACGCCGAGTTCCGGGGCACCGCCGGGGAGGCGAGCGGCCAGGACGAGGTCGACCGCGCGCTGGCCACGCTGCGCCCACCGGGTCCTGCGGCGCTGCCGAAGGGGCTGAGCGCGCCGACCCTGGAGCGGGTGACGGAGGCGCTGCGCGACGCGGAGGGCCTGACGGCGGCCGGCGTCGGGGAAGCCGTCGGCATCTCCCGCATCACCGCCCGCCGCTACCTGGAACACCTCGTCGACACCGGCCGCGCGGCCCGACGCCCGCAGTACGGGACGGTGGGGCGGCCGGAGCTGCAGTACCGGTGGGTGCGGGGCGGGGAGGAACGGGAGCGGTGATCACAGCTCGCCGGCCATGACCCCGGCCCGGAAGGCGGCCCACGCGGAGGCCGACCGTGGGGCAGGCCGTACGCGCCGGGCCACGCGGCGGCGACCTGCTCGCCCAGGTGTTTGGCCATCGCGCTGACCTGGGGCTTCGACAGCTGGGTGACGCCGAGGGACTCGGCGGGTCTCTCGACTCGGCGGGGGGGGAGACGCCGAGCAGGCAGGCGGTGGCGGCCACGCTGGCGAGGGCCTGTTCGGCCCGGCGCCGCCGTTCCAGGAGCCGGTGCGGGAAGCAGCCCCTGCCTCGGCTCGGGAACGGCGAGCTCGACGGTCCCGGCGCGGATGTCCCACTCGCGCAGGCGGTAGCCGTCGCGGTGGTTGACCCTCTCGTCGCTGACCTGCCCGTATGCGGCGTTGCAACGGGCACTGAACCATTGGGCGCGGACATCCGTCATGGTGCACAGGGATTACCGACGCGGCCTCGCCGACGTCGGAGGAAGGTCACCGCACCGAAACGGTCGGCCCCACAGGCGCTGCCGTAGCTCTTGAACACATCGAAATCTCACGGAGGTTCACTGTGAAGCGTCACTCCTTGCCCGTCACTGTCGCGCTCACCGCGACCGCGGCCCTGCTGCTGACGGCATGCGGCGCCGGGGAGGACAAGCCCAGCGGCAATGACAGGGTCGCGGGCACCGGCCAGTCCTCGCGGGAAACGGCGGAGCCGGCAGGGGCGGAGAAGGACAAGCCGGAGGAGAAGAACGAGATGACGACGATGGGCGATGGTTCGAATTTCATTAATTATTAGCACCGCGACGGTGCCTGCCATGGCGGGTGGCCAGGGTGCGTCCCGCTCCGTGGTGCAGGGGATCGAGCAGTGAGACCCTGGTGCTCTCTGTGAGCTCGACGGTCAAAGAGGCGCCTTGCCGGTGCAGGTCGCACGGGACGCCGTCTCGGGTTCACTTCCCCGGTGGCCGTCGGAGTCGTGTACCCACCGCCGGATGACGTGAGCAGATGGGGAGCAAACGTCAGGAGGGCGCTCAGATGAGCGAGGGGAGGACGATGGGGCAGGAAGTGTTCGCGTTTTCCGTGCGGGTTGTGTCCGGAGGCGGCTGCCGGGCTGCCTCGGAATCGTCGGGGAGCCCCGTGGGCCGGTCGGCCGGGTGGCCGCCGGCCCACGCCATGCGCGGTGGACGTGCGGCAAGCGGTCGTCGGTGGTGAGGACGAGGCGAGTCGCCCCCGGTCTGCGGTTCCGGCGCCTTGATCGGCTGCACCACCCGGCGGGACGCCACCCCCACCACCTGCTGGGACCGCCGGATTCCCGTCACGCACCGCCCCAGACCGGCGCGTCCGCCCCCCACACCCCCGCCGGACGTGCCCAGTTCACCGGAGCCCCCTCGTACGACACCGGCGGCAGCGCGTGCCGCAGGCGGCCCATGGGGCTGTCGGTCTCGGTCAGGCGGCGCTCGGCGTCGAAGCCGTCGTCCTCGCCCGGAGCGGGGGCCGCCAGGCCGTGGACCAGCCAGTGCGCGGTCTGCGTCAGGGCGAGGCGGACCAGGCGGGTGCCGCCCGTGCGGTGCTGCTCGGTGAGGGCGCGCAGCACCCCGGCCGCCAGCAGGTAGCCGGTGCCGTGGTCGAGCGCCTGGGCGGGCAGCGCGCCGGGCGCCTCCGGTGAGCCCTCCAGTTCGGCGATGCCGGTGGCCGCCTGGACCAGGCTGTCGAAGCCGCGGCGCTCGTGCCACGGGCCGTCGTGCCCCCATGCGGAGAGTCGGGCGATCACGAGACCCGGCCGGCGCCCCGCGAGCGCCTCGGGTGACAGTCCGAACCGGTCCAGCGCGCCCGGACGGTACCCGGTGACCACCACGTCGGCCTCGTCCAGCAGTGCCTCGAAGATCCGGCGGCCGGTGGCGTCCGCCAGGTCCAAGGCGGCCGACCGCTTCCCCATGCCCGTGTCGTTGTGGGCCTCCTGGCTCTCCGGCAGTCGCGGGGTGTCGATCCGCAGCACGTCCGCGCCGAGCAGCGCCAGCGTCCGCGTGGCGACCGGCCCGGCGAGCACGCGGGTCAGGTCCAGGACGCGCAGCCCCGCGCACGGCAGCGCGGCGTCGACGAGCGCCCGGCGCGGGGCGTCGTCGAGGCACGCGGTCGTCAGCAGCGGTCGCCGCGCGACCAGGGCGCCCTGCTCGGTCCTGGCCCACTCCCCCGGGCCGCGTACCGCGACGGCCAGGCCGCCCGCCGCGTACACGGTTTCCTCCACCTCCAGCGCGGTACGCCCCTCGACCGTCCGCGCCACCTCGTCCACCGCCTCCTCGCCCGCGTCCCCCGGCACCCCGAGGGCGGCGAGCAGACGGGCCCGGTGGTGCGGGTAGTTGGCGTGCGTACGGACCCACCCGTCGGCCGTCCGCCAGAACCGGGACAGCGGCGCGAACGCCTGCCACGCCCGCCCGTCGACCCGCATCAGGCGTTCGCTGAGGAACGCCGCCGCGACCGCCTCGCCGTCCACCCGTACCCGGGGCACGGGCCGTCCCGTGCGCAGGGACGTCAGCTCGGCGGCGGCCAGCGAACAGACCGCGACGGTGGACCGCGCCAGCTCCATGACGGGCAACCGCGCCGGCAGTCCTCCGGACGGGCCGCCGTAGGACACCCGGTCGAGCAGGGCGGGATCGGCACCCAGTGCCGCCCAGGCCTGTGACGCACCCGAGGCGATGGGGGAGTTCATCCCCCCACTATGGCACTGAGTGTCATCCGCAGCGACCCCGGAGCAGTTCCACCCCGTCGCCTCCGAGGTCGTCGCAGTACGCCGCGCGCCCGGTCATCGCCATCACCAGCGCCAGGGTGGGGCCGGTCACGAGAGGCCCGGACCCGGTGGTGAACGGACCGTCGTCCGCCACCAGTCCCAGGCCGCCGATCCGTCCCTTGGCGACGACCACCATGTCCGTCCCCGCGTAGTACTCGGCCACCTCCGTGACGACTCCGGCCGGAACGTCACGGCGGATGCCCAGCGGGCGCCGGATGTCCGCGCCGTGGACGACCGTCTCGCCCAGCATGGCGATGGCGGGCAGGGGCGGCTTGGTGGTGCTCGGGACGACGCGCCGGAAGCGGTCGAGGGTCTCGGCCGCCTCCGCGCCGAGCTGCTCCGCCAGGCGCACGGCCACCTGCTTGTCGAAGTCGAACCGGCAGCGGCTCACCCCCGCCAGCCAGCGCACGGTGGTGAGGCTCGCGCCCGCCGTCAGGTGCGCCAGGACCTCCCGTACGGAAAGCCCGGCGCAGAGCGACGGCGTTTCCCGCTGCTCGTCCGTCAGTTCCGCGAGATCCGCCGCCAGCGCGGCGCGCTCGGTGTGGATCGAGGGCCATATGCCGGTCGCGCGGTCGCGGTCCGCGGTCCGTGCCGGATCAGTCATGGTGCGCCGCACTCCTGTCAGAGATCGTCAGAGATCGTGGTCCGCGGTGCCCTTCGGTGGGGGCGCCCCCGGAGAAGACTCCCGCGCCGGAGCGAAGTCGTCGCCGGTGGGCGAATCCGGTCACGAGGCTGTACCTCCCCGCCCCCCGCACACGCATCGACCCGGCCTGACGGTTCCTCCTACGTTCACCGAGCAGCCGTCCCGGCCACAACGACGTAGGCCACCAGGAGGTCGTACCCGTGCGATCCACCCCTGCCCTGCTCCTCGCCGCCGCCCTCGACGAGATCCCCCGGGAGGTGACGGAGGCGGCGGAGGTCGACGGGGCGGGGGGCTGGCGCCGGCTGGCCGCCGACGCGGCGCTGCTGGTGGCCGCCGCCGCGTTCGCGCTGCCGCTGCTGTGGGTGGTGCTGTCGGCCCTGGACCCGCACGCGGGGCTGAGGGTGAAGGCCCCCGACGGTCTCACCCTCGGCCACTTCGACGCGATCCTCACCGACGAGATCACCTTCACCCCGCTGCTCAACAGCCTGGTCCTGTGCGGCGGCGGGACGGCGCTGACGGTGGCGTGCGCGGCGCTCGCCGCGTACCCGCTCTCCCGGTTCCGCTCCCGCCTCGACCGCTCCTTCCTCCTCACCGTCCTGTTCGCCACCTCCCTGCCCGTCACGGCGGTCATGGTGCCGGTGTACGCCCTGTTCGTCCGGGTGAACCTCATCGACACCACTCAGGGCACGGTCCTCTTCTTCGCCGCCTCCCAGCTCCCGTTCGCCATCTGGCTGACGAAGAACTTCATGGACGGGGTGCCGAAGGAGCTGGAGGAGGCGGCCTGGACCGACGGGGCGTCGGCGGCGCGGTCCCTGCTGCGGATCGTGCTGCCGCTGACGGGGCCGGGGGTGGCGGTGGTGACGGTGTTCTCGTTCGTCATGATGTGGGGGAACTTCTTCGTCCCCTTCATGTTCATGCTGCTGCTCACCCCGGACCGGCTGCCGGCCTCGGTCAGCGTCAACGACTTCTTCGGCAACCGGGGCATGGTGGCGTACGGGCAGCTCGCCGCGTTCTCGATCGTCTACTCGACGCCGGTGATCCTGCTCTACGTACTGGTCTCCCGGCGCCTGGGCGGCGGCTTCGCGCTGGGGGGCGCGGTCAAGGGGTGACGGGCGCCGGCGCGGACGGGCGGCACCGTAGTTTCCTACGATCCGTGTTCCTGGCCGAGCGGACCGTAGTCAAAGTACGTACGGCCCCCTACCTTGTGGCCCGTGCCCCGACCCGAAGCCCTCCCGGACCAGCCCGACCAGCCCGCCGCCCCCTTCGCCCCCCTGGCCGCCCACCGGTTCCGCACCGCCCTCGGCATGGGCCCCGAGCACGTCGCCCACGACCTGCGGGTGTCCTACGGACTGCCGTACGTCACCGCGGACCTCGTCCTCGCCTGGGAACAGGGGGAGGCCGACCCCTCCCGCTCGGAGATCACCGCTCTCGCGGGCACGTTATGGTGCTCGCCGGCCGACCTCCTCGCCCGCCCCCGCACCCTGCGCGAACACCGCCTCGCGCACGGCCTCGCTCCCGAGGACGTCGCCCGCGCGGTCGGCATGGACGCGCGCGCCTACCTCCGGCTGGAGGAGAAGGACGCCTGGCGCGGCACCGACCGCCAGTCGGCGGCGCTCACCGGCCTGTTCGGCCTGACGCCGCCCGAGTACGTCACCGTCACCGGGCAGGACGAGCGGCTCACCGAGCTGCTGCGCAAGGCCGTGACCACCCGCTGGCAGGGCTCCGCCCGGGGCATCGCCAAGCTGGTTCCCCTGGACCGGGCCCTGGTGGAGGACGTCCTGCGCGACCTGCACGCCGAGTACCGGGCCCGCCTGGCCACCCCCGCCGGCCTCGACCTGCGCGACCGGGTGCTGGAGTACTTCTGGACGGCGGTGGAGAAGGCGGGCGGTTCCTGAGCGGCCCGGTGCCGCAGGACCTAGAAGACCGACTCCGCCTCCACGATCCGGTCCTTCGGCACCGTCTTCAGCTCGGTCACCGCCTCGGCCAGCGGCACCATCACCACGTCGGTGCCGCGCAGCGCCGTCATCCGGCCGAAGTCGCCCCGGTGCGCCGCCTCCACGGCGTGCCAGCCGAAGCGGGTGGCGAGGACCCGGTCGTACGCGGTGGGCGTGCCGCCGCGCTGGACGTGACCGAGGATGACCGGCTTGGCCTCCTTGCCGAGCCGCCGCTCCAGCTCGTACGCCAGCGCCGTGCCGATGCCCTGGAAGCGCTCGTGGCCGAACTGGTCGATCTCGCCGTGCCCGTAGTTCATGGAGCCCTCGACGGGGTGGGCGCCCTCGGCGACGCAGATCACCGCGAACTTCTTGCCCCGGGCGAACCGCTCCTCGACCATCTTGACCAGGTCGGAGGGGTCGAAGGGCCGCTCGGGCAGGCAGATGCCGTGGGCTCCGGCCGCCATGCCGGACTCCAGCGCGATCCAGCCGGCGTGCCGGCCCATGACCTCGACGACCATCACCCGCTGGTGGGACTCGGCCGTCGTCTTCAGGCGGTCCATCGCCTCCGTCGCCACCCCCACGGCCGTGTCGAAGCCGAAGGTGCGGTCGGTGGAGGAGATGTCGTTGTCGATCGTCTTCGGCACGCCGACCACCGGCAGCCCGGCGTCCGACAGCATCCGGGCCGCGGTCAGCGTGCCCTCGCCGCCGATCGGGATCAGCGCGTCGATGCCGAAGTCACGGGCGATGTCGGCGGCGTTCTCGCAGGCCTCGCGGAGCCGGTCGCGCTCCAGCCGGGAGGAGCCGAGGATGGTGCCGCCGCGGGCGAGGATGCCGCTGACGGCGTTCAGGTCGAGGGCGCGGTAGCGGCCGTCCAGCAGGCCGGCGTAGCCGTCCTCGAAGCCGATGACCTCGTCGCCGTACTGCGCGACCGCTCGGTGCACGACCGACCGGATCACGGCGTTCAGTCCGGGGCAGTCGCCGCCTGCGGTGAGAACTCCGATTCGCATCGTGCTGTGTCTCCTGCTCCCTGTCGGCACCGGTGAGGCACTGTCGATTCTTCCACGTCCCGCGGAACACCGCCGACGCTACATTGACGGGCGCCTTATCTATCACGGGAGGTATTGTCAAGGGGGTTCCGCTCACCTTGGTGGGCGATTTTTGACGCCGCCCTTTTGACCAGGGGACGGCGGGGAACCGCGACGGAAACGACGAGAACCAGAACCGACGGAACGGAGAGCACGCGTGACGCGCAGCGTGTACGTGACCGGTATCGACCGCGGCGACGGCCGCCAGGTCGTCGAGCTGGGGGTCATGGAACTCCTGACCCGTCAGGTCGACCGGGTCGGCGTCTTCCGTCCCCTGGTCCACGACGGCCCCGACCGCCTCTTCGAGCTGCTGCGCGCCCGCTACCGGCTCTCCCAGGACCCGGCGACCGTCTACGGCATGGACTACCAGGAGGCGTCCGCCCTCCAGGCCGAGCAGGGCACCGGCGAACTGGTCTCCGCCCTGGTCGACCGCTTCCACCTGGTCGCCCGCGACTACGACGTGGTCCTCGTCCTCGGCACCGACTTCGCCGACACCCAGCTCCCCGACGAGCTGTCGCTCAACGCCCGGCTCGCCAACGAGTTCGGCGCGTCCGTGCTCCCGGTGGTGGGCGGCCGCAAGCAGACCGCGGACTCCGTCCTCGCCGAGACCCGCAACGCCTTCCGCGCCTACGACTCGCTCGGCTGCGACGTGCTGGCCATGGTCACCAACCGGGTGGCCCGCGAGGACCGGGACCTGATCGCCGAGCGGCTGGCGGGGCTGCTCCCGGTGCCCTGCTTCGTCGTCCCCGACGAGCCCGCGCTCTCCGCGCCCACCGTCTCCCAGATCGCCCACGCCCTCGGCGCCAGGGTGGTCCTCGGCGACGACTCGGGGCTGGCCCGGGACGCGCTGGACTTCGTCTTCGGCGGCGCCTCGCTGGCCAAGTTCCTCGGCGCCCTGACCCCCGGCTGCCTGGTCGTCACCCCCGGCGACCGCGCCGACCTGGTCATCGGCTCGCTGGCCGCGCACAGCGCCGGCACCCCGCCGATAGCCGGCGTGCTGCTCACCCTGGACGAGGTGCCCGGCGACGACGTCCTCACCCTCGCCGCCCGCCTCGCCCCAGGCACCCCCGTGCTGGCGGTGACCGGCAACAGCTTCCCCACCGCCGAGCGGCTCTTCTCCCTGGAGGGCAAGCTGGGGGCGGCCACCCCGCGCAAGGCGGAGACCGCCCTCGGCCTGTTCGAGCGGTACGTCGACACCGCCGCCCTGGACAAGCGGGTCTCCGCGCCGAGCAGCGACCGCGTCACGCCGATGATGTTCGAGCACAAGCTCCTGGAACAGGCCCGCTCGGACCTGCGCCGGGTCGTCCTGCCCGAGGGCACCGAGGCGCGCGTGCTGCACGCGGCGGAGGTGCTGCTGCGCCGGGGCGTGTGCGAGCTGACCCTGCTCGGCCCGGTCGAGCAGATCCGCAAGAAGGCCGCCGACCTCGGCATCGACCTCGGCGACTCCCAGCTGATCGACCCGGCCACCAGTGACCTGCGCGACCGCTTCGCCGAGCGCTACGCCGAACTGCGCGCCCACAAGGGCGTCACCGTGGAGCTGGCCTACGACGTCGTCTCCGACGTCAACTACTTCGGCACCCTGATGGTGCAGGAGGGGCTGGCCGACGGCATGGTGTCGGGGTCGGTGCACTCCACCGCCGCCACCATCCGCCCCGCCTTCGAGATCATCAAGACCAGGCCGGGGGGTCCCCCCTCCGGGGGAGCCTCCATCGTCTCCTCGGTCTTCTTCATGTGCCTGGCCGACAAGGTGCTGGTCTACGGCGACTGCGCGGTCAACCCCGACCCGAACGCCGAGCAGCTCGCCGACATCGCGATCCAGTCGGCGTCCACGGCGGCCCGGTTCGGCGTCGAGCCGCGGATCGCGATGCTGTCGTACTCGACCGGCACCTCCGGCTCCGGCGCCGACGTCGACAAGGTGCGCGAGGCCACGGAGATCGTCCGCGCCCGCCGGCCCGACCTGATGATCGAGGGCCCCATTCAGTACGACGCCGCCGTCGAACCGTCCGTCGCCGCGACCAAGCTCCCCGGCTCCGAGGTCGCCGGGCAGGCCACCGTGCTGATCTTCCCCGACCTCAACACCGGCAACAACACCTACAAGGCCGTGCAGCGCTCGGCCGGCGCGATCGCCGTCGGCCCGGTCCTGCAGGGTCTGCGCAAGCCGGTCAACGACCTGTCCCGCGGCGCGCTGGTGCAGGACATCGTCAACACCGTCGCCATCACGGCCATCCAGGCCCAGTCCCCCCAGGCCCAGTCCCCTCAGGCCCAGTCCCCGATCGAGAAGGCTGCCGAACAGTGAGCACCCCCACCCGCGTCCTCGTCCTCAACTCCGGCTCCTCCTCGCTGAAGTACCAGCTGCTGGACATGCGGGACAGCAGCCGGCTGGCGGTGGGGCTGGTCGAGCGGATCGGCGAGCGGACCTCCCGGCTGAAGCACACCCACGTCGCCGACGGCGGCACCCGTGAGCAGACCGGTCCGATCGCCGACCACGAGGCGGCCCTCAAGACGGTCGCCGAGGAGCTGTCCCGCGACGGTCTGGGCCTGGACTCCCCCGAGCTGGCCGCGATCGGGCACCGGGTGGTGCACGGCGGCATGTTCTTCACCGAGCCCACCCTCATCGACGACCAGGTGCTCACCGAGGTCGAGCGGCTGATCCCGGTGGCGCCGCTGCACAACCCGGCCAACCTGACCGGCATCCGCACGGCCCGGGCCCTGCGCCCCGACCTGCCCCAGGTCGCGGTCTTCGACACGGCGTTCCACACCACCATGCCGGAGTCGGCGGCACGCTACGCCATCGACCCGAAGATCGCCGACCGGCACCGCGTCCGCCGCTACGGCTTCCACGGCACCTCGCACGCGTACGTCTCCCGCGAGACCGCCCGGCTGCTGGGCAAGGACCCGGCGGACGTCAACGTGATCGTCCTCCACCTCGGCAACGGCGCCTCGGCCTCCGCGGTCGAGGGCGGCCGGTGCGTGGACACCTCCATGGGGCTGACGCCTTTGGAGGGACTGGTGATGGGTACCCGGTCGGGAGACCTGGACCCGGCGGTCATCTTCCATTTGGAGCGCGTCGGCGGAATGTCCACGGACGAGATCGACGCCCTCCTCAACAAGAGGAGCGGCCTGTTCGGTCTGTGCGGTGACAACGACATGCGGGAGATCCGGCGCCGCGTGGACGCCGGGGACGAAGAGGCGAAGCTCGCCTTCGACATCTACATTCACCGTCTGAAGAAGTACATCGGCGCCTATTACGCCGTTCTCGGGCGGGTGGACGCGGTCGCGTTCACGGCCGGGGTCGGCGAGAACGCGGCACCGGTGCGGGAAGCCGCTCTGGCGGGCCTGGAGGGACTGGGCCTGGCGGTCGACGCCGAGCTGAACGCCGTACGCGGCGACGGTCCCCGGCTGATCTCCCCCGAGGGCGCGCGGGTGAAGGTCGCCGTGGTGCCGACGGATGAAGAATTGGAGATCGCGACACAGACGTACGCACTGGTCGAAAAGAACAACGGATGACAGCCGAGGTCAGCCGACGCCTCTGGTGAATTCACGAGTGAGCAGGTCCGCGCCCATATGCAGCTTCCGCCAGGCGGAATATTCCGGAGCGAAACAAACCGATAGGATCGCCCCATGCGCCGTTCGAAAATCGTCTGTACCCTCGGCCCCGCGGTCGACTCCCACGAGCAGCTCGTCGCGCTGATCGAAGCCGGCATGAACGTGGCCCGCTTCAACTTCAGCCACGGCACCCACGCCGAGCACCAGGGCCGGTACGACCGGGTCCGGGCCGCCGCGAAGGAGACCGGCCGGGCCATCGGCGTGCTCGCCGACCTCCAGGGCCCGAAGATCCGCCTGGAGACCTTCGCCGAGGGCCCCGTCGAGCTGGTGCGCGGTGACGAGTTCACCATCACCACCGAGGACGTCCCGGGCGACAAGACGATCTGCGGCACGACCTACAAGGGCCTGCCCGGCGACGTCGCCAAGGGCGACCCGATCCTCATCAACGACGGCAACGTCGAGCTGAAGGTCACCGAGGTCGCGGGCCCCCGGGTGAAGACGATCGTCATCGAGGGCGGCGTCATCTCCGACCACAAGGGCATCAACCTGCCCGGCGCGGCCGTCAACGTCCCCGCGCTGTCCGAGAAGGACGTCGAGGACCTCCGCTTCGCGCTGCGCATGGGCTGCGACCTGGTCGCGCTCTCCTTCGTCCGGGACGCCAAGGACGTCCAGGACGTGCACCGCGTGATGGACGAGGAGGGCCGCCGCGTCCCCGTCGTCGCCAAGGTGGAGAAGCCGCAGGCGGTCGAGAACATGGAGGACGTCGTCGCGGCGTTCGACGCCGTCATGGTCGCCCGCGGCGACCTGGCCGTCGAGTACCCGCTCGAGAAGGTCCCCATGGTGCAGAAGCGCCTGATCGAGCTGTGCCGGCGCAACGCCAAGCCGGTGATCGTCGCGACCCAGATGATGGAGTCGATGATCACCAACTCCCGTCCGACCCGCGCCGAGGCGTCCGACGTCGCCAACGCCATCCTGGACGGCGCGGACGCGGTCATGCTCTCGGCGGAGTCGAGCGTGGGCGCGTACCCGATCGAGACCGTCAAGACGATGTCGAAGATCGTCCAGGCGGCCGAGCAGGAGCTGCTCTCCAAGGGCCTGCAGCCCCTCGTCCCGGGCAAGAAGCCGCGCACCCAGGGCGGTTCGGTGGCCCGTGCCGCCGCCGAGATCGCCGACTTCCTCGGCGGCAAGGGCCTGGTGGCGTTCACCCAGTCCGGCGACACCGCCCGCCGGCTGTCCCGCTACCGCGCGGTCCAGCCGATCATCGCGTACACCACCGACGAGTCCACCCGCAACCAGCTGGCGCTGAGCTGGGGCGTGGAGTCGCACGTCGTGCCGTTCGTCAACTCCACCGACGAGATGGTCGACCTGGTGGACCAGGAGATGGTCAAGCTCAACCGCTTCAACCCCGGTGACATCGTGGTGATCACCGCCGGTTCGCCCCCCGGCGTCCCCGGCACCACCAACATGGTCCGCGTCCACCACCTGGGCGAGGCCGTCCGCGGCTAGCTCTTCCTGAACGGCGCCGAGGGCGCCCCCTGTGGCGGGGGGCGCCCTCGGTGTTGTGCGGCTCCCGGACGGGTCCGTGGTGTCTGCGGTGTCCGTGGTGTCTTTCAGTCGGTCATGTACTGGTGCAGCCCCGGGACGGTCAGGGTCCCGCCGAACTGCCCCGCCTGCACCACCTTCACGTCGGTGAAGTAGATCAGCGGGATGTCCAGCGGCGGCGGGTGCTCCGGGTCGAAGGTGATGGGGATCAGCCCCAGCAGGTTGCCGGAGATGCTCTGCGTGTACATCACCGTGTCACCGTCGCGGATCGTGGACGTGGAGCCCTCGGCCGCCTGCACGTGGTGGGTTTTGCCGGTCGTGTCGTCGTGCACGATCTGGTGCAGGTCGCCGATGTCGGTGCCGTTGGAGACGACGTACTTCAGCACCTTCTTGGTGGTCCCGTCGGCCGTCCGCACCTGGACGACGCCCTTGTAGGAAGCGCCCTTCAGCGTGAGCGAGCTGGCCTCCAGTTCCCAGGGGCGGTCCGGCAGGGCGAGGGTGTTGTCGACACCGCCCTCGGCGTCGGTGGCGATCGGGCAGTCCACGGCCGGGTCGGTGGAGGCGCTCGCGCTCGCGGAGGGGGTGGGGCTGGTGGTCGTCGCGCCGGTGCCGGTGCCGGTGCCGGTGCCGCCGGCGGTGGGCGAGGCGGCGGCCTCGTCGACGGCTTCCCCGGCGTCCTGTACCGCCTCGGACGCCTCGTCCCCTGCGTCGGAGGCGGCGCCCCCGTCCCCGCCGTCGCCGGACGGGCTCGCGGAGGCCGAGGCCGAGGCCGAAGCGGACGCGGACGGGGTGGCCGAGGGGGTGGCCGACGGGGCGGCCGTGGCGCTCGCGGACTCCTCGGTGCTCTTGCCGCCGGTGAGGAGGCCCCCGATGGCGTCGCCTATGCCCTGGAGCAGCCCGCCGCCGCTCTGCGAGGCCGACGGGGACGGTGACGGTGACGACTCGGCGGACGGCTCGGTCCCGGTACCGGCCTCGGCCTCCGCCGTCTCGTCGTCGGAACCTGAATCCGACGACGAGGAGGAACCGGCCTTCTCCCCCGACCCCGTGCCGGTGCCGGTGTCCGCGCCCGCGCCCGTGCCGGTGCCGGCATCCGCGCCCGTGCCGGCATCCGTGCCCGCGTCCGTCGCGGACGGGCCCGGCTCCGATCCCCCGGCGGCCCCCTCGCCACCGCTCCCGCTCGCCGACGGCGACGCCGAGGCCGACGCCGAGGCACCGTCCTTGTCGCCCTTGCCGTCCCCGTCGCCCGTCAGCGCCTCCACACAGGCCTTGTACTCGTCGGCCGTCAGGCTCTTCGACGTGGACGTCTCGTTGCCGTCCGCCGCGGCGAGCGTCGGCGTGAACCCCATCCCCATGAGGACCGCCGTCGGCATGGCCGCCAGGGCTATCGCCTTGCCGGCCGGTACGTGGAACCTGGTGAACAACGGTTTCCTGGGTGCCGCGTGGCGCGGCCCGGTTCTCACGCGGGACGCCTCCGCGTCAGCCCCGCGAGTCACCTCGTCAGCCGGCACTGTGCCTCCCGTTCGCCCCGTTGGCCGGGCTCGTTCCTGACAGATGGTCCGGCTCCTGGGCCGCGCCCCCGGGAACATCGCCCCGCTCCCTGGTCAGCTGCGCCGGCTGCGGCCCGTCCGGTATGCCCGGCGCCCACGAGACGGCCATGGCCCCGCCGACGAGCGAGAGCACGAAGCCGACGACGAAGCCGCCGAAGTTGGACACGGGGATGGACACCAGGGCGAGCAGGATCGCCGCGACACCGGCGAAGGTCCGCACGTGCTTCTGGAACCAGAGGCTGACGCCGAGGACGACCAGCAGCACGCCGATGATCAGAGAGCCGGCACCGGCCGTGGTGGACATGGCCACCGTCAGATTGCCGAACTTCAGGTTCGCGTACGGGAAGTACATGATCGGGAAGCCACCGAGCAGGACGAGCAGACCGGCCCAGAACGGCCGGGTGCCCCGCCAGTCTCGGAACTGCTGCCTACGGCGGGTGAACTGGCCGGCGGCGACAGGAGTCTCGGCGCTCATGGAAAACAGCTCCCTGGTACAGCGTTGCCGTGGTGGTGATGTGGGGGTGAACGGGCGGGGGCGCGGCCGGCCCCCACCCGTCAGCGGAGGCTCAGTAGCACTCGATGCCCTCGCCGTCGCCCTTCTTGAGCGACATGTGCAGACCGCTGAGCGTGAAGGTGCCGGCGGTGGTGGCCCACGCCGTCTGCTCCACGCCGGTCAGGACCGCGGTCTCGGCCTGCTGGGAGAAGCCACCCGCACTGGCGTGGTCGCCCGCCTTGATGCCGGGCCCCTTGTCGATCTTCCCGGCCGCCACGCCGATGTCGATGTTCGTGAACACGGCGTCCGCGTCGAGGTCCGCGACGTCGATGTAGAGCTGTTCGGCGCTGACCTGCTTGTCCGGATCCTCGCCCGCGTCCAGCCGCAGGGTGACGGGGCCCAGCAGCGGGACGTCCGTCACCACCGACTGGCACAGGTCCTCGATCTCCGCGTGGTCGAACGCCGAGACGGCCACCGCGTGACGGCCGGTCGCCCCGTCGTCATAGGCTCCGTACTGCGAGAACCCCGTACCGGTGAGCTTGTCGGCACTCACCTTGAACTGCTGCCCCGACACACTGAACGAAGCGGCGAGCGCCCCCTGCGCCAGGGCGACGCCTATCGCGGCCGTCGCGGCGACGCTGGGCACCATGACCACGGCGAACCGCTTCCATCTGGTCCCACCACGCGCTTGGGACTCCATATTTCCTCCTTCTCGGACGTACATCTCCTGGCCGCGGCCAGCCCCCGGGCGGCGGCTCTGCCGGGCAGGGATGGGAGAAGTGCTACGTCCTCGGGAAGGAGAGCGCCCGCGGTCGACGGCGCGCACCACGCGCCCGAATCACCGGCGATCACCCCCGAGCGACAACCACTGGTCGCGCCTGACACGCATCACGCACAACCTTGCGGACAGGCTCCGCCGAAAAGGGCGAAGACCCCCCTGTCCAAGGACCGGCTCCACTGCCGCCGGTCCTGCTCGGTGGGGACCCAGGAAGCCCGTGACCCGATTGGCTGTCGGGGTACGGGAACGGACCGAGCGTGGCCGATCGTGGTGCATTCTCGCCGCCCGCACAAGGGGCGCCGTTACCGGCTAGTAACGGGGCGATAACCACGGGTCGCCGCACGGGTCCCGCCCGGCGACGCTGGGTGCTTCCGGACAACGGGACAAAACCGTGCTTCGCCGGACAGACTCCGGCGCCCCACCGTCGGTGACTTACTCGCAGTAACAGCGGTCGCGATTACCAAGTTTTGGCAAAGCGCGGCCGTCCTGCGGCTCCGCCGACGTTTTCCTTCACTCGGGCACCGCCCGGCCGGAAGATCGTCGGCCGGGCGGTCGGGAGGGGCGCGGGCGCGGTCAGAACAGGGCGCGGGCGAGCGCCCGGCGGGCCGCCGTCACCCGCGGGTCGTCGGCGCCGACCACCTCGAACAGCTCCAGCAGCCGTACCCGTACGGCGTCCCGTTCGTCGCCGAAGGTGCGCCGCACCGTGTCGATGAGGCGCCCGAAGGCGTCCTCCACGTGACCGCCGACCAGGTCGAGGTCGGCGGCGGCGATCTGCGCCTGTACGTCGGCGGGCTTGTCGGCGGCGTCCTTGCGCACCTGCTGCGGGTCCAGGTCCTGCACCCGCTGGAGCAGATGGGCCTGGGCGAGGCCGAGCTTGGCCTCGGTGTTGCCCGGGTCCTCGTTCAGTACGTTCTGGTACGCGCGGACCGCGCCGCCCAGGTCGCCCGCGTCCAGGGCCTGGACGGCGGCCTCCAGCGCGGCGTCGTGCGGTCCGGCCGGGGCGGCGGGGACCTGCCGGGCGGCGCCCGGGTCGGCCTCGGGGTCGACGACCAGGCCGGTCAGGCCGAAGCGCTGCTCGGCGACCTGCACCAGCTGGTCCAGGGTCTGGCGGACCTGGGCCTCGGCGGCGGCCCCCTGGAAGAGCGGCAGCGCCTGCCCCGCGACCACCGCGAAGACGGCCGGGACGCCCTGGATGCCGAACTGCTGCATCAGCATCTGGTTGGCGTCGACATCGATCTTGGCCAGCAGGAACCGGCCGTTGTACTCGACGGCGAGCCGCTCCAGGACCGGGCTCAGCTGCTTGCAGGGCTCGCACCACTCGGCCCAGAAGTCGATGACGACCGGGACCTCGGTGGACCGCTGCAGGACATCGCGCTCGAAGCTCGCCTCGTCGACGTCGATGACGAGATCGGCGGGCGAGACGGCACCCCCGCCGCCCTGCTGCGCGGCCTGGGCGCGCGCCTGCTCCGCCTTCGCCTTGGCCTCCTGGGCCGCCTTCACCGCGGCGAGGTCGACGACTCCGCTCATGGACATGTTCCGTGGCTGCATGCGCCTATCCTCCCCCGTACCGCGCGCGTCCGTGAAAAGCGGCCTGAAACACGCTCTGGAGTGTGCTGTTCGGCGCCAGGTCCCCACCTGGCGCCGGTGGTCGTCGCTCCGTACCGGGGTCGTCCCGGCTTTCGCTACGCGTCGTAGCGTAATGCCCGCCGCGCTCCCCGCGATACGGCCCCTCGGTGATCTCCCTCACGGTCGCCTCCGTCAAACCCGCGGATATGGTCGGAGGATGCCGAACCGCTCCCCCGCCGGCCGCTCCGGCCGCCCGCGCAGCGCGGCGGCCGACGCCGCGATCCTGGCCGCGACGCGGGCGGCGCTGGTCGAGCTGGGCTGGTCGAAACTGACCCTGGGCGACGTGGCGGCGCGGGCCGGGGTCGCCAAGACGACCCTCTACCGCCGCTGGTCGGGCAAGAACGAGCTGGTCGTCGACGCGGTCGCCGAGCTCTTCGACGAACTCCGCCTGCCCGACCGCGGCTGCCTGGCCGCCGACATCGAGGGCGTGGTCCTCCAGTTCGCGGCGATCCTGGACCGCCCGGAGGCGAGGAGCGGCCTGATGGCGGTCGTCGCCGAGTCCACCCGGGACGCCGCCCTGCGCGAACGCATCCGCCGCTCGATCGTGGCCCGTCAAAAGGGCCTGGTCCTGGAGGGCCGCGCCCGCGCCCAGGCCCGCGGCGAACTCCCGTCCCAGCCCGACCCCGACGAGGCCGCCCGCACCGTCGACCTGATCTTCGACGTGGTGGCGGGCGCGGTGGTGCACCGGACGCTGGTGAGCGCGGAGCCGGCGGACGAGGCGTGGGTACGGGGTTTCACCCGGGTCCTGCTGTCGGGCCTGACCGCCCGGCCGGCCGAGTAGACCGGGCGCGGGCCGAGTGGGCCGGGCGCGGGCCGAGTGGGCCGGGCACGGGCCGAGCAGGGCCGGGGCAAGGGGAGAAACCCTTGGCCGAGGGGAGGAGAGCCCTTGGCCGAGGGGAGGAGCCCTTGGCCGAGGGTCAGAACCCCGCCGGCTCCGTGTACACCCCCCACTCCTCCCGCAGCACCCCGCAGATCTCCCCGAGGGTCGCCTCCGCGCGCACCGCGGCCAGCATCGGCTCGATCATGTTGGCGCCGGAGCGGGCCGCGTCGAGCAGGGCGTCCAGGGCGGCGCGTACGGCGGTGCCGTCGCGGGCGGCCCTGCGCTCGCCCAGCACCCGCACCTGCTCCCGCTCCACCTCGTGGCTGACCCGCAGTATCTCCAGGTCGCCGGTGACGGAGCCGGTGTGGACGTTGACGCCGACGACCCTCTTGTCGCCCTTCTCCAGCGACCGCTGGTAGCGGAAGGCGGACTCGGCGATCTCGCCGGTGAACCAGCCGTCCTCGATGCCGCGCAGGATGCCGGAGGTCATCGGGCCGATGGGGTGCCGTCCGTCGGGGTGTGCCCGCAGCCCCCGTTCCCTGATCCGCTCGAAGATCTTCTCCGCGTCCGCCTCGATCCGGTCGGTGAGCTGTTCGACGTACCAGGAGCCGCCGAGCGGGTCGGCCACGTGGGCGACGCCGGTCTCCTCCATCAGGACCTGCTGGGTGCGCAGGGCGATCTCCGCCGCCTGTTCGGAGGGGAGGGCGAGGGTCTCGTCGAGGGCGTTGGTGTGCAGGGAGTTGGTGCCGCCGAGCACGGCCGCCAGGGCCTCCACCGCCGTGCGGACCACGTTGTTGTACGGCTGCTGGGCGGTGAGGGAGACACCGGCGGTCTGGGTGTGGAAGCGCAGCCACTGGGACTTCTCCGACCGCGCCCCGTACACGTCGCGCATCCAGCGGGCCCAGATGCGGCGGGCCGCGCGGAACTTCGCGATCTCCTCGAAGAAGTCGACGTGCGCGTCGAAGAAGAAGGACAGGCCGGGGGCGAAGGTATCGACGTCCAGGCCGCGGGAGAGGCCCAGCTCGACGTAGCCGAAGCCGTCGGCCAGCGTGTACGCCAGTTCCTGCGCGGCCGTCGCACCCGCCTCGCGGATGTGGTAGCCGGAGACGGAGAGCGGCTTGTAGGCGGGGATGCCGGCCGCGCAGTACTCCATCAGGTCGCCGATCAGGCGCAGGTGCGGCTCGGGCTGGAAGAGCCACTCCTTCTGGGCGATGTACTCCTTGAAGATGTCGGTCTGGAGCGTGCCGTTCAGCACGGACGGGTCGACGCCCTGGCGCTCGGCGGCGACCAGGTACATGCAGAAGACGGGGACGGCCGGGCCGCTGATCGTCATCGACGTCGTGACGTCGCCGAGCGGGATGCCGCGGAAGAGGACCTCCATGTCGGCGGCCGAGTCGACGGCCACCCCGCAGTGGCCGACCTCGCCGAGCGAGCGCGGGTCGTCGGAGTCGCGGCCCATCAGCGTCGGCATGTCGAAGGCGACCGAGAGGCCGCCGCCGCCGTTGCGCAGGATCATCCGGTAGCGCTCGTTGGTCTGCTCGGCGTTGCCGAACCCGGCGAACTGGCGGATCGTCCAGGTCCGGCCCCGGTAGCCGGTCGGGTACAGGCCGCGGGTGAAGGGGTACTCGCCCGGCCAGCCGATCCGCTCGAAGCCCTGGTAGGTGTCCCCGGGGCGGGGTCCGTACACCGGCTCCACCGGGTCGCCGGAGAGCGTGGTGAAGTCGGCGTCGCGCTTGCGCGCCGCGTCGTACCGGGCCTGCCAGCGTCGGCGGCCCTCCTCTATGGCGTCAGCGTCCATACCCTCGAATTTACTAGGACGTCCTAGTACCTGTCGACGGGAAACCGCCGTACGTGTGTACGGCGGTGGCGGCGGGCGCGCTACGCCTTGACGGCGGCGGGCGCGGGCTCGGTGAACCTCGCCTGCAGCTCCGGGGTGATCCTGCGTTCGACGAAGAACGCGGCCGTCGGAATGGTTCCGGCGAGCAGCACCCACAGCTGCTTCTTGACCGGCCACTTCGCCTTGGCGCCCAGGTCGAAGGCGAAGACGAGGTAGATGACGTAGAGCCAGCCGTGCGCGATGCTGACGACGCGGGTGAAGTCGTCGGCACCGTTCATGTCCAGCACGTACTTGCCGATCATGCCGAGGCACAGCAGGATCAGCAGGACACCGGTGACGTACGCCATGACCCGGTAGCGGGTCAGCACGCTCTTTTTCATGGGTACGAGCGTAACGAGACGTTCCGGGCGATCTTGCGGCGGGCCGCCCGCGGCTCAGTCCTCCGCGAAGTCGCCCGCGGCCACCCGCAGCGGGCGCAGCATCGCGAAGATCTCGCCGCACTCCTCGGCGTCGTAGACGCCCAGGCCGAAGTCCATGGCCATCAGGTCGCGGGTGGCGGACTCGACCACCTCGCGGCCCTTGTCGGTGATCGAGGCGAGGGTGCCGCGGCCGTCGTTGGGGTTCGGGCGCTTGGCGACGAACCCCGAGGTGACCAGCCGGTCGACGGTGTTCGTCACCGACGTGGGGTGCACCATGAGCCGCTCGCCGATCTTGGACATCGGCAGTTCGCCCGACTTGGAGAAGGTGAGCAGCACCAGCGCCTCGTAGCGCGCGAAGGTGAGGCCGTACGGCTTGACCACCGCGTCGACCTCCGCCAGCAGGATCTGCTGGGCCCGCATGATCGAGGTGATGGCGGCCATGGAGGGCACGTTGCCCCAGCGGCGCTTCCAGCTTTCGTCGGCGCGTGCGATGGGGTCGAAGGAGAGACTGAGGGGCTTCGGCACGGCATCAGACCTTACCGGCCGGTCACATGCCGGTCAGCTCCGTCCCGGCCCTCGGACCGCCCGGCACTGACCGCCCGGCGCCGGGCCGCCCGGCGCTGACCGCCCGGTGACCGGCGACCGCCGGCCGCCGGTCGCCGGTTCGCCGGTCGCACTCGGTCGCGGGCATGGCGATGCGGGCAGCGACGCGTCCGTTATGCAACTATGCGTGCCGGATCGTTGAGCTTTATCACCTCTGCTTCAGGGAGCAGCATGTTCCGGCTGATCCGCGCCCTCGCGGCCCTCACCGCCCTCGGGCTCGCGGCGGGCTGTTCCTCCGCGGCCGACGTCGACGAGGCGTCCGTGGCCGCGGTCCCCTCCGAGGAGGCGGGCGGCGACGGCTTCTGGGTCGACCCGGACAGCCCCGCCGCCCGGCAGGGCCGGCTGTGGCAGCGGCAGGGCCGCTCCCGGGACGCCGAACTCCTGCAGCGGATCGCCGGGCAGCCGGCCGCGCTCTGGCCGGCCGGCGAGATCGACCCGGCGCCGCTGGTGCGCAGGGCCACCCGGGCCGCGGCGAAGGCGGGGAAGACGGTCCTGCTGACCGCCTACAACATCCCGCACCGCGACTGCGGCCAGCACTCCGCCGGGGGCGCGGCGAACGCGGCGGCCTACCGGCGGTGGATCGGGAAGTTCGCCGCCGCCATCGGCGACGCCCAGGCCCTGGTGGTGCTGGAGCCCGACGCCGTCGCGCACATCGTGGACGGCTGCACCCCGCGCGAGCTGCACGCCGAGCGCGAGCGGCTGCTGGGCGAGGCGATCACCCGGCTGAAGGAGCAGCCGCGCACCAAGGTCTACCTCGACGCGGGCAACCCGTCCTGGATCAAGGACCCCTGGGCGCTGGTCGAACCGCTGAAGCGGGCCGGGATCGAGGGGGCCGACGGCTTCGCGCTCAACGTCTCCAACTTCCAGACGACCGACGCCACCACGGCGTACGGCAAGAAGCTGTCCCAGGGGCTGGGCGGCAAGCACTTCGTCATCGACACCAGCCGCAACGGGAACGGTCCGCTGCCCGGCGTCTGGTGCAACCCGCCCGGCCGGGCGCTGGGCACCCGGCCGACCACCGACACCGAGGACCCGGTCGTCGACGCGTACCTGTGGGTCAAGCGGCCCGGGGAGTCGGACGGCGCCTGCGCGGGCGGGCCGGACGCCGGACGGTGGTGGCCGGAGTACGCGCTGGGGCTGGCCCGTGAGGCCGGGGCGTGATCCGCCCGCCTCCGCTCACTCCACGTGGATCCACTTCGCCTTCGACGGGGTGCCCTCGCCGTCGGTGACGAAGAGCATGTACCAGCCGGGCGGGACCAGGGTGCGGTCCTCGGGGACGTCGAAGGTGACCGACTTGCCCTTCTTGGTCACGCCGAGTTCGATGGAGCGCTGTTCGACGTCGGTGGTGTGGGTCACCGCGCCCGGACGCATCAGGCGGGCCTCGGCGATCCGGTCGGGGTGGTCGGTGCGGTAGGTGACGCGGTGGCCGGCGTCGAGGGTCTGCGGGCCGTCCTTCAGGGCCGGGCGGGTGGCCGCGCCGCGGTGCAGGGCGGGCGGGGTGAAGACCTCCATGCGCTGCTCGAAGTGGCCGAGCTTGGTGTTCTGCTGGTCGTCGAAGAGCGGGTCGGAGCCGAAGGTGGCGACCCGGCCGTCGGGCAGCAGCAGCGCCTCGGAGTGGTAGTTGCGGCCCACGGCGGGCGCGGCGGCCTCCTTGAAGGCGTTGGTCCTCGGGTCGTAGAACTGCGCCTTGAGGATGTTGCTGGCGCTGCGGCCGCGGTAGTCATTCGAGCCGTTGGACGTGAAGACGGTGTCGTCCGGCATGATCACGCTGTTCAGGTAGCGGGTGCCCTGGGGCAGGTCGGGGCCGGGCCTGAAGGCCGGGTTCTCCTCCTTGAGGTCGACGACGGCCGTGCGCGGGGTGGACTTCCGCGACTCGCCGACCCCGCCGCCGCCCAGCACCATCACCTTCTGGTCCTGCGCGGGGGGCAGGAGCAGGGAGGCGGAGGTCTCGAGCTGGTCGGGGTCGGTGAGGCCGGGGACCTTCTGGAAGGTGTTGGTCTCCAGGTCCCACAGGCCGGGGACGCGCCCCTGGTCGGCGGGGCCGTAGCCGGCGTTGGAACCGGAGTAGAAGAGCTTGCCGCCCTTGGTGAGGAAGAGGGCGGGGTAGGTGGGGAAGTACCGCTTGGGGCCGGGTGACCACTTCTTGGTCCTCGGGTCGTAGATCTCGTTGTCGCCCGGGTCGATCATGCCGACGTCGTCCAGGCCGGAGGCGGCGAGGACGCGGCCGTCGTCCAGGCCGACCAGGGTCGGGTACCAGCGGGCCTTGTCCATCGGGTCGACGGGGACGTACTTCTCGGCGACCGGGTCGAACTCGTAGGCGGCGCGGATGCCCTGGAAGTCCTGCTTGTCGAGGGTGATCTTCTCGCTGAGGCCGTACGTGTTGTCGGCGTCCTTGCCCCTCAGGCCGACGATCTCGTACTGGGTCCGGGCGTCGGTGACCGACAGCGGGCCCTTCTCGGCGGCCTCGACGAAGACGCGGCGCTCGCCGGCGGTGACCTTCGTGCGGTACGGCTGGACGGCGCCGCGCTCGTCGCGGGTGATCTCGAACTCGCGCTTGGCCCTGGGGACGGTCACGTCGAACTTGGAGACGTACTCGACGCCGGCCGGCGAGCGGAAGCGGGTGCCCTTGGGGAGGTGGACGGCCTTGTCGGGGTTCTCGTTCTTCACGCGCATGCCGCCGCCGGCCCGCTCGACCTCGCCGTCGAGGAGTTCGTAGCGGGCGGTGCCGCCGGCCACCAGCAGGCGGCCGCCGGGGAGCTGGGCGTGGCCGGCGCAGAAGAAGTCCTCCGGGGTGGGGACCTTCTCGAAGGTGTTCTTCCGCGGGTCCCACAGGACGGTGTCGAAGGAGCCGGCGTCGAACTTCTTCTGCTCGTTGCCGGAGCCGGCGACGATCAGCACCTTGCCGGTGTGCAGGAGGGCGGCGTGGATGGCGTTGGTGCGGTACTCCTGCGGGATGTCGACCTGGTCCCAGGAGCCGTACTCCGCCTTGTAGGCCGGGCGGGAGATCTTGTACGCGTGGTACTTCTCGCCGGCGAAGCCGAGGGCGGCCGGGGCGTTGAGCGCGGCCAGGACGGCCAGGCCGCCCACGCCCAGGATGGTCTTCTTGGTCTTCCGCGAGGGCTGGTAGGCCATGGCCTAGTTACCTCCTGTCATGGTGCCGGAGACGGTGGACGTGATGCCGGTGGCGGCGAAGGCGGGGGCACCGGCCGCCTGGGTGGTGCCGGGCGGATGGGTGGGCACGGGCGGAGCCGCGGGGGTGGCGGAGGCGGCGGAGGCGGGGGCGGAGGCCGCCTTGCGCGCGCGTCGGTCCGTGGTGGCCCAGACGGCGAACGGGGCCAGGGAGATCGCCGTGGCGAGGAACGCCCAGGTGCGCATCGCCACGTGGGTGTGGTCGAGGACGACGGACACGATCAGGGCGGCGACCAGGACAAACGCCCAGGTGAGGTGGATGCGGAAGGTGAGGGGGCGGTCGGGGCTGGCGCCGTCGCCCTTGGGGGTGACGACGAAGCGGCTGGGGCGGCGCAGCAGCGCTTCGCCGAACGACTTGAGGTAGATCGGGGCGGAGAGGGCCGACATCGCCATGCCGGCCAGGCCGCCGGAGCCCTCGGGCTCGTGCGGGGAGACGTTGTGGCGGCGGTTCCAGAGGTAGAGGCCGACCTGGAGGGCGGCGGCGTCGCTGTAGAGCATCAGCCAGACGGAGGCGGCGACCTCGGTGCCGGAGGCGCCGAAGCAGAGGAAGAGGAGGCAGCTGAGGATGCCGAGGAACCAGTTGACGGCCGTCATCGGGTAGTAGACGAGCATCAGGGTGTACGAGAGCAGGCGGCCGGGGGGCATCCGGAAGAGGGCCTTGCCGTACTGCTTGATGAGGGTCTCGTAGGTGCCTCTGGACCAGCGCATCTGCTGGGTGAAGAAGTCGGTCCAGGAGGCCGGGCCCTCACCGACGGCGAGGACGTCGGGGGTGTAGACGGACTGCCAGTGGCGGCCGGTCAGCGGATTGCGGCGGCGGTGGATCTCGAAGCCGGTGGCCATGTCCTCGGTGATCGAGTCGTACAGGCCGCCCACCTGTTTCACGGCCGCGATGCGTACGACGTTGTTGGTGCCGACGAACATGGGGGCGCGGTAGCGGTTGCCGGCCCGCTGGATCAGGGCGTGGAAGAGGAACTGCTGGGACTCCGCGGCCTTGGTGACGGGGTTGTGGTAGTTGCCGTACACCTGGGGGCCGACGACGAAGGCGACGTCCGGATCACGGAAGTAGCCGAGCATCCGCTCCAGGAAGCCGGGGAGCGGGACGTGGTCGGTGTCGACGGAGGCGAAGAAGTCGTAGGCGTCGCCGTGCATGGCGATCCAGGCGTTGTAGTTGCCGTGCTTGGTGCGGGCCTTGTGGACGCCGGTCTCCTGGTTCCACTCGGGGACGCCGCTGCGGGTGAAGTGGCAAACACCCAGCTCCGCGCAGAGGGCCTTGGCGGCGGGGTCGTCGCCCTCGTCGAGGAGCCACACGTCGAGGACGCCGCGGGCGCCGGGGCGGGTGACGCGGGTGGCGCCTTCGAGGGTGGCGCGGACCATGGAGAGGGGTTCCTTGCCCGGGACGTACGTGGTGAGGAAGGCGACGCGGGCGCCGGGTTCGGGGGTGACGGGGACGGGGTCGCGGGCGACCAGCGTGGCGTGGGCGACGGAGGCGACGTTGACGACCATGAACAGCTCGATCAGGCCGATCGCTATGAGCATGGTGACGTCGAGGGTGGTCAGCCAGCGGTCGGCGCCCTCCCGCTCCACCCAGTGGGTGGGCCAGACGAGGTAGACCAGCAGGGCGCCGGTGAACAGCGGCGCGAGGGTCATGAGGAGGACGGCTCTTGTCCGGTGGGGCTCACGGGAGAGCAGCGAGGTGTACTGCACCCGGTAGGCGGTGCCGGACGGCTCCGTGAGCGGCCCGGCCAGCCGGCTGTGGGTGTCGTAGTCGTAGCCCTCCGGCCGCACGGCGCCCTCCAGTGGGTGGGGAGTGATCCAGCGATCTACCCATACGAAAGTGGAGATGCGGGGACGTGTCGAACTGGGGGCGTCCAGGCGGGTGGGAGCGGGGTGCGTGTGCCTGCGGCGCTTGGGCGGGGGGTGCCTGCGGCGCCTGTGCGGGTGCGGGGTGCCTGCGGCGTCTGTGGGGGGTGCGGGGTGCCTGCGGCGTCTGCGGGGGGTGCGGGGTGCCTGCGGCGTCTGTGGGGGGTGCGGTGCGTGTACGCCTGCGGCGCCTGCGCGGGATGCGGTGCGTGTACGCCTGCGGCGCCTGCGCGGATTCGGTGGGGGTGCGCGTAGCGCCCAGGGTGTGCTTCGGGGTCGGGGGGGGGGGGGGGGGGGGGGGGGGGGGGGGGGGGGGGGGGGGGGGGGGGGGGGGGGGGGGGGGGGGGGGGGGGGGGGGGCCG
>NZ_JBUDHV010000052.1:0-40545 GCF_054956795.1 Streptomyces sp. SYSU D01066-1 | reverse complement strand
GGGGGGGGGGGGCGGGGGGGGGGGGGGGGGGGGGGGGGGGGGGGGGGGGGGGGGGGGGGGGGGGGGGGGGGGGGGGGGGGGGGGGGGGGGGGGGGGGGTGCGGGGGGGGGGGCCGGGGGGCCTCCGGGGCCGGCTGGGCGGCGGGACCCTGGTGGGCGGCGGGGGCGCCGGTGCCGGGGACGGCGCGGGGGGCGGCCGGGGGCCGGGCCGGGGACGGGTCCGGGCGCCGGGCCGCGCCCGGGGAGACCGCCCGGAACTTCATCGTGCCCGGGTCGTCGTCGGCCCCGGGGGCGGCAGCCGGTCCCCGCGCGGGCGCCGGCTGCCGTCCGGCGGCGGTGCCGGGGCGCCGGAACAGGACCGTGCCGCCGGACTCCTCCTCGGGCCCGGCGGCCGGCGCGGTCGCCGTACCGTTCCCGCCCGGCCCGTCCACGGGGCCCGACGGCCGGGGCACCCTCGGGTCGGCCCCCTGCGGAGAGGGCCAGACGGGCCGCTGCTCCTGACCGGCGCCGTGGCCCGGGCCCGCCTGGCGGGCGGGGTCGGCGCCCCAGGCCGAGGCTGGCTCGGGGCGGCCGCCGTGCTGGTCCGCCCGTGTGGAGGCGTCCGGAGCGGGCTCGTCGGCCGGGTCCTCGTCGAAGAAGTGCGGGCCGGTCTCCTCCACCGAGGGGCCGGCGGGCCGCGCGCCGGGCGGCGGGAGGAGCGGTTCGCCGTCCTCGGGCGCCGGGCGGCTGGTGCCCGGCACCCAGGAGGCGCCGTTCCAGTACCGGACATATCCAGGAATGGACGGGTCCGGGTAATACCCTTCGCGGGGCCTGTCGTCGCCCGGGGCCGGGGTTGGGGCGCTCATGTCCGTCGTCCCGTATCTGCTCGGTGGTATGGAGGGGTCCACATCTATCAGACGGGCGCATCCCGCACCGCCGGTCCCGCCCTACCCACCCCTTTCCGGGCGACCTCGCGCAAGGGCTTCACACACGTCCGGAAGAATTCCCCGCGAACCCGCACACCCGCGAACCCGCGTCACCCGCACACCCATGCCACACCGCACCCGCGAACCCGCACACCCGCGAACCCGCGTCACCCGCACACCCATGCCACACCGCACCCGCGAACCCGCGTCACGCCCGCGTCACGCCCGCCCGCCGGCCCGCTCGCCCCGACGCGGGCCGCCCCGGCCGCCCGGCCGTCCCGTACCCGCCCGTCGGGACGCCCCGGCCCGCACGGACCGCACGAGGAAGGACACGCACCGATGCGTCACACCGTCGTCGAACGGGAGCTGGAACTGATGCTCGTCCTGTCGCCCGGGCACAGCGTCCCGGTCCCCGCCCGGCTCGCCTACCGCACCGACGACCCGTACGCCGTGCACATCGGCCTCCCCGCCGGCTCCGCCCGTCCCGCGCACTGGGCGTTCGCCCGCGAGCTGCTGGTGGAGGGGGTGTTCCGGCCGTGCGGGCACGGGGGCGTACGGGTGCGGCCGGCCAGGTCCGAGGGGCGCGGCGTGGTGCTGATCGGGCTGAGCGGGCCGGACGGGGAGGTCCTGCTGGAGGTGCCGGCGGCGCAGGTGTCGGCCTGGCTGGAGCGGACCCTGCGGATCTGTCCCCCGGGGAGCGAGGGCGGGCGGGCCGGCCCGCCCGCCCGGTGAGGGGACACGGCCGTCAGAAGAGCTTGCCGGGGTTGAGGATGCCCAGCGGGTCGAAGGCCTGCTTGACCGCCCGCTGCATCTCCAGCCCCACCGGGCCGAGTTCGCGGGCGAGCCACTCCTTCTTCAGGGTGCCGACGCCGTGCTCGCCGGTGATGGTGCCGCCCAGTTCCAGGCCGAGGGCCATGATCTCGTCGAAGGACGCGCGGGCGCGCCGCGACTCGTCGGGGTCGGCGGCGTCGAAGCAGACCGTGGGGTGGGTGTTGCCGTCGCCGGCGTGGGCGCAGACGCCGATGGTCAGGCGGTGCTCGCCGGCGATCCGCTCGACGCCGTCGAGGAGTTCGCCGAGCCGGGAGCGGGGCACGCACACGTCGTCGATCATCGTGGTGCCCTTGACCGCTTCGAGGGCGGGGAGCGACGCCCGCCGTGCCTGGAGCAGCAGTTCCGACTCGGCGGCGTCGTCGGCGGGGACGACCCGGGTGGCCCCGGCGGCTTCGCACAGCGCGCCGACGGCGGCGAGGCCACCGGCCGCGTCGGGGGTGTCGAAGGCGGCGAGGAGGAGGGCCTCGGTGGTCTCCGGCAGGCCCATGCGGGTCATGTCGTTGACGGCCTTGACGGTCGTACGGTCCATCAGTTCGAGGAGGGAGGGCGTGTGTCCGCCCTCCATGATCCGGCACACGGCGTCGCAGGCGGCGCCGGCCGAGGTGAACTCGGCGGCCAGCACGAGCTGCGCGGGCGGCTTGGGGCGCAGGGCGAGGACGGCGCGGACGACGATGCCGAGGGAGCCCTCGGAGCCGACGAAGAGGCGGGTGAGGTCGTACCCGGCGACGCCCTTGGCGGTGCGGCGGCCGGTCGACAGCAGGCGGCCGTCGGCGAGGACGACGTCGAGGCCGAGGACGTACTCGGCGGTCACCCCGTACTTGACGCAGCACAGGCCGCCGGAGGCGGTGCCGATGTTGCCGCCGATGGTGCACGTCTCCCAGCTGGAGGGGTCGGGCGGGTAGGCGAGGCCGTGCTTCCCGACCGCGCGGGAGAGGGCGGCGTTGACGACGCCGGGTTCGACGACGGCGATCCGGTCGACCGGGCTGATCTCCAGGATGCGGTCCATCCTCGTCAGGGAGAGCACGATCCAGCCGTCGTGGGCGTTGGCACCGCCGGACAGGCCGGTGCGGGCGCCCTGCGGGACGACGGGGACGCGCAGCTCGGTGGCGACCCGCATGACGTGCTGGACCTCTTCGACGGTGCGCGGCAGGACGACGACGGCCGGGGTGCCGGCCGGGCAGAAGCCCGCCATGTCGTGGGCGTAGGAGGCCGTGACGTCGGGGTCGGCTCGGACGGCGTCGGCGGGCAGGACGCCGAGCAGCCGGTCTAGGAGGTTGCCGGTCGCCTCGTCGCGGGGCGCTTGGATACGGCTCATGATCCTCAGGGTGGCACCGGGGGCCATCGGTGTGAACCCCGTCGGCACCGCCCTTCGCCTGCGCGGGTGTCCCGGCCGTACGGGCGCACAGTGTCCGGTATGACGATCCGACTCAAGCGGCGTCCGGCCGGGTGGCGGCGGTGGCTGATCGCCTCGGCGGCCGGGTGCGCCGTGCTCGGCGCCGTGCCGTCCCTGCTGTCCGGACGGCTGTGGCCGCCGGGCCCGGCCGCGGCGCCCGCGCCGGGCCCGGCCGCCCTGGCGCAGGGCGCGGTGACCGGCGGGGCCCCGGCCGCGCTGCCCGGTCTGGCGGTGCTGATCGGCGAGCGGGAGGCCCGGGTGCGGGCGCGCCCGCGGGACGCGCGGTCGTGGGCGGTGCTCGGGGCCGCCTACGCCGAGCGGGGGCGGCGCACGGCCGACCCCGCGCGCTTCCCCGAGGCGGAGCGGGCGCTGCGCACCGCGCTGCGGCTGGAGGAGTCCCCCGCCGCCCTGGAGGGGCTGGCCGCGCTGGCGGTGGCGCGGCGGGACTTCCCCGGGGCGAAGCGCTGGGGGGAGGCGGCGCGGCGGCTGGCGCCGAAGCGGTGGACCACGCACGCGGTGCTGATCGACGCGTACACCGGGCTCGGCGACCACGAGGCGGTGGGACGGGCGCTGGAGCGGCTCGTGCGGCTGCGGCCGGGCACGGCGGCGGTGCGGGCGCGGAAGGCGGCCGTCTACCGGGACCGGGGCTGGCGGGAGGACGCGGCGGCGCAGATCACCGACGCGGTGGCGGTGGCCCAAACGGCGGCCGAGCGGGCGGCGTACCTGGAGCAGGCCGGGCGGCTGGCGTTCGAGCGCGGGGAACGACAGGAGGCGCTGCGGTACTTCCGGGCGGCGCTGCGCGCCGATCCCGACCAGCGGGCCGCGCGGGCCGGACAGGGGCGTGCGCTGGCAGCGCTGGGGCGTACGTCGGAGGCGCTCACGGCGTACCAGGCGGCGCTGGAGCGGCATCCGCGTCCCGAGGACGCGCTGGAGCTGGGCGAGCTGTACGAGTCGCTGGGGCTCGGGCGGGCCGCGCGGGCCCAGTACGGCCTGCTGCGCGAGCGGGTGCGGGCCGCCGCGGCGGGCGGGGTGGACGAGGAACTGGTGCTGGGGCGGTTCGAGGCGGAGCACGGGGACCCGGCGGCGGCCGTGCGGCGGCTGCGGGCCCAGTGGCGGCGGCAGCCGTCCACCGCCGTGGCGGACGCGCTGGGGTGGGCGCTGTACCGGGACGGGCGGGCCGGGGAGGGGGTGGAGTACGCGGTGCGGGCGACGGACGGGGAGCGCGGGGGCGGGGTGCGCAGCGCGGCGTACGTGTACCACCGGGGGGTGATCGAGGCGGAGCTGGGGCGGTACGGGGCGGCGCGGCGGCATCTGCGGGAGGCGCTGCGGATCAACCCGTGGTTCTCGCCGTCGGAGGCGCCGAGGGCACGGGCCGCGTTGGCGGGGTTGGGCGAGCCCTCGGTCGAGAGCCCGCCCTCGGGATAGCGGGCGTGCGCCCGCGCGGCGGAGCCGGACGGTGCCTTGGCCCCGCGCCCCTGGCCGGGCGCTACAGGTTCCCGCGCTTCTCCTGTTCGCGTTCGATGGCCTCGAAGAGGGCCTTGAAGTTGCCCTTGCCGAAGCCCATGGAGCCGTGGCGTTCGATGAGCTCGAAGAAGACGGTCGGGCGGTCCTGGACCGGCTTGGTGAAGATCTGGAGCAGGTAGCCGTCCTCGTCGCGGTCGACCAGGATCCTCAGCTCGCGCAGCACGTCCACGGGGACGCGGGTCTCGCCCGCCCACTCGCCGAGGGTGTCGTAGTAGGAGTCGGGCGTCTCCAGGAACTGGACGCCGTTGGCCTTCATGGTGCGCACGGTGCGGACGATGTCGCTGGTGTTGAGCGCGATGTGCTGGACGCCGGCGCCGCCGTAGAACTCCAGGTACTCGTCGATCTGGGACTTCTTCCTGGCGACGGCGGGCTCGTTGATCGGGAACTTGACCTTGCGGGTGCCGTCGGCGACCACCTTGGACATCAGGGCGCTGTACTCGGTGGCGATGTCGTCGCCCACGAACTCCTTCATGTTCGTGAAGCCCATGACCCGGTGGTAGAAGCCGACCCATTCGTCCATGCGGCCGAGTTCGACGTTGCCGACGCAGTGGTCGACGGCCTGGAAGGTGCGGTCGGCGGGGGGCTCGACGATCGGGTCGGCGGCGACGTAGCCGGGCAGGTAGGGGCCGTCGTAGCCGGTGCGTTCGACGAGGGTGTGGCGGGTGTCGCCGTAGGTGGCGATCGCGGCGAGGACGACCGTGCCGTGCTCGTCCTGGGCCTCGTGCGGCTCGGCGAGCGAGCGGGCGCCGTGCCCGACGGCGTAGGCGTGCGCGGCGCGGGCGTCGGGGACCTCGACGGCGAGGTCGATCACGCCGTCGCCGTGCTCGGCCACGTGCGCCGCGAGGAAGCGGCCGTGGTCGGTGGAGGGTTTGATGACGGAGGTGAACACGAAGCGGGCGGAGCCGTTCTCCAGGACGTACGAGGCGGTCTCGCGGCTGCCGTTCTCCGGTCCGGAGTAGGCGACCAGCTTCATGCCGAAGGCGGTGGAGTAGTAGTGCGCCGCCTGCTTGGCGTTGCCCACGGCGAAGACGACCGCGTCCATTCCCTTGACCGGGAAGGGGTCGGCCCGCCGGGCGGTGTCGGGAGTGCGGAGTGTGGTCTGCGTCATAGCCGCAGGGTCCTCCGGGTCCGCAAGGTGCGCAATAGTTCGCGTTTTCCCTGGGCAGTCTGACCAGTGCCACGGCGGTCGGGCCGGGCGATCTGTACAACATGACCAGGCCGGAGGCGGGGCGGATGGGGATCGACCGGCTGGACGGGCGGATCATCGTGCTGCTGGCGCGGGAGCCGCGGATCGGGGTGCTGGAGATGTCCCGGCGGCTGGGGGTGGCCCGGGGCACCGCGCAGGCGCGGCTGGAGCGGCTCCGGTCGAACGGGGTCATCCGCGGCTTCGGCCCCGAGGTGGACCCGGCGGCGCTCGGCTACCCCGTCACCGCGTTCGCCGCGCTCCAGATCCGGCAGGGCCAGGGGGCCGACGTGCGGGCGCACCTGGCGTCCGTGCCGGAGGTGCTGGAGCTGCACACCACCACCGGCGCCAACGACATGCTGTGCCGGCTGGTCGCCCGTTCCAACGCCGATCTCCAACGGGTGATCGACCGGGTCGTCGGTTTCGACGGCATCGTCCGGGCCGCCACGGCGATCGTCATGGAGAACCCCGTCCCCCTGCGGGTGATCCCGCTGGTGGAGCAGGCGGCCGAGGACCGGTGACCCGGGCGCCGACCGACGGCGTGGCACGGGAGCCGAGCGCCGAGGCCGACGTGGACGGGGAGAGCCTGCGCCGGGTGGCGCCGGACCGGACGGCGGGGAAGGGGTTCGTGAGGGAGGGCCGAGGCGGGGCGGCGGGGCCGCTCAGCAGTGGGGGA
This sequence comes from Streptomyces sp. SYSU D01066-1, assembly GCF_054956795.1. NCBI lineage: Bacteria > Bacillati > Actinomycetota > Actinomycetes > Kitasatosporales > Streptomycetaceae > Streptomyces > Streptomyces sp. SYSU D01066-1. The sequence continues at coordinate 34,034 of NZ_JBUDHV010000052.1, read as the reverse complement.
CGTCGCCCTTGCCGGTGTCCAGGGCGCGCAGCGCGCCGACCGCGCCCTTCAGCGTCGTCACCGGGACCAGCCGCAGCCCCTCGGGCAGCTCGGCCCGCGCGTCCGCGCACTCGTCCTGCGGTACGAGGAAGACGGTGGCGCCGTCCCGCCGGGCGGCCTTGGTCTTCAGCGGTACGCCGCCGACGGCGCCGACCTCGCCGTCGGCGCTGATGGTGCCGGTGCCGGCGATGGTCCGGCCGCCGGTGAGGTCGGCGTCGTCCAGCTTGTCGACGATGCCGAGGGAGAACAGCAGCCCGGCGCTGGGGCCGCCGACGTCGGCCAGCGTCAGGGTGACGTCGACGTCGGCGGGGTCGAGGTCCAGGTAGCCCAGGGCGGCGGCGGTGGCGGTGTCCTGGGACTCCTTCATCTGCTCCTTGTTGTACCGCTCGATCTCCTGCTCGTCGTCGCCGCTCGGGTAGACCGCGTCGCGCGGCATGACCGCGCGGTCGGTGGCGAACCAGTTGCCGAGGACGTCGCCGAGCGAGACGCTCTCCTCCGGGCCGGTGGCCACGATGGTCGTCATCCGCAGCTGCCCGGTGGTCTTCTGGACCGGGGCGCCGGAGATGGTGATCACCGGGGTGCCGCGGTTCTCGCCGAGCACGTCCGCCGTCATCCCGGGCTGCGCCACGGAGAACGGCAGCGGCGCGGCCACCGCCGTGGCGAACAGCGCCACGACGGGCAGGGCGCAGACGGCCAGGGTCTGGGGGCGCGTGAGACGAGAGAGCACGGATTCAATCTAACGCGGCGCCGGTCGACGCCCGGCGCGGGCGGGGTCACCGCAGGGCTGCCGCCGTCTCCGGGCCACCCCCGCGGCCACCTCCGGGGACCGGCCCGCGGCCACCTCCGGGGACCGGCCCGCGGCCACCCCCGGGGGCCGGCCCGCCGCACGCAGCCGACCCTCCCCGGAAGACCGGCCCACCGCGCACAGCCGCCCCTCCTCGGGCCGTGTCGCGGCAGCGCGTCTCCGCCGGCGTCCCCGGGCCACGTCGCCGCGACGCCTCCGCCGCCCGCTCCGGGCCGGTCACCGCAGCGCCTCCGCCACCCGCTTCAGGCCGGTCACCGCAGCGCCTCCGCCACCTCCCGGGCCGCGTCCATCACACGGGGGCCGACCCGCTCGGGCACCACGTCGGAGAGCATGACGACGCCGACGCTGCCCTCGACGCCCGACACCCCCACCAGCGGCGCCGCCGCCCCGCACGCCCCGGCCTCCAGCTCGCCCTCGGTCAGGGTGAAACCGGGGTCGGTGGCCGGCCGCCGCCGGGCGGCGAGGATCGCCTTGCCGGCGGCGCCCCGGTCCAGCGGGTGCCGGTACCCGGCGCGGTAGGCCACGTGGTAGTCGGTCCAGGTCGGCTCGACGACGGCCACCGCCAGCGCCTCCGCCCCGTCCACCAGCGTCAGGTGGGCCGTGGCCCCGATGTCCTCGGCCAGCGCGCGCAGCGCCGGCATCGCCGCCTCCCGCACCAGGGGGTGCACCTGGCGGCCCAGGCCCAGTACCCCGAGTCCCACCCGGGCACGGCCGCCCAGGTCACGGCGGACGAGGGCGTGCTGTTCCAGAGTGGCCAGCAACCGGTACACGACGGTACGGTTCACACCCAGCCGGTGGGACAGCTCGGTGACGGTCAGCCCGTGGTCGGTCTCGGCGAGCAGTTTGAGGACACGCAGTCCCCTGTCGAGCGTCTGAGAGGTCTCCGCGGTCACGACGCCCACTCCTTTTGTGGTGAGGTCTGCGGCCCCTTCGCGGCGGATGCGTCGCCGAGTCCCGTCGGCGTCGTGCCTCAGAGGCCGCCGATCGGCCGGCGGCCCGGCGTGTCCGGGCCCGAGTCGCTTCACGGCTGCGCTCCGCGGCGGCGCTGCCACGGGGCGTGTGCGTAGCGTGACAGTAGCGAGCCGGTCCGCTCAGCGGAAGGTTCCGTCCAGAATCCGGTCACCGGCAGGTACGGACTACCTGTGTTTGTCCGCATACGTACCGCACACGCACCGCATGCGGGCCTCACACGGACCGCACACGGGCCACGCACACATCGCGCACGAACCGCATACGAACCGCGCACGGACCGCACCCGCACCCGCACGGCCCGTCCTCCCGGGGGGTCACTTCATGCGCGTGGCCCACTCCTGGACCTTGGCGATGCGCTGGCGGAGCTGCCCGGCGGTGGCCTCGGCGCTCGGCGGCCCGCCGCAGACGCGCCGCAGCTCGGTGTGGATGACCCCGTGCGGCTTGCCGCTCTGGTGGACGTAGGCGCCGACCATGGTGTTGAGCTTCTTGCGCAGCTCCATCATCTCCTTGTGGGAGACCACCGGCCGCCGCTCGGCGGGCAGTTCGAGCAGGTCGGCCTCCTCGTCCGGCTTCTTGCGGCTGTGCGCGATCTGCCGGGCCTGCCGCTTCTGGAGCAGCAGCTGCACCTGGTCGGGTTCGAGGAGTCCGGGGATGCCGAGGTAGTCCTGCTCCTCCTCGCTGCCGGGGTGGGCCTGCATGCCGAACTCGGCGCCGTTGTACATGACCCGGTCGAAGACGGCCTCCGACTCCAGCGCCTCGAAGGCGAACTGCTCCTGCTCCCCGGTGTCCTCGTCCTGCTCCTTGTTGGCCTCCTCCATCTCCTTCTCGGACTCGGCGTAGGGGTCCTCCTCGCCGTCCTTCTTCGGCCGGTCGAGGACGTGGTCTCGCTCGCGCTCCATCTCGCCCGCGAAGGAGAGCAGGTCGGGCACGGTCGGCAGGAACACGGACGCGGTCTCGCCGCGCCGCCTGGACCGCACGAAACGCCCGACGGCCTGGGCGAAGAACAGCGGCGTGGAGATGGTCGTGGCGTACACCCCGACCGCGAGGCGCGGCACGTCGACGCCCTCGGACACCATGCGGACGGCGACCATCCACCGGTCGTCGCTCCGGCTGAAGGCGTCGATGTTCTTGGACGCGCCGACGTCGTCGGACAGCACCAGGGTGGCCTTGCTGCCGGTGATCTCCCGGATCAGCTTGGCGTAGGCGCGGGCGGAGTCCTGGTCGGCGGCGATGACCAGGGCGCCGGCGTCCGGGATGGCCTTGCGCACCTCGGTCAGCCGCTGGTCGGCGGCGCGCAGCACCGACGGCATCCACTCGCCGCGCGGGTCGAGGGCGGTGCGCCAGGCCTGGCTGACCGCGTCCTTGGTCATCGGCTCGCCCAGCCGGGCCTCGACCTCGTCGCCCGCCTTGGTCCGCCAGCGCATGCTGCCGCTGTAGTTCAGGAAGATGACGGGACGCACGACCCCGTCCGCGAGCGCGGACCCGTACCCGTAGGTGTAGTCGGCGGACGACCGCCGGATGCCGTCGTCCCCCTCCTCGTACGTGACGAAGGGGATGGGGTTGGTGTCGGAGCGGAACGGCGTACCGGTCAGCGCGAGCCGCCGGGTGGCCGGCTCGAACGCCTCCAGGCACGCCTCGCCCCAGGACTTGGAGTCGCCGGCGTGGTGGATCTCGTCGAGGATGACCAGCGTCTTGCGCTGCTCGACCCGGTTGCGGTGCAGCATGGGCCGTACGCCGACGCCGGCGTAGGTGACGGCGACTCCCTGGTAGTCCTTGCCGAGCGGTCCGGCGCTGTACTCGGGGTCGAGCTTGATGCCGATCCGGGCCGCCGCCTCCGCCCACTGCTTCTTCAGGTGCTCGGTCGGGGCCACCACGGTCACCTGCTGCACGACGTGGTGGTGCAGCAGCCAGGACGCCAGCGTGAGCGCGAAGGTCGTCTTGCCGGCGCCGGGCGTGGCGACCGCCAGGAAGTCGCGGGGCTGTTCCTGGATGTACTTCTCCATCGCCCCCTGCTGCCAGGCCCGCAGCTTGCCGGCGGTGCCCCAGGGGGCACGGCCGGGGAAGGCCGGCGACAGGTGGTGCGAGGCGCTGGAACTGGCGGTGGTAGTCACGGTCTCCGAAGGGGGTCGGTCGGCTCGGCCACGTATGACAACCGGGCCACCCTACCGGCGGCCGGGACCCGGCCACGCCCGGACGCAGGGAGGTCGCCCACGGGTGGGACGGAGGTCACACCGGCGGTGCGGCCGGGCCCCGCGGCACCGCGCGGGCGGCCCCGGGCACGGCGGTCACCAGGGCGTTCCCGGGGATTGCCGGCCGGGCCGCCCACCGGGTACGGCGGCGAGGACCGCCCCCGGCCACCGCCCCTCGGCCTCGTCCACGCGCGCCGCACGGCACGGCCCCGCTGCCCCGCGTGGCACGCAGCGGTCCGGCGGGAGGGGAGGTCACGCGGACGCCGGCCCCGGCCGGAAGCGGCTCACGGCCGCGAGGCGCTTCCGGCCGGGGCGCGGGCGGGATGACCCGGCCGGTCGCCGGTGCCGGTTCCCGCCACGCCGCCGGCCGGCTCACCGTTCGGCGGTCCGCGACCGCGTCGCCACCCAGACTCCCGCCAGCGCCACCCCCGCCATCGGCAGGAACACCGCCGCGAAGGCCGCCGGACGGGACGCCGTGGCCTCGGCCGCCGGGTGGCCGGCCGTGCCGCCGCCCAGGGCGGCGAAGGCCGCTCCGCCGGCCGCCAGCAGCAGGACGTTGGAGAGGCCGTCGGCGATCTGGAGGGCGGCGGAGTTGGCGCCGGTCTCCTCGGGGGCGGAGAGCTTGAGCAGGAGCACGCTGGTGGAGGAGATCACCAGGCCCATGCCGAAGCAGCCGAAGGCCCAGGCGACGGCCACCGTCCAGGCGGGCACCGCGTCGATCAGGACGCTCGGCGCGGCGGCGATGGCGGCGGCGACCAGGACCATGCCGAAGGTCATCAGCCGCTCCCGGTACGGCTCCACCCGCGGCCGGGACTGCAGCCAGGAGCCCAGCGCCCACGTCGCCCCGCCCGCCGCCAGCGAGAGCCCGGCGAGCGTGGGGCCGAGTCCGCGCTGGGTGACCAGCATCAGCGGGACGAAGGACTCGGCGGCGATGAACGAGCCCGCGGCGACGCCGCGCAGCAGGACGACGGCGGGCAGGCCGCGGGCGGCCCGGCAGGTGCCGCGCGGGAGCAGTCCGAGCACGGCCGGGACGAGCAGGGCGGCGCCCGCCGCCCCCGGCAGGACGGAGATCCACCGCGGGTCCTGGGCGGCGTACTGGAGGAGGCCGGCGCCGAGCGAGACGCAGAGGGCGAGGCGGATCCGGCGCCGGTCGAAGGAAGCGGGTGCGCCCGATGCCACCGGGCCGGACGCCCGCTCCCGTATCCGCGGCAGCGCGAGCGCCAGCGGGAGGACCACCAGGACCGGGATGCCCAGGAACACCCAGCGCCAGCCGAGGCGTTCGGTCACCGTGCCGGAGGCCAGCGGGCCGACGACGGACGGCACGATCCACCCGGCCGCGAACGCCGCCATGATGGCCGGCCGGAGCCGTTCCGGGTAGGCGCGGCCGACCACGACGTACAGGGCGACGATCACCAGTCCCCCGCCCAGCCCCTGCACGGCCCGCCCGAGGACGAACAGCCACATCTCCCGGGCCGTCCCCGACACCAGCAGCCCCGCCGCGAAGCCGCCGATCCCCCACGCCAGCGGCGCCAGCGGCCCGCGCCGGTCCGACCACTGCCCCGAGAGCACCATCCCGAACAGACTCGTCGTGAAGTACCCGGAGAACGCGAACGCGTACAGCTCCACCCCCTCCAGCTCCCGCGCCGCCACCGGCATCGCCGTCCCCACCGCGGTCGCCTCGAAGGCGATCAGCACGACGACGGAGACGACGCCGACGCTCAGCGCCCGGTGGGCACGGCTGAGCACGGTCTCGGGCTTGCCTGGCGGCGGGAGGGGCGGAACGCCGGTGACACCGGTGTCACGCGGTCCGGAAGCGGTCATGCCCGTCAGCGTAAGGGCCGTGAGCCGGACGGGACCCTGTCCGCAGGCGGAACGCGGTGACGGCCTCGGCCGCGCGTCCGGCGGCCGGACCGCCCGGCCCGTTCATGAACGGCGTATGGCAGTCCCGTTGCGGCCCGCGCCCACCCCTTCCGCCCGCCCTCCGCCCCGCCCTACGGTCGTCCCACGAACGACGCACACGGCCGTGTGCCCGAGTGGTTGAGGGGCTCGCCTGCAAAGCGAGTTACGTGGGTTCGAATCCCGCCACGGCCTCTGGTCTCGCCCGACGGGCCGGAGGGCTGGTGCGGGACGCCCGTCAGGGACGTCCCGCACCAGCCCTCAGCCGTCGTCCTTCACGAAGGAGCCCATGCCCGGCGTGGTCACGAGCAGCCCTTCCGCGCGGAGGGCAGCCACAGCTTTCCGGGCCGTCATCTTGGCCACTCCCCATTCGCCCTGGATCCGCGACTCACTGATCAGGGTGTCGGGCGGATAGGTGCCGTCCTGGATGCGCTGCCTGATGGCGTCGGCGATCTGCTGCCACCTCGGCCGTTTTGGATCCCACTGCGGCTCTCCCATGGTCCGGACGCTACGTATGAACACCTGGGCAGACACGTTCAGGTGAGTCTATAGAGAGGTATAGACAGGCATAGACCGTGCTGGTTAGTGTGACGCGCACGACAGCAGGGACCCCCGCGACCGTCCTACCGGTCCGGGGGCATGGCCGATCACCCGAGGAGTGACCGACGATGCGAAGCCTACCGACCCTCGTTCTCTCGTGGCTCTTGCCCGGACGTGGCAAGCGACGACGCCCCGCCGGTGGGGTGCCCGCCGGACACCCCATCATCGCGGACTCACCTGAACAGCGACTGATCACCGCTCCCCCTCTCCCCTTCCCCCGCTCTCCCCGGCCGCCCGAGTTCCTGCGGGGCGAGGACACCCCGCTCGTCCGCCCCTACCTCCTCGCCCTTGAGCGGGAGCGGGAGCGGCGGCGGCACGGGGGCGGGCGGCGGGCCGCCGCGCCGGTGACGTTCGGGCGGGACCGCCTGGCGGGAGTGGCGGCATGACCGAGCCGAAGCGGTACCCGGACGAGCCGGTCGTGCTGCCGGACCGCGGTGACTACCGGGAGCCCGCGCCCGTCGAGGGCTGCGCCGGGTGCGCGGAGCTGGCGAAGGTGCGCGAGTGGGCGCGGGCGGGGCACGACCACACGACCATCACCGACTGCAACGTCCTGCTGGCCAGGCACCCGGACGGTCACTGACGGCCACCGTCGCCCGGGCCCGGTCCGGATCCGGACACGAGGGACGTGGCCGACTCCCGCCACCGCCCCTGACCGCGCCCTCACCCGTCGTCGCGGAGCATGCGCAGCACCGCCCGCTCGGCGGGGCCCCGGGTGGCGGGGATGCCGTACGCGCCCTCGTCCCCGAGGTGGGGGAGGGCGTCGGCGACCGTCACGCCCTCCTCGAACAGCTCGATCACCCGGGGGTTGACGTAGGAGGCGCGGCACACCGCGGGGGTGTTGCCCAGGTACCCGGAGACCTCGCGCACCGCGCGGGCGATGGCGCGGCGCCGGGCGGTCTCGCTGTTGCTCATGGTCGCCGAGACGGCCAGGGCCACCGCGGCCATGACGGTGGCGTGCCAGGTCCGGAAGTCCTTGGCGCTGACGTCGAGGCCGGCGATCTCCTTGAGGTAGGCGTTGACGTCGTCCCCGTTCACCTCGTGCCAGGCCCGCCGTTCCCAGTAGGCCAGCAGCCGGTCGCCGCCTCCCTTGCGGCGCAGCAGCGCCTGGAGGGCGCGGCAGGAGGCGGGGTCGGCGACGGTCTGGACGATCTCCTTGCCGTGTTTGCCGGTGTAGGTGAACAGGACCGCGCCGGCCTGACAGCAGGAGTGCTCGCGCAGCAGGGTGGTGAGGCCGTAGCTGTTGTTGAGTTCGGTGTACCGCTCGCTGCCGATGCGGAAGAAGCCGAGGTCCAGCAGGCGTACGGCGGTGGCCAGCACCCGCCGCCGGGTCAGCCCGCGGTCGCTCAGGTGCCCCTCGACCGTCTCCCGCACCTCGGGCAGCACCTCGGCGACGTCCAGGACGTGCTCGTGCTTGGCCCGCTCCTGCTCGGCCCGGAACCGCGGGTGGTACAGGTACTGCCGGCGTCCCGCGGCGTCGGTGCCCACGGCCTGGAGATGGCCGTTGGGACGGGTGCAGATCCACACGTCCTGCCAGGCCGGCGGTATGACCAGCGCCCGGATCCGGGCCAGCTCCTCCCGGTCGCGCACGGGCCGCCCCTGGGCGTCGAGGTACCGGAAGCCGCGCCCGTGCCGCAGCCGGCGGTATCCGGGGTCGGTGGGGCGGCTGTGGTGGAGACGCGTCCCGCCCCCGTGGGTCCGGCCTGGCATGGGGCAGCTCCTTCGTCCTCCGCTGTACCGGCGGGACAGCGTGTGGCACGCGGGTTCCCACGAAAGGCGGGGCGGGAACGACGGCTTCCGCCCCGCCCGTGTCCGCCGTGCCCGCTCACCGCCGCCATGCCCGCTCACCGCCGCCGTGACCCGGTACCTCCGTCGCCTTCCCGGAGCCCGGACCGGTCCCGCGGGCGCCGGGCGGGCAGTGGCCCAACCGGGTGCTCTGTGGGCGGCGGGTCCGGTCCCGGCGCCGCGGGAGGGGATGGACGAAGCGTCCGCTGTCGTAGCGCCGTCGAAAGGGAGACACCCTTGCAACCCCAAGGTGACCTGTCGGGAAAGCACGCGTTCGTGACCGGAGCGGCTCGGGGGCTGGGTGCGTCGATCGCGCGCCGGCTGGCCGGCGCGGGAGCCGGCGTGTGCGTCGCGGACGTGCGTCGCGACGCCGGCGAGAAGCTGTGTGCCGCCCTGACCGTCGAGGGCCACGACGCCCGGTTCGTGGAACTGGACGTCCGTGACGCCGAGGCCGTCGCAACCGTGGTCGAGGCCCTGGAGACGGACTCCTGGGACATCGACATCCTCGTCAACAACGCCGCCGTCGACGTCACCAAGCCCATCGAGCACCTGACCGCCCCCGAGATCACCCAGGTGATCACCACCAACCTGCTCGGGCCGATGTACCTGTGCGCGGAGGTCTACCGGCGCATGGTCGCGCGCGGCCAGGGCCACATCGTGAACGTGCTGTCCACCGCCGCCAACCGGACCTGGACGGAGGCCGCCGCCTACGCGGCCGGCAAGACCGGGCTGCGTGCCTTCACCCACACGCTGTTCCAGGAGGCCCAGCGGGACTGCATCGGCATCGGGGTCACCGGTGTCATCGCCGGGGGCATGGAGACGCCGTTCATCACGGAGCGCTTCCCGGACGCCGACACGTCCAAGCTGCAGAGCCCGGACGTCGTGGCCGACGCGGTGCTGGCCGCGCTGTCCGTGGCACCGGGCAGCGCCATGGCGGAAGTGGTGATCGTCCCGCGCAACGAGCCGTCCTGGCCGTGACGGCCGCGCCCCCGGTCAGGTGCGGGGGCTCCGCGTCACGGTCTCCATGCGGGCCGCCCGGTGCCGGGCCCAGAGGGTGAGGGCGAAGGCGGGGAGGTCCGGGGCCAGGGTGCTGAGGGCGCCGGTGGCCGGGTGCCAGGCCAGGACGGTGCCCGCGGTGGCGTCGACGAGCACCGCGGCCCCGTCCGCCAGGCGGCCCAGGCGGAGGAGGCGGTCCGCCCCGCCGGGCAGGGCGGGGGGCCGCTCGTCGTCCTCGTGGTACTCCGCCAGCGTCGGCAGGGGCATGTCCCCGTCCGGCTCCAGCCGGAAGGTGAACGCCTCCTCGGGCAGCCCCGTCCGGCACAGGAACCGGCGGGTGGGCTCGTGGGTGAGGCAGGCCGGGAAGTCGACCTCCTCGAAACGGACCACCCGGCCCCGGCCGAACTCCCGGTCGAGGAAGCGGTACGGCAGGTCCGGAGCCGGCGCGGTACGGCGGCCCGCGGCCAGGGCCAGGCAGCCGATCAGCACCGAGGTCTTCCACAGCAGCGACATCTCGCCCCCCGCCGGCACGCGCTGGACGGCTCCCCGGGACCAGGACGGGTCCTCCGCCGACGTGGCGGCGCGCACCAGGGTCAGCAAGGACGGCGCGGACCGGCCGGTCCGGCTCCCCCCGCACCCGCCGTTCGCCGTCGTCGTCGTGTCGCCCGTCGTCATGTCACCCGTCGTCATATCGCCCGTCGTCGCCCCGCGCATGGTCTCCCCCGGTATGTCGTGCGTGCCCGTGGCCGGGACCGGCCCCGCCGTTCCCACCGCCTCGCACACTACGCGGCACCACTGACAACGCCCCCGCGTGCGCGGTCCGTTCACCCACCAGGACGCGCCGCACGCGCCGCGCGTTGCCCCGGACCGCTCACGGACACGGCCGGCACTCCCTCCTGCTCCGTGCCGGGCGGGCCGGGACGCGGGCGGACCGGGCCGGAGCGCGGGCGGGCCGGGTCGGGACGCGGGCGGGCCGGGTCGGAGCCGGGAGCGGGCGGGGCGGGACCGGGAGCGGGCGGGGCGCGGGCGGACCGGGGCCGAAGCACGGGCGGACCGGGTCCGGGCCGAAGCGCGGGCCGGATCAGGACCGGGGCGCGGGCGGGCCGGGCCAAAGCGCGGCCGGACCGGACCGGGACCGGGGCCGGAGCGCGGGTCCGGTGCCGAAGGCGGCGCGCGGCGTCCTCGACGCGGTCCGCGGGAGCACGGCACCGGCCGCAAGCGGGCGGCCCGCGGCCGTGTCAGCCCTCGGTGACCACCGCGGCCTGCGGCCGGATCGGAAGGCGGTTCACGGAGCGCCCCGTCGCCGCCCGCACCGCCGAGGCGACGGCCGCCGGGGAGGCCACCACCGGGACCGCGCTGACCGCCTTGGCGCCGAACGGCGCGACCACGTCGCGCTCCTCGACGAGCTTGACGATGCGGATGTCCGGGGCGTCCAGGGCCGTCGGCAGGGCGTAGCCGGTCAGGTCGGGGTGGCGGACCAGGCCGCGCGGCGTGCGCAGGTTCTCGGTGAGCGCGATGCCCACGCCCTGCGTGACGCCCGCCTCGATCCGGGTGGCCAGCTGCGCGGGGTTGAGGATCCGGCCGACGTCCTGGGCGACGGCGAGTTCCACGACCCGTACCGAACCCAGCTCTATGTCCACGTCCACCACCGCGCGGATCGCGCAGAAGGACATCCCGACGAAGGCGTCGCCCTGGCCGGACTCGTCGAGCGGTTCGGTGGGGTGCGGGCGGCACTGGGCGGTGGCCCACAGTTCCTTGCCGTCGAGCGCCTCGGTGACCGTGGTCGACAGGACGCCGTCGTACGAGGTGATCTTGCCGTCGGTGATCTGCAGCAGCTCGGTGGACATGCCGAACTTGTGCGCCAGGGGCTGCAGGAGCTGCGTGCGGACCATCTTCGCGGCCCGTTCCACCGCGCCGCCCGACACCCAGGTGTGCCGGCCCCGGCAGCCCGCGCCGGCCGGCGGCTGGTCGGTGTCGACGGGGGCGACGTGCACCTCGTCGACGCCCAGGGTCTCCTGCACGATCTGCCGGGCCAGGGTGGTGAAGCCCTGCCCGGTCTCGACCGCCGCGCACAGCACCGTCGCCACGCCGCCCTGCACCTTCACGGTGGCCGTGGACACCTCGTCCGCGCCCTCCGCGCCCAGCATGTGCACCATGCCGATGCCGTAGCCCACGCCCCGGCGCACCGCACCCGGTTCGCCCGCGCCCTCGGGGCCGCCGGGCAGCAGCCACTCGTCCTCGGGGGTGTCCTTGGGGAGCGGGGGCAGCGGGAAGTCCCGTACCGCTTCCAGGAGTTCGGCGACCGGGGCCGGGCAGGTGACCGTCTGGCCGGTGGGCAGGACGTCGCCGGTGGCCAGGACGTTGCGCATGCGCACCTCGGCCGGGTCCAGGCCCAGCTTCTTGGCGATCTTGTCCATCTGCGCCTCGTACGCGGCGCACACCTGCATGGCGCCCTCGCCGCGCACGTGCCCGGAGGGCGGGTTGTTGGTGCGGACCGCCCACCCCTCGATGAACGCGTTGGGGACGACGTAGGGGCCGCAGGCGAAGGCGACGGCGGCGGCCAGGGCCTCGGAGGAGGTGTCGGCGTAGGCGCCCGCGTCGAGCAGGATCTGCGCCTCGACCTTGACCAGGCGGCCCTCGGCGTCGGCGTGGTGGCGGTAGCGCAGCAGGGTGGGGTGGCGGTGGACGTGGCCGAGGAAGGACTCCTCGCGGGTGGCGGTCAGCTTCACCGGGCAGCCGGTCTTCAGCGCCAGCAGGCCCAGCGGGAGCTGGAAGCCCTGGTCCTCGCGGTCGGCGGTGGCGCCGGGCACCCCGGTGACGACGACCTTCACCTGTTCGGGCGGCAGTCCGAAGGCGGCGGCGGCCGTGTCGCGGTCGGTGTGCGGGTCGGTGGAGGCCAGGTACAGCTCCACGCCGCCGTCCGGGCGCGGGACGGCCAGTCCCGCCTCGGCGCCGATCGGGGCCGGGTCCTGGCGGCCGATGCGGTAGAGGCCCTCGGCGACGACCTCGCCGACCGCCTCCGGGTCACCGTGGCGCAGCGGGATGTGCCGGATCAGGTTGCCGTCGGGGTGCAACGGCTCCGCCTCGAAGGCCTGCTCGGGATCGGTGACCGGGTCGAGCACCTCGTACTCGACGATGACGGCCGCGGCGGCCATCCGCGCGGTGTCCGGGTGGTCGGCGGCGACGGCCGCGATGGGCTCGCCGTGATGGCGTACGACGTCGGAGGCGAAGACCGGGCGGTCGGCTCTGCCGCGTCCGTGCAGCGGGGTGCCTGGCACGTCCTCGTGCGTGATCACGGCCCGTACGCCGGGCATCTCGCGCGCGTGGCTGGTGTCGACGGACAGCACGCGCGCGTGCGGGTGCGGGGAGCGCAGCACGGCCGCCCAGAGCAGGCCCTCGGCCCACAGGTCGGCGGCGTAGGGGAAGGTGCCCTCCGTCTTGGCGCGGGCGTCGGCCGGGGGCAGGGAGGCGCCGAGGCCGTGCGCGACGGGCTCGGGGGCGAGGCCCGTCTCCGCGGTGACCGCGGCCTGGGCGGTGGCTGCCTCGTTGCTCACGCGTGGCCTCCTTCCTGGCCGTGGGGGTGGTCGTACCCGTCCGGGGGACGGGGGCCGGGCGGGTCCTGCGGGTCGAACACCGACGGGTCGGCGCCGCCCGCGCCGGGGCCCGCCTGGTGCGGGACGTGCGGCTCGTCCGCGTCCGCGGTGTCCGCGTCGGTCCCGGCCTCGGCCTCGGCGGTCGCCTCGCGCTCGGCGACGACCTCCTGGACGGCCCGCAGGAAGCCCCGGTAGCCGGAGCAGCGGCACAGGTTGCCGCAGAGCGCCTGGCGGGTCTCCAGCTCGGTCGGGGCCGGGTTGCCCTCCAGCAGGTCGTGCACGGTCATCGCCATGCCGGGCACGCAGAAACCGCACTGCACCGCCCCGCACCGGGCCAGCGCCCGCTGGACGTCGGAGGGCTGTCCGTCGGCGGCCAGGCCCTCGACGGTGCGGACCTCGCTGCCGGCCGCGGTCACCCCCGGCACCAGGCAGGAGGCGACCAGCCGGCCGTCGACCTGCACGTTGCAGGCGCCGCACTCGCCCTGCGAGCAGCCGTCCTTGGCGCCCGCGAGGCCGAGCCGCTCACGCAGCACGTAGAGCAGCGACTCGCCGATCCAGGCGTCGGTGACGGGGCGGTCGGTGCCGTTGACGCGCAGCACGTAGGAGGCGAGGGGGTGCTCCTCGTGGAGCGCGCCGGGGTCCTCGGCGCCGCCGGGCTCCGCGGGCGCGGGGGGCTCCGGGGCGGGTTCGGACTCCGGTGCCGGGGGCCCGGACTCCGGTGCCGGGGACTCCGCCTCCGGTGCCGGACCGGTCCGCGGGGAGCGGCCGGTGTCGGGCTCCGGGCCGGAATCCGCCTCGGCCTGTGCGTCGGCCTCGGCGGCAGCGGGCCCGGTCCCGGCCTCGGCCGGGGGCTCCGCCTCCGTCTCCGCCTCGGCCTCCGCTTCGGTCTCCGGCACGGTTCCGGGCGTCGTCTCCGGGGGCGTGTCGTCGTGCGGCGGCTCCGGGGCCGACGCGTGGGCGGGGTCCGGTGCCCCCTCGGCCGGGGCCCCGGGGGCGACGGGCGTCACGGGCTCCTCGGCGGTCTCAGGCCCGGCTCCGGCTCCGCCGGCCGGGTCGGGCGCCTCGGGGAGCCCAGCGGGGCCCTCAGCGGCCTCCTGGGCTTCGTCCGCCACCGCGCCCGGCGCCGCGTCCGGCTCCCGCGCCGGACGGCCGCCGTCCTCCGCGACGGGTTCGGGTTCCGGCTCGGGTCCCGGCTCCCGCTCGGGTTCCGGCTCCCGCTCGGGTTCCGGCTCGACGTCCGCGACCGGCTCGGCGGCAGGCCGCACGTACGGCCGTACGTCCGTGAACGGCCGCGCCTCCGGGAACGCCTGCTGGTCGGCGTACGCGCGCTCTTCCGGGAACGCCTGCTCGTCGGCGTACGCGCGCTCCTCCGGGAACGCCTGCTCGTCGGCGTACGCGCGCTCCTCCGGGAACGCCTGCTCGTCGGCGTACCGGCGCTTTTCCGGGAACACCTCTCCGCTCCCCGGAGCACCGCCCTGAACCGTTTCCGCGCCGTAACTCGCACCGTGGCCCGTGTCGTGACCCGCACCGTGCCCCGTGTCGTGACCCGCACCGTGGCCCGTGTCGTGGCCCGCACCGTGACCGGTGCCGTACTCCGCTCCCGGCTCGGCGGGCCGCTCGTCCCACGGCCGGCCCGCCGCCTGGGTCGCCCACGGGGCGGGCGCGCCGCCCGGGAGAGTGGCCGGCGGGGTGCCGCCCCACTGCTCGACCAGGGACGACGTGGTGAACTCGCCGGACTCGTCGGGCAGGTCGCCCCCGGCGACCGGGATGGACCACCGCCCGGTCACGTCATGGCCCGGCGCGGGCTCCGTCTCCTCCGCGGCGACGGCCTCGCCGAAGCCCCACTGGCCGGTGGCGTCCGGGTGGTAGGCGAACCGGTCGCCCTGCCCCGCGTGCGGGTCGTGCCCGGCCTGTCCCCCGTAGGGGGCGCCGGCGCCGTACTGGCCGTGCCCCGGGTCGGCGCCGTACTGCCCGGCCGTCCCGTACGGGTCCTGCCGCGCCTCGCCGTACGGCTGCTGCGCCTCCGGCCCGCCGTACGGCTGCTGTCCCGTCTGCGGTGTCTGCCACTGCGTGCCGTCGGCCGGTGCCGCCGGCATCGTCCAGGAGCCGGTGGCCGCGGGGTCGGTGCCCGCGGCGGGGGCGACCGTTATCTGCGGGGGCACGAAGCCGTGGCCGGGGGCCGCCAGCGGACTGCCGGCCCCCCCGTGGGCGTCCAGCAGCGCGTCGATGCCGCCCTCGGGGAGCTGGACGAAGGCGGTGGCGCCGTCGTCGTAGTCGCCCTGGGGCAGCGGATCCCAGCGTCCGCCGCCCTGGGGCGTGCCCTCTCCCTGCTGGTCGTCGGTCACGACAGCGCCCTCCCCAGTGCTCGTCGGGCCAGCGCGGCGACGGTGCGCCGCAGGTGCAGTACGGCGGGCGGCAACTGCGGTACGGACCCGTCCTCGGCGGGGGCCGGGTCCGGGATGCAGGCCGCGGCGACGTACTCGCCGAAGGCGGCCAGTGCCTCCGGGACGATCGCGCGGTTGTTGTCCCAGTCGATGAGCTGCGCCACCCACTGCTCGGCCTCCAGCGGGCGCAGCGGCATGGGCGCTATGGCGCCGACCGCGCACCGCACCCCGCGCCGGGCCGGGTCCAGGACCAGGGCCACGGACGCCACCGCGCGCCCCGGCCCGGTGCGCCCGGTGGCCTTGAGGAAGACCTGGGGGGCGTGCAGCAGCGGTACGCGTACGTAGCCGATGAGTTCGCCCGCGCCCAGCATCTCCACCCCGGCCAGCAGGTGGGAGACCGGGACCTCGCGGCGGGCCCCGTCCGGGCCCGCGATGATCAGGGTCGCCTCCAGCGCGGCCAGCACGGGCAGCGCGTCGCCGGTGGGGGCGGCCGAGGCGACGTTGCCGCCCAGGGTGCCCGCGTTGCGGATCTGCGGCGGCCCGGCGGCGCGCGCGGCGGCGGCCAGCGCCGGGATGAGCGCGGCGAAGTCGGGGCGGCCCATGCGCGCGTGGGTGAGTCCGGCGCCGAGCAGCGCGTGGCCGTCCTGGTACTGCCAGCCGCGGATCTCGCTGATCCGGCCGAGGCCCACCAGGGCGGCGGGCCTGAGCTGACCGGAGTTGACGGCGGCCATGAGGTCGGTGCCGCCCGCGACCGGCACGGCGGCGGGCCGCTCGGCGAGCGCCGCCACGGCCTCGTCCAGTGTTGTGGGCAGCGTGACGACCTGCGCCGCCTGCGGTGCGTGCGTACTCAAACCGCTGCCCCTTCCCGCTGTCCCACTGGTCCCGCCCGTGCGCCGTACGGTACGTGCTGACAGGGCGGACGTGGCAACTCTGGCACATCATCGCAGCACCCTGACGCGGGGGTCCGCTAGGAGGCATTCGCCCGCCTCACCGGGGAGATGGGCGGTTTTGGGAGGGTGTGGCCGGTGGCCGCGGTCCACCGCTCGCCGTTCGTCACCGGCCGGTCCGCGCGCGTCCGTCCGTCACCTCCGCGGGGGCGGGCCGTCGATCGGGCGGCCGAGGACGCCGGGGCGCCGCTGCCAGGGCCGGGGCCCGGTGGGCGGCCGGTAGTCGACGCCCAGGGCGTCGAGTCGCGCGTAGTGGCCGGTCATCCGGCGCTCGAACTCCGCGAAGTCCCGCTGCTCCGGGGCGGGCAGGGCGCTCCAGGCGACCTCGGCGAAGGCGGCGAGCCTGGGGAAGGTCTGGTAGTCCACGCGGGCCACGCTCTCCATCGCCTCGGTCCAGACGTTGGCCTGGGTGCCGAGGATCCGCCCGGCCTCCGCCTCCGTCAGCTCCGCCGGAACGGGCTCAAACCGGTAGACGTCCTCCAGGGTGCGCACGTACCCGATCGGCACCGGCTCGTCGGCGCCGCCGTCCTGCCGGTGGTCCAGGTAGACGTGCTGCTCGGGGCAGACGACGACGTCGTGCCCGGCGCGCGCGGCGGCGACGCCGCCCCGGTAGCCGCGCCAGGAGGACACCGCGGCGCCCGGCGCGAGACCGCCCTCCAGGATCTCGTCCCAGCCGATGAGGCGCCGCCCGCGCGCGGCGAGCCAGTGCGCGAAGTGCGCGATGAACCAGGCCTGCAACCCGTCCTCGCCGGCCAGTCCCAGATCCGCCGTCCGCGCCTTCGCGGTCGCCGACCGCCGCCACTGTTCCCTGGGGCATTCGTCACCGCCGACGTGAATGAACTCCGAGGGGAAGAGGTCCAGGAGTTCCTCGAACACGCCCTCGTAGAAACGCAGGGTGTTCTCGGTGGGGGCGAGGACGTTCGGGGAGATGCCCCAGGTGTCCCAGACGCCGAGCGCCGAGGTGTCGACGACGTCGGTGTTGCCGAGTTCCGGATACGCGGCGATGGCCGCCTGCGAATGGCCGGGCAGGTCGATTTCGGGGACGACGGTGATGTGCCGTTCGGCGGCGTAGGCGACGATCTCGCGGATGTCGTCCTGGGTGTAGAAACCGCCGTGCGGTTTGTCGTCCCACAGGGGTGAGGCGCGGTGGCCGAATTTGGTGCGGGACCGCCAGGAGCCGATCTCCGTGAGCTTCGGGTACCGCCTGATCTCGACGCGCCAGCCCTGGTCGTCCGTCAGGTGGAAGTGGAACACGTCGAGTTTGTGCGCGGCCATCAGGTCGAGACAGCGCAGGACGCCGTCCTTGGGCATGAAGTGCCGGGCGACGTCCAGCATCAGTCCGCGCCAGCGGAAACGGGGGGCGTCCTCGACGGTGACGGCCGGCAGTTCCCACTCCCGGCCCGGCCGCAGCGGGGCGCGGCGGAAGGCGTCCGGACCGAGCAGCTGCCGCAGGGTCTGCGCGCCCCAGAAGACACCGGCCGCGTCACCGCCCCGAATGCGCACCGAAGGCTCCCCGGCGTGCTCCCCGGTGACCAGGCGGTACCCCTCGGGCGGCAGGTCCGGGTCGATGCCCAGCTCGATCCGCCGCGGGCCGTCGCCGTCCGCGAGCGGCAGCCCGGTCGCCGCGCCGAGCGTCATCCGCAGCCGGCGCGCGACCTCCTCGGCGCCGGGTCCGGCCGCCAGCCGGGTCCCGGGGTCCAGGCGGACCGGTCCGCAGGCGCCCGGCCGGAGTTCACGTGGCGCGGGGATCAGATCGACGTCCATGGTCACCTCAGTCCCTTCAGTCCTTCATCGCTTCGCCGAGGCCGGAGACGGGCCGTCGTCGCACGAGTACGCGTACGGGGAGGACCGGCACCGGAATTCCGTCCGCCGTGGACGCGGCCGTCCCACCGGCCCCGTCGGAGCCGTCCGGTGCGCACAGGACCGGCGGTGTCATCGGCGGGGCGGAGCGCGAGGTGCCGCTGATGACGAACGGCCCGGTGAACACGGGCCGTTCCGGGCGGGGACGGCGAAAGGCTCCGGTGACCGCCGGAGCCGGCGGGAGCGGCGGGAGCGGCGGGAGCGGCGGGAAAAGAATCCGCCGGGGAAATCCCGCCCGGCTCCTCCCGTCGCGGCGCACGGCCCCTCTATTTCCCGTGGCACGCCTTTCCCGAAACCCCTGGACATCCGGATCGCGAAGGGCGGCGGGAAAGCGGTGCGAGGCGGGATCAGCGGCCCCGGTGTGTTCGACCGGGCGGGGGCCCGCGGAGGGAGGGACAAGGGGATGACGGGCGATTCCGCCGGCACCCTCGGGACCGCCGGGAACACGGCCGGTGAGGTGGTCCGTAAACGGGACCGGAATCGTGTCACGGCGGTCGCGGCGGGAAACGCGACGAGCGCCGGGACGACCACGTCGGCACCGGCCACGACGAGGCCGTCGGGGAAGTGCCGGCCGAATTCCCGCTGTTCCGACGGGCCTCGGAAGGAGCCGGGAGGAGGCGCCGACGGCCACCGGAAGGGACCGGGCGAGGGCGCCGACGGCCACCGGAAGGAGTCGGGCGACGGCGCCGACGGCCCCGGCCGGGACGCGCCCGGCCCGCTCTCCCCGGCCCGCCTGGACGCGCCCGGCCCGGGTCGTCCCGGCCGGTCGGGGCGCGCTCGACGCCATCCGGCGCAGCGGGAACGCCACGACGGCCGCGATCGGTACCGCCGACGCCCCGGCGGCGGATCTCCACGGACGCCTCACGGTTCCTCCCCCTGGTGCCACGACAGCGGCGGGCGGCCGGGGAACACGGCGAGCGGGACCGGCCGTCGCGGGCGGCCGAGAGGCACGGCGAGCGGGACCGGCAACCACAGGTGACCGAAGGGCACGACAAGCGGGACCAGCAACCACAGGTGACCGAAGGGCACGACAAGCGGGACCAGCAACCACAGGCAGCCGGAAAGCACGGCGAGCGGGACCGGCCGTCGCAGGCGGCCGAGAGGCACGGCGAGCGGGACCGGCAACCACAGGTGACCGAAGGGCACGGCGAGCGGGACCGGCGGCGGCGCGCGGCAGGGTGCCGGTCGTCCCGTCCCGCGCGGAGGAGGAGCCACCGGAGCGGCCGTGGCGGGCTTCGGGAAGGCCCGCGGCGACGTCACCGTCGCGCACGGCCCCGTGGGGACCCGCGCCCGGCCCCGCGCCCCCCTGGGTCCGTGCCGCCCCCGCTCCCGTCGTCCTCGGCGGGCCGCTCCTCCGCCCCGGCCGCCGGCTCGGACCCGGGTGCGCTCCACGCGGGCCGGGGACGCGGGCGGTGGCGGTGACAGCGACGGCGGCGAGGAGCGGCGGGACCGGTCCGACGGCGAGCTTCATACAGCGGCCCTCCGCGGGCGTTGCGGCACACGCAATGGCGATCTCGCCCTGCACACCACCATGGAGGCTAAGCACCGCACGGACACGCCCACAAGAGGTCTGAACCTCTTCCGGCGGCGCGAGGCCCCCGGAGCGCGTCGGGACACGCGCCGCGGAGGCCCGCGGGAAAGACGGGAGCTACTTCTTGCCGTCGCCCTTGCCCTCGTCCCCGCCGCCGCTCATGGACTCGTAGATCTCCTTGCACATGGGGCACACCGGGTACTTCTTCGGGTCCCGGCCCGGCACCCAGACCTTGCCGCACAGCGCCACGACGGGCGTGCCGTCGAGGGCGCTCGCCATGATCTTGTCCTTCTGGACGTAGTGGGCGAAGCGCTCGTGGTCGCCGTCGCCGTGGGACACCTGTGGCGTCGGCTCAACGAGGGTCCCCGTACCAGTCCCGCGCTCGGGCTCAAGAGTGCTCATAACCGCCAAGGGTACTGAAGCTCACACGCTTCAGTTGAGCGACGGGTCGTCCGGGTAGGTCGCCACCATCGCCAGCTCGTTGCGCTGGCGGCGCAGCACCTCGCGCCAGAGTCTCTCGGGCAGCGGCGAGGAGACGTCGCCGGGTTCGGACTCGACCACGTACCAGGCGCCCTCGGCCAGTTCGTCCTCCAGCTGGCCCGGTCCCCAGCCGGCGTACCCGGCGAAGATCCGCAGGCTGCCCACGGCGGGCGCCAGCAGCTCCGGCGGCGCCTCCAGGTCCACCAGGCCGATCGCGCCGTGCACCCGGCGCCAGCCCAGCGGGGCGCCGCCGTCGCCGTCCCCGGGGACCACGGCCACGCCGAGGGCGGAGTCCAGGGAGACCGGGCCGCCCTGGAAGACGACGCCGGGGTCGCCGGCCAGCGCCGCCCAGCCGCTCAGGATGTCGCCCACCCCGACCGGCGTGGGCCGGTTGAGGACGACGCCGAGGGAGCCCTCCTCGTCGTGGTCGAGGAGCAGCACCACCGCACGCTCGAAATTCGGGTCCGCCAGGGCGGGAGTGGCCACGAGCAGCCGCCCTGTGAGCGAGGACACCTCGGTCATGCCTGACATGATCCCGCATCTTCCCGCGCGGTGGGGAGGCGATCGGGGGCACCGGAGTGAACGCGCCCCGGACGGCGCCCCGGCACGCCCCGCCGCGCGCCCGCCACCGTGACCCCGCGTGTCCGGCGGGGAACGCCCCGTGTTGTGACACGGCCGTGAACCGGCTGTGTCCTCCCTGGGCTTACGGCCCGGGGGCGGGGGGCGATTACCCTTTCCCTTCTGCCCCCTGCCCCACCCCACGGAACGCGAGATTCATGACCGTCAACGGCGCTGATGACGTACTGCTTGTCCACGGCGGAACCCCGCTGGAGGGCGAGATCCGTGTCCGCGGTGCGAAGAACCTCGTACCGAAGGCCATGGTGGCCGCGCTCCTCGGCAGCGCGCCGAGCCGGCTGCGCAATGTTCCGGACATCCGCGACGTGCGGGTCGTACGCGGACTGCTGCAACTGCACGGCGTGACGGTCCGTCCGGGCGACGAACCGGGCGAGCTGGTGCTCGACCCGACCCACGTGGAGAGCGCCAACGTCGCCGACATCGACGCCCACGCGGGCTCCAGCCGCATCCCGATCCTCTTCTGCGGGCCGCTGCTGCACCGGCTCGGTCACGCCTTCATCCCGGGTCTGGGCGGCTGCGACATCGGCGGCCGGCCCATCGACTTCCACTTCGACGTGCTGCGGCAGTTCGGCGCGACCATCGAGAAGCGGGCGGACGGCCAGTACCTGGAGGCCCCGCAGCGGCTGCGCGGCACCAAGATCCGGCTGCCGTACCCGTCCGTCGGCGCCACCGAGCAGGTGCTGCTGACGGCGGTGCTCGCCGAGGGCGTCACGGAGCTGTCCAACGCGGCCGTCGAGCCCGAGATCGAGGACCTGATCTGCGTCCTGCAGAAAATGGGCGCGATCATCGCCATGGACACCGACCGGACCATCCGCGTCACCGGCGTGGACGAGCTGGGCGGCTACAACCACCACGCCCTCGCCGACCGCCTGGAGGCCGCCTCCTGGGCGTCGGCGGCGCTGGCCACCGAGGGGAACGTCTACGTCCGCGGCGCCCAGCAGCGCTCGATGATGACGTTCCTGAACACCTACCGCAAGGTGGGCGGCGCCTTCGAGATCGACGACGAGGGCATCCGCTTCTGGCACCCGGGCGGACGGCTGAAGTCCATCGCCCTGGAGACGGACGTGCACCCCGGCTTCCAGACGGACTGGCAGCAGCCGCTGGTGGTGGCGCTCACCCAGGCCACGGGCCTGTCCATCGTCCACGAGACGGTCTACGAGTCCCGGCTCGGCTTCACCTCGGCGCTGAACCAGATGGGCGCCCACATCCAGCTCTACCGCGAGTGCCTGGGCGGCTCCGACTGCCGCTTCGGGCAGCGCAACTTCCTGCACTCGGCCGTCGTGTCGGGCCCGACCCGCCTGGAGGGCGCCGACCTGGTCATCCCCGACCTGCGCGGCGGGTTCTCGTACCTGATCGCGGCCCTGGCCGCGCAGGGCACCTCCCGGGTGCACGGCATCGACCTGATCAACCGGGGCTACGAGAACTTCATGGAGAAGCTCGTGGAGCTGGGCGCGAAGGTGGAACTGCCGGGCAAGGCACTGGGCTAGACGTCCTCCGCGACGCCGATGGGGCGGTCACCCTGACTCGGGTGACCGCCCCATCGGCGTTGACACGGCGCCCCGTCAGGGGCGCGGGGGCCGGGCCGGCCCGCGGCTCCGCCGGACGGCTCGGCCGGCCCGCGGACGCCCCCGGCGGACGCTTACTTGCCCTTCGCCGCTTCCTTGAGCTTGGAGCCCGCGGAGACCTTCACGCTGTAGCCGGCCGGGATCTGGATCGGCTCGCCGGTCTGCGGGTTGCGAGCGGTGCGAGCGGCACGGTGGGTGCGCTCGAAGGTCAGGAAGCCGGGGACGGTGACCTTCTCGTCGCCCTTGGAGACGATGTCGCCGACGACCTCGGCGAACGCGGCCAGTACGGCGTCGGCGTCCTTGCGGGTCACCTCGGCGCGGTCGGCCAGCGCGGCCACCAGCTCACTGCGGTTCATGTTGTTACTCCCGTGTTCTTCTTGCCGTTGAGGCGTGGCACGCGGCGTAGCCGCATGGTGGGCAGGTCCGTCGCCGGACCCACGCGCCCAGGGAGGCATCCTGCCTCTACCTGCGGCGGTAAAGCCAATCCGGCACCCGCAGGAGTCGCGAGAACACCTACGGGAGTCACGCGAAGGGACTGCCCGGGCCCGGCCGCCCACCCTAAGGGGACGCCGGGGCAGGCCGGCCCAGCGACGCGCGGTGAGGACCGCCCCGCCTCCGTGGCGATCCTCACAACCGGCGCTCGCGGTCGGCCCGCGGCCCGCGGTCCGGACCGCCTCAGGAGGCGGTGGCCCCCGCCGCCCTGGCGGCCTCGCGCACCGCCCCGGCCACGGCGCCCGCGACCTTGTCGTTGAAGACGGACGGCACGATGTAGTTCGGGTTCAGCTCGTCCTCGGTCACCACGTCGGCCAGGGCCGTGGCGGCGGCCAGCATCATCTCGGTGTTGACGGTGCGGGACTGGGCGTCCAGCAGGCCGCGGAAGACGCCCGGGAAGACCAGCACGTTGTTGATCTGGTTCGGGAAGTCGCTGCGGCCGGTGGCGACCACGGCGGCCGTCCGGCGGGCGACGGCGGGGTCGACCTCGGGGTCGGGGTTGGCCAGCGCGAACACGATCGCGCCGTCCGCCATCGCGGCCACGTCGTCGCCGTCCAGGACGTTGGGGGCGGAGACGCCGATGAAGACGTCGGCGCCGCGCACGGCCTCCTTCAGGGTGCCGGTGAGGCCCTCGGGGTTGGTGTTGTCCGCGATCCAGCGCAGCGCCGACTGGGGGGCGGCGTCCACCAGGTCCTCGCGGCCGGCGTGCACCACGCCGTGGATGTCGGCGACGACGGCGTTCTTCACCCCGGCGGCCAGCAGCAGCTTCAGGATCGCCGTACCGGCCGCGCCCGCGCCGGACATCACCACCCGGACGTTCTCGATGCCCTTGCCGACCACGCGCAGGGCGTTGGTGAGGGCGGCGAGGACGACGATGGCGGTGCCGTGCTGGTCGTCGTGGAAGACGGGGATGTCCAGGGCCTCGCGCAGCCGGGCCTCGATCTCGAAGCAGCGGGGCGCGGAGATGTCCTCCAGGTTGATGCCGGCGAAGCCCGGGGCGATCGCCTTGACGATCTCCACGATCGCGTCGGTGTCCTGGGTGTCCAGGCAGATCGGCCAGGCGTCGATGCCGGCGAACCGCTTGAACAGGGCCGCCTTGCCCTCCATGACGGGGAGCGCGGCCTTGGGGCCGATGTTGCCGAGGCCGAGGACGGCCGAGCCGTCGGTGACCACCGCGACGGAGTTGCGCTTGATGGTCAGGCGGCGCGCGTCCTCGGGGTTCTCGGCGATCGCCATGCAGACGCGGGCGACGCCCGGCGTGTAGACCATGGAGAGGTCGTCGCGGTTGCGGATGGGGTGCTTGGACGCCATCTCGATCTTGCCGCCGAGGTGCATCAGGAACGTACGGTCGGAGACCTTGCCCAGGGTGACGCCCTCGATGCCGCGCAGTTCCTGCACGATCTCGTCGGCGTGCGAGGTGGAGCCGGCCGCGATGGTGACGTCGATGCGGAGCTTGTCGTGGCCGGACGCCGTGACGTCGAGGCCGGTCACCGAGCCTCCGGAGGACTCCACGGCTGTGGTGAGCTGCGAGACGGCGGTTCCGCTCGCGGGCACCTCCAGCCTGATGGTCATCGAGTAGGAGACGCTGGGCGCCGTAGCCATGGCCGACTTCCTCTGCTTTTTACCGTGTCGCTTGGTGTCGCTTGGTTGTGCCGTCCGATGGTCGCACCTACCCCTGAGTACGCGGTAGCCGCCCCCATTCCAGGAAAACCTTTTCCACGATACGAGAACTCATCGATCGTGAGAAGAGATGCCGGGGACGGGAATCACCCCGCGGGGATCGTTTGTTACCTTGGATGTGGCACCGGCCCGATCCAAGCCCCCGGGCCCAACCTTCGTCGCTACGAGCGACCACTTGCCGCGAGGCGAGCATGGCGGGTCGGTGTCACTCAAGCGCACGGGCGAGGCCCGCACCGGCATCCGGTGCGGGCCTCCTCCCGTCTCAGTCGCGCAGCAGGTCCGGCACGCCCGCCGCGTCCGGTTCGTCCCGCTCCCCGGAGACGACCGTGAGCCGCTGGGTGGCCCGGGTCAGGGCGACGTAGAGGACGCGCAGCCCGGCCGGGGACTCGTCGGCGATCTCGGCCGGGGAGACGACCACCGTGGCGTCGTACTCCAGGCCCTTGGCCTCCAGGCTGCCGAGCGCCACGACCCTCCCCCAGTCTCGACTTCGCTCGCCCGGGGGGACCCCCACGCCGAGCCCCGCCAGCCAGCGCCGGGCCTCCTCGCGGCGGTTCATGGCGACGACGACGCCGACCGTGCCGTCGACCTCCGCCAGGAGCCGCGCGGCCTCCTCGCGGACGGTGTCGGGCAGGGAGCCGCGGACGACGGCGAAGCGGGGGGCGACGCCGGTGGAGCGGACCGCCCGCGGGGAGGCGGAGCCGGGCATGGCCAGGGCCAGCACCTTGGCCGCCAGTTCGGCGATCTCGGCGGGGTTGCGGTAGTTGACGGTCAGCTCGAAGCGGCGGCGGGGTCTGCTGCCCAGGGCCTCGTCGCGGGCCGCCGCCGCCTCGTCCGGGTCGGACCAGGAGGACTGGGCCGGGTCGCCCACCACCGTCCAGGTGGCGTGCCGGCCGCGGCGGCCGACCATGCGCCACTGCATCGGCGTGAGGTCCTGCGCCTCGTCGACGATGACGTGGGCGTACTCGGCGCGCTCCTCGGCCAGCCGCTCGGCCCGCTCCCGCCGGGTCTCCTCGCGCCGCGGCATCAGCTCCTCCAGGCCGGTGAGCTGGTCCAGCGGGTCCAGCTCGCGGCGCGTGCGCGGGCGGGCCGGGGCGCCCAGGATCGCCTGGAGCTCGTCGAGCAGGGCGACGTCGTGCACCGAGTACCCCTCGCGCCGCAGCGAACGGGCCACCTTGCGCACCTCGCCGGGGGTGAGCACCCGCCGCGCCCAGCGGCCCAGCCGCTTCTCGTCGGCCATGGCGGCCAGCACCGAGCGCGGTGTCAGCTCCGGCCACCAGGCGTCGAGGAAGGCGATGAACGGGTCCTCGCCGGTCACGTCCTCGTCGAAGGAGGAGCGCAGCTCGGCGGCGAGTTCCGGGTCGGTGTGCCGGCCGGCGGCGCCGGACTTGGCCCACAGGGCGTCCAGGAGCAGCCTGCGGGCGCGGGGGCGCAGCAGGTTGACGGGGGCGGTGCCGCCGAGCGCGGTGCGCCGGATCTCCGCCAGCTCCTCGGCCTCCAGTTCGAGCCGGCGCCCGAAGGCGACGACCCGCAGCCGGGCCGGTGAACCGTCCGGCTCCAGGGCTCCGCGCGCGGCCCGGCGCAGCACCTTCAGCATCCGGACCGAGCCCTTGGCGCGGGCGGTGGCCGGGGAGTCGTGGAGCGTGGCCCCGGCGCCGGACGCGTCGTCGGCCAGGGAGCCGATGGCGCGGATGGCGACCTGGCCCTCCTCGCCGAGGGAGGGCAGGACGCCCTCGGTGTACGCGACGAGCAGCGGGGTCGGGGAGACGATGAGGATGCCGCCCGCGTACCGGCGCCGGTCCTGGTAGAGCAGGTACGCCGCCCGGTGCAGGGCGACGGCGGTCTTGCCGGTGCCGGGGCCGCCCTCGACGTAGGTCACGGAGGCGGCGGGGGCGCGGATGACCAGGTCCTGCTCGGCCTGGATGGAGGCGACGATGTCCCGCATGGTGTGGGTGCGGGCCTGGCCGAGGGCGGCCATCAGGGCGCCGTCGCCGACCACGGGCAGCTCGTCGCCGTCCAGGTACGCCGTGATCTCGGGGCGCATCAGGTCGTCCTCGACGCCGAGGACGCGCCGCCCCTTGGAGCGGATGACGCGCCGGCGCACGACCCGCCCCGGGGCGACCGGGGTGGACCGGTAGAACGGCGCGGCGGCCGGCGCCCGCCAGTCGATGACCAGCGGGGCGTACTCCGCGTCCAGGACGCCGATCCGGCCGATGTGCAGGGTCTCGGCGATGTCGGCGGTGCCGTCCGGCCGCACCGCCCCCTCGGCGGGCTCCACGGCCGTGTACGCGCCGTCCGGCCCCTTCTCGCCGTCCTTGCCCCGCAGCAGGTCGATCCGGCCGAAGAGGAAGTCCTCGAACTCGTTGTTCAGCCGGTTGAGGTGGACGCCCGCCCGGAAGACCTGGGCGTCCCGCTCGGCCAGCGCGCCGGGCGTGCCCACCTGGCCGCGCCGGGCGGCGTCGTCCATGAGGAACTCCGCCTCGTGGATCTTCTCCTCCAGCCGGAGGTACACCCGGTCCAGGTGCGCCTGCTCCCCGCTGATCTCTCGGTCTCGTACGGAGTCGGAGTCGTCCCGTACCGGATCGTCTCGTACGGCGTCCCTGTCCGAGTCGACGGCCGAATCCTGTTGCGCCTGTGCGGCCACCGGGCCCCCTTCTGACGTGCTGGGCAGCCGTCAACCGTACGCGAAGGGGGCCGGTGAGGCTACGCGTCGACCTCGACCAGGCGCTCGCCGCCGAAGGTCATGACCTCGAAGTGGTCGATCTGGTTCGGCTGGAAGGCCGCGCCGCCGTGCACGTAGAGCGGCTGTTTGGCCTTGGCGGTGGTGGCGTCCGGGATGCCGTACCCCCACTCCGGGACGGACCACGAGGTGACCGTCTCGCGCTCGCCGTTCTTCCCCACGGCGATCAGGGCGCACTTCTCCGGTCCCTTGACGTTCTTCAGCTCCAGGACCGCGTGCGTCCCCCACGCCTTCTCCTCCACCGCCACGGTGGCGCTGACCTGGGTGGCGGGGTCGGTGGCGCTGACCCGGTCGGTCATGTCGCCGAAGGCCTCCTGGGCGGGTCCGGCGCTCGGCCGGGCCTCGCTGCCGCGGCCGCCGCCGTCCCCGCTGGTGGTCGCCACGGCGGCGAACGGGCCGCCGACGATCAGCGCGGCGGCGGTGCCCACCAGGTAGAGGTTGCGGCGCTTCTTGCGCGCGCGCCGCTCGGCGACCTCGTCGACGAGTTTCTCCGCCAGCCGCGGCGCGGGCCGGGCGGACAGGGACTCGCCGAGCGCGGGCGTGCCCGCGCCGCCCGCCGCGCCGCCCGGCAGACCGGCGAGCGCGGCCATCATCGGCTCCAGGCCGGCCAGTTCGTCGAGCTGCTGGGCGCACCACTCGCAGCCGGCCAGGTGCCGTTCGAAGGCGGCGGCCTCGGCCTCGTCGAGGATGCCGAGGGCGTAGGCGCCGACGGTCTCGTGCTCGCTGGGCACCCCGGACTCCCGCATGGGGCCAGCCATACCCGAACCTCCCGCGCCGAATCCCCCGTGCACACCGTTCGTCACGCCGTCACCCCCCGCTCCTCCAGTGCCAGCTTCATCGACCGCAGGGCGTAGAACACCCGGGAGCGGACCGTGCCGCTGGGTATGCCCAGCGTCTCGGCCGCCTCATTGACGGTACGCCCCTTGAAGTACGTCTCGACCAGCACTTCCCGGTGGGCCGGGGTCAGGTCGTCGAGCGCGTCCGACAGCGTCATCAGCCACAGCGCCTTGTCGATCTCGTCCTCCGCGGGGATGACCTCCAGCGGCGACGGATCGACCTCCTGCGGCCGGGCCTGCCGGCTGCGGTGGTTGTCGATGACGATGCGCCGGGCGACCGTCACCAGCCAGGGGCGTACCGATCCGGTCGCCCGGTTGAGCGAACCGGCGTTCTTCCAGGCCCGGATGAGCGTCTCCTGCACGACGTCCTCGGCGCGCTGCCGGTCCCCCGCGACCAGCCGCAGCACGTACGCCAGCAGGGGTCCGGCGTGTTCCCGGTACAGCGCCCGCATCAGGTCCTCGTCGGGCTCCGGGGAGGACCTGGCGGACATCCGGTGTCGGGCCCTCGTACCGCGTTCCTTGGCCACGACGGGATCCTTGCGCACGCCCACCTCCGGTGTCCGGGGGTTCCCCCGAGTCGGTCGCTCGCCCATCCGGTACGGACGGGGAGGGTGAGGTGTTCAAAGGGAGCCGACAGATTTGCGCGCCGTTCCGGTGCTGAGTACGGGTACTCATGCCCGGACGGGCGTTCGCGGCCAGAGTGGGGGCACCTCAACCACCGTGTGAACAAGGGAACTTGATGATGCCGAAGCCACGCCTGCGCCGGTTCGCCTCGCTCGCCGCGGGCAACTGGCCCGCCCGGGGCTATCTGGCCCTCGTCGCCGTCTCCGTACTGCTCGTGCTCCTGTTCCCGGACCTGCCCCTCCCCGTGGACCCCATGCTGCTCACGGCGCCGCTGTCGTTCGCGGGGGTGTTCCTGCCCTTCGGGCCGGGCAGCGCGGCACAGGGGGCGGCCCTGACGCCGGCCGTCGGGCTCTGGCTGCTGTGGCTGGTGCTGTGCGCCCTCGTCAACGCCGCGGTGCTGGGGGCCCTGGTCGAGGAGCGGACGCCCGCCGCGCCGGCGCCCCGGACGCAGACGGCGCCCTGGTCCGGCGGACGCGCGCACCGGCTGCGCGCCCTGCTGGCCCCCGCCGTGGACAACTGGCCCGCCCGCGGCTACCTCGCCCTCGTGGCGGCCTCGCTGGGCTTCTTCCTGTACGCCGTGTACCTGTCGCCGGACCCCGGGTTCGCGGGCATCTGGCCGACGCTGGCCACAGCTCCGCTCGGCTTCGTCGCCCTGCTGGCGGTCCCGGCCGGACCCGACTGGTTCGGGACCCTGGCCTTCTCGGCCGGCGTGGCCCTGTCCGGGCTGTTCAACGCGGTCCTGCTGGGCCTGCTGGTGCGCAGGCTGCGCCCGCTGCCGCAGGCGCCGCAGGCGCCGGCGGGCGGCGCCTGAGCGCCCTCGGGGGCGCGGGGGCGCACTGGTCCCGCGGCCACCGCCGCGGGGGCGCCGTACCGGCACTTGGGCCGGCCGTCAGGCACGGGCCGGCCGTCAGGCACGGGCCGGCCGTCACGCACAGGCCGGCCGTCACGCACAGGCCGGTTGCCACACACGGACCGGTCGCCACACACGGACCAGTTGCCACACACGAACCGGCCGTCACGCACGGGCCGGTGCGGCGGCCCGGCGTCGGTGGCGGGCGACGCGTTCGCGGTTGCCGCAGATCTCGCTGGAGCACCAACGCCTGCGGCGGCCCCGGGACGTGTCCAGGTAGACGACCGGGCAGTTGTCGCCCTCGCACTGGCGCAGGCGCGCGCGGGCCGCGGGGTCGGTGAGCAGGTCCACGGCGTCCCGGGCGAGGGCGCCGAGCAGCGCCGCGCACTCGGGCGGCCCGGTCAGCACCCGTACGAGGTCGCCGCCCTCGGTGGGCAGCGCGCGGGGGGCCGGGGGCGCGGCGCGGGCGAGGTCGTTGACACGGGCGAGCGCGCGGGCGTGCGGGTGCGCGCCGGGGGTGAGGCGGTCGCGCACCAGGCGCGCGGTGTGGGCGCGCAGGTCGCGGAAGCCGGTGAGCCAGGCGTGGTCGGCGTGGTCGAGGAGGGTGCCCGGCGGGACCAGTCCGGAGCCGGTGATCCAGGCGCGCAGGGTGTC
Organism: Streptomyces sp. SYSU D01066-1; assembly: GCF_054956795.1. Taxonomy (NCBI): domain Bacteria; kingdom Bacillati; phylum Actinomycetota; class Actinomycetes; order Kitasatosporales; family Streptomycetaceae; genus Streptomyces; species Streptomyces sp. SYSU D01066-1. The sequence goes on along the minus strand of NZ_JBUDHV010000052.1, from coordinate 3,886 downwards.
GACGGAGTCGAGGCGTTCGCCGGGATGGGCGGTGGCGAGGAGGTCCAGGCAGGGTCGTCCGGTGTCGAAGCGTGCCATGTTCCTGTCACCGCCCGGGCTCTGGGACTGGGGAACCGTCCTCCCACAGTGCCCGCCCGCCCGGACGGCCGGAACCCCCCGTACCGCCCGGGGTGGCTACTCGTCCCCGTACTTGGTCTCCGCCGACGGGTCCAGGGCGAGCCGGTAGCCGCGCTTGACGACGGTCTGGATCAGCTTCGGGGCGCCCAGGGCGGTGCGCAGCCGGGCCATCGCCGTCTCCACGGCGTGCTCGTCGCGTCCGGCGCCGGGCAGGGCGCGCAGCAGTTCGGCGCGGGGCACCACCCAGCCGGGGCGGCGGGAGAGCGTCCGCAGCAGGGACATCCCGGCGGGCGGTACGGGTTTCAGCTCGCCGTCCACCAGTACGGCGTGCCCGCGGATCTCCACCCGGTGCCCGGCGACCGGCAATGACCGCGCCCGGCCGGGCAGTTCCCGGCACAGCAGCTGCACCAGGGGCCCGAGCCGGAACCGCTCCGGCTGGACGGTGTCGATGCCGCGGGACTGGAGGGGCAGCGCGGTGACCGGGCCGACGCAGGCCGGCAGCACGTCGTGGCCGAAGGCGGTGAGCAGTTCGGGCAGCAGGCCGCGTTCGTCGGCGCGGGAGAGCAGGGAGGCGGCGGCGGGCGCGCTGGTGAAGGTGACGGCGTCCAGCCCGCGGGAGACGGCGGCGTCCAGCAGCCGGTCGACGGGCCCGATGTCCTCCGGCGGCATCCACCGGTACACGGGCACCCCGACCACTTCCGCGCCGCCCGCCCGCAGCGACTCCACGAATCCCGGCAGCGGCTCCCCGTGCAGCTGGACGGCGACCCGCCGCCCGTCGACGCCCTCCTCCAGCAACCGGTCCAGCACCTCCGCCATGGACTCGGACGACGGCGACCACTCCTCGGTCAGCCCGGCGGCCCGTACCGCGCCCTTGACCTTGGGGCCGCGCGCCAGCAGCTCCACCGTGCGCAGCCGCCCCAGCAGGGCCTCGCCGAGCCCCCACCCCTCGGCGGCCTCGATCCAGCCCCGGAACCCGATGGCGGTGGTGGCGATGACGACGTCGGGTGCCTGGTCGATGAGCTCCTTGGTGGCCGCGAGCAGCTCACCGTCGTCGGCGAGCGGCACGATCCTGAGGGCCGGGGCGTGCAGCACGGCGGCGCCGCGCCGGGTGAGCAGGGCGCCCAGCTCGTCGGCCCGGCGGGCGGCGGTCACGCCGACGGTGAAGCCGGCCAGGGGTCCGTGGTCGTCGGTTCGCTGCTGTACGTCGTCCATGGCCTCGTCCCGCTCGGATCACTTGCGCCCATCGTGCCGACCGAGCCTGCCAACGGCTCGTGACAGGCTCGGTTCGGCTGTATGTCACCGGTGTTACGTCACACGTTGGAGTAGCTGAGCTGCGCGTTCTCCTCCGTGCGGGCGGCGGCGTCCGGGGCGCCGGCCGTCGTACGGCGAAGGTATACCGACCAGGTGAGGGCGAAGCAGGCGGCGTAGAAGGCGAGGAAGGCGACGAAGGCGCCGGTGCCGGAGCCGTAGGAGAGGAAGGACTGCCGGAAGGCGAGGTTGATCCCGACGCCGCCGAGGGCGCCCACGGCGCCGATCAGCCCCATGGAGGCCCCGGACAGCCGCCGCCCGTAGGAGGCCGCCGCCTCCCCCGTCAGCCCCTTGGCCTCGGCCTTCGCCTGGAAGATGCCGGGGATCATCTTGAAGGTGGACCCGTTGCCGAGCCCGCTGAGCACGAAGAGCACGACGAACGCGGTGACGAACAGCCCCAGCGAGTCCCGCATGCTGGCGACGATGAGCACGGCGGTGGCGGCGCCCATGGCGACGTAGTTCCACAGCGTGATCCTCGCGCCGCCGTACTTGTCGGCGAGCTTCCCGCCGACCGGCCGGATCAGCGAACCGAGCAGCGGACCGATGAAGGTCAGGTAGGCGGCCTGGAGCGGCGTCCGCCCGAACCCGCTCTGCAGCACCTGCCCGAAGGCGAACGAGTACCCGATGAACGACCCGAACGTCCCCACGTACAGGAAGGACATGATCCAGGTGTGCCGGTCGCGGGCGGCGTCCTTGGCGGCGCCGGTGTCGTTCTTCACGGACGCGATGTTGTCCATGAACAGCGCGGACAGCACGGCGGCGACGACGATCAGCGGGATGTAGATCCCGAGCAGCACCCGCGGCCCCCCGCTCGCCCCGATGATGGCGAGCGCGGTCAGCTGGATGACCGGCACCCCGATGTTGCCGCCGCCGGCGTTCATGCCGAGCGCCCAGCCCTTCTTCCGGAGCGGGAAGAAGGCGTTGATGTTGGTCATGGAGGAGGCGAAGTTGCCGCCGCCGATGCCGGCCAGCAGGCCGACGAGGAGGAAGGTCGAGAAGGACGTCCCCGGCTCCATGACGACGAACGCGGCCACGGTCGGCACCAGCAGCAGACCGGCGGAGACGACCGTCCAGTTCCGCCCGCCGAAGACGGCGACGGCGAAGGTGTAGGGGACCCGGACGACGGCGCCGACCAGCGTCACCACGGACGTGAGCAGGAACTTGTCGGCGGGGGTGAGCCCGTACTCCGGCCCCATGAAGAGCACGAGCACGGACCACAGGGTCCACACCGAGAACCCGATGTGCTCGGAGAGCACGGAGAAGAACAGGTTCCGGTTGGCGATCCTCGCTCCGGTCCGCTGCCAGAACGACTCGTCCTCGGGATCCCAGTGCTCGATCCAGCGGCCTCCTGCTGCCATGACGCCTCCACGCTCCTCCGGGCTTCGGATTTCCGAAGGTAGGGAGGCCGCGTTTCGGCGCTGTGGCTGTGGGTGACCGGTGGGGAACGTTGCCCTCACCCCGCGGGGGGCAGGGGTGAGAGGTCCGGGCCCGTCAGCTCGGCCCGGACGGACTTGCCGTTACCCTCCCTCCGCGCGGTGACGCGGGCCGCGAGCCCCTCGACCACCGCCAGCCCCCGGCCGGACTCGGCATCGGCGCCGGGCGCTCCAGCGCCGGCCGGCACCACCCCGGCTCCTCCGCCGCCGCTGCCGGCCCTTGGCCCTGCTCCTGACCGCCGGCCAGGCTGCGGACAGCCCCCAGTTCATCCCCGTGCTCGCCAAAGTGCGTGTCCGTGGGCTCGTCGGGCGTCCTCGCACCCGGCCGGACGCGGTCGCCGGGGACAAGGCTTACTCCTCTCGCGGCAACCGTGCCCATCTGCGTAAACGCCGTATCAAGGCGGTCATCCCGGAGAAGAAGGACCAGGCGGCCAACCGGAAGAGGAAGGGCCGGCACGGAGGCCGGCCCGTCACTCACGACGCCGAGCTCTACAAAGAACGCAACACCGTCGAGCGCCTGATCAACAAGCTCAAGGCATGGCGCGGGATCGCCACCCGCTATGACAAAACCCCTGAGAGCCACCTCGCCGGACTCCACCTCCGCGCCTCCATGATCTGGATCAAGGACCTCACCCGAGCCACTCAGTGATCACGACCCGATACAGGCCCTAGGGGGCGTCTTCAAATGTCACGCCCACATCAGGAGTGATGCGAGGGTGACGGCTGCCTGGTAGGACTCGGCGGTCTTGTCGTAGCGGGTTGCGATGCCGCGCCATTGCTTGAGTCGGTTGAAGCAGCGTTCGACCACGTTGCGCTGCTTGTAGAGCTGCTTGTCGAAGGCCGGCGGTCGTCCGCCGCGGCTGCCGCGTCGGAGTCGGTTGCGGACCTGGTCGGCCCGCTCGGGGATGGTGTGGCCGATGCCGCGCCGCCGCAGCCAGGTGCGGATGGCCCGGGAACTGTAGCCCTTGTCGCCCAGCACGTGGGCGGGCCGCACTCGGGGCCGTCCCGGGCCGACGCGGGGGACCCGT
>NZ_JBUDHV010000051.1:0-42474 GCF_054956795.1 Streptomyces sp. SYSU D01066-1 | reverse complement strand
GCGCAGGACCGCCTTCAGGTCCCAGTCCGTCCAGGGCTCCAGAGCCCGGGCACACTCCTCGATCCGCTCCGCGAACACCGGAGAGGACTCCAGCAGTTCACGGCCCATACCGGTCCACTGCGAACCCTGACCAGGAAAGACCAGCACCGTCCGCCCATCGGACTGACCACCCCCGGCCACCAGACCGGCCGTCGACTCGCCCCGGGCCAGCGTCCCGAGCCCCGCCACCGCCTCCTCACGCGAACCGGCCACCACCACCGCCCGCTCCGACAGCACAGCCCGCCGGGAGACAAGCGCACCCGCCACCTCCGCGAGCGGTGCATCGGTGTCGGTGACGAACGCCGCCAACCGCTCCGCCTGCCCCGCCAACGCCCCCACCGACGCGGCCGACACCACCAGCGGTACGTCCCCGTCGGGGACCGCCGGCCGGCCGGCCGGCTCGGGGTCGGGCCCCTGCTCCAGGATCACGTGCGCGTTCGTACCGCTGACGCCGAAGGAAGAGACACCGGCCCGGCGCGGACGGCCGGTCTCCGGCCACTCACGGGCCTCCGTGAGCAGTTCCACCGCCCCCGCCGACCAGTCGACCTCGGTGGACGGCTGGTCGACGTGGAGCGTGGCCGGCAGCACACCGTGCCGCATCGCCTGCACCATCTTGATCACACCGGCGACACCGGCCGCGGCCTGCGTATGACCGATGTTCGACTTCAACGACCCCAGCCACAACGGCCGCTCACGGTCCTGGCCGTACGTGGCCAGCAGCGCCTGCGCCTCGATCGGATCACCCAGAACCGTGCCCGTGCCATGCCCCTCCACCGCGTCCACGTCGGCCGTGGTCAGCCCGGAGTCGGCCAGCGCCCGGCGGATCACCCGCTGCTGGGCGGGGCCGCTCGGGGCGGTGAGGCCGTTGGAGGCGCCGTCCTGGTTGATCGCGCTGCCGCGCAGCACGGCGAGGACGCGGTGGCCCTTGCGGCGGGCCTCCGAGAGCCGTTCGAGGACGAGAATCCCGGCGCCCTCGGCCCAGCCGGTGCCGTCGGCGGCTTCCGCGTACGACTTGCAGCGGCCGTCGGGGGCGAGCGCCCGCTGGCGGGAGAACTCGACGAAGGTGCCCGGGGTCGCCATGACGGTCGCGCCGCCCGCCAGGGCCATCGAGCACTCGCCGCCCCGCAGGGCCTGGGCGGCCAGGTGGATGGCGACCAGGGAGGACGAGCAGGCCGTGTCCACGCTCACCGCGGGGCCCTCGAGGCCGAGGACGTAGGCGATCCGGCCGGAGGCGACACTGGACGCGGTCCCGGTGGTCACGAAACCCTCGAGTTCCGCGGGGAGTCCGCCCCCGGAGCCGTAGCCCTGGCCCATGACCCCGGCGAACACGCCGACGTCCGTGCCCTTCAGCGTGTGCGGGTCGATGCCCGCCCGTTCCAGCGCCTCCCAGGATGTTTCGAGGAGCAGGCGCTGCTGCGGGTCCATGGCGAGGGCCTCGCGCGGTGAGATGCCGAAGAGGTCCGCGTCGAACTGGCCGGCGTCCGGCAGGAAGCCGCCCTGGTCGACGTAGGACGTGCCGGTCTTCTCCGGGTCCTGGTCGAACAGGCCGTCGAGGTCCCAGCCCCGGTCGGTCGGGAAGTCCGAGACGGCGTCCCGGTCCGCGGCAAGCAACCGCCACAGTTCTTCGGGGGTGTCGACGCCGCCGGGCAGCCGGCAGGCCATGCCGACGATGGCGAGGGGCTCCTGGGGGTCCGTGTCCGCGGCCGGCCGCTCGGGACGCGCCGGGGTGTCGTCCAGGCCGAGGACGGCGGTGCGCAGGTGGGCCGCCAGCTCCCGCGGGGTCGGGTGGTCGAAGGTCACGGTGGTGGGCAGGCGCAGGCCGGTGTGCTCGGTCAGCCGGTCGCGCAGGGCGACGACGGCGACCGAACTCAGGCCGAGGTCGCGGAAGGAACGGCCGGCCGGGAGGGGTGCCGCGTCGGGGCCGTGCAGGACGGCGGCGGCCTGTTCGCGCACCAGCCTTTCGAGGAGCGCCAGTTGGGCCCGCTCGTCCAGGTCGGTGAGGCGGGCGCGCAGGGCCGCGGTGACGGCCGTGTCGGGGCGTGCCCGCCGGGTCGGCGGCTCGGTCAGGGCACGGAGGAGCGCGGGCACCGGCCGGGACGGGTCGGGCGGGGCCGGGCGCGGGGCGAAGAGGGCCGGGTGGTGGCCGGCGAGGAGCGCGTCGAATCCGGCGAGCAGGTCGGCGGGCCGGGCCGTTCCGCCGTCAGCGGCCCAGACGAGGTGGGCGGCCGGGCCGCGCGGCCGGCGGGCGCGGGTGACCGCCTCGGTGAGCGCGCCTCGCACCGCCCGGTCCGGGTCGCCGGGAGCGCCCAGGGTCGCGGAGTGGTCGGTGACGGTGATCAGCCACTGGGTCTCGTCGAGGAGTCCGTCGAGCGTGCGGGCCAGGGCGGGGTCGTCGGCGGTGTGCGCCGCCAGGCCGACCGGGGTGCCGGCCAGGGCGGCGGGCAGGCCGGACGCGTCGGTGGTGAGGGTGCGGACGGTGGTGCCGGCGGGCCAGGCGTCCGGGTCGGTGCGGTCGGTCGTGCCGGGCGCGTGGACCAGCAGCAGGTGCGGGGCCTGGTGCACGGTGGCGAGGTGGTGGGCGAGCGCCGCGCCGGCGGGCGTGTCCGTGCCGGTGACGACGACGGCTCCGGCGGGGGCAGCGGGACGGGGTCGGCCGTCCACGGGGGTGGGCAGCAGCCGGGGAACCAGTACCTCGCCGTCCCGGACGGCGGCCTGGGGTTCGCCGGAGGTGACGGCGGTGAGCAGCGCCGCCGCGTCCGGGCCGGTCGTGTCGAGGTCCACGACGGTCAGCTCCCGGTGCCCGGCCGCCTGGAGCGACCGTACGGCGGCCCACAGCGCGGCGCCGACGGGGCCGGGCGCGGTGTCGCCGGCGGGGGTGGCCGCCCGGGTGAGGACCACCAGGGGTCCGGGGACGTCCGCTCCGGTCACCTGTTCGGTGAGGCGGCGGGCCTGGGTGAGGGGGTCGGCGGAGGCGGACGGCGGCAGGAGGAAGGTCGGGCCGGGAACCGGGACCGCGGCCGAGGCCACCTCCGCCGCCGCCTCGGCCTCCGAGGCCGCCTCCGCCGCCGGAACCTCCCCGGCCGCCGCACCAGTGTCCGTACCCGTACCCGTACCCGTCGCCGCACCCGCCACCGACGCCAGATCGGCATGCGGCTGCGCACGCACCCCCGCCGCCCGCAGCGCGGCGACGAGCCCTATGGTGTCCTCGCCGACCACGGCGCACGCGGCCGGGTGCGCGTCGGCGCCGTTGCCGGCCGGTGCGGGCAGCCACGCGGACCGCAGCAGCGCGTCGTGGTGGCCGTCGGCCGTGTGGCGGGGCCAGTACGGCTGATCGGCGAGGAGCCGGCGGACGATCTTCCCGGAGGCGGTGCGCGGGACGTCGGCCACCTCGTGGATCCGCTCGGGGATCTTGTAGGCGGAGAGCCGGGCGCGGCAGTGGTCGAGCAGGGCGGGGATGTCGAGGCCGTCGGGGCCGGGGACCAGCCAGGCCACCGGCACCTCGCCGAGGGTGTCGTGCGGGACCCCGGCGACGCCGGCGTCGGCGACCCCCGGGGCGGTGCGCAGTACCGCTTCGACCTCGTCGGGGTGGATGTTCTCGCCGCCCCGGATGATCAGGTCCTTCAGCCGGCCGCAGACGGTGAAGTAGCCGGCCGCGTCCCGGCGGGCCAGGTCGCCGGTGCGGAACCAGCCGTCGCGCAGCGCGGCCCGGGTCGCCTCGGGGCTGTTGTGGTAGCCGACCATGACGTTGGGTCCGCTGACCCAGACCTCGCCCTCCTGTCCGGTGGGCACGTCCAGTCCGCTGTCGGGGTCGACGACGCGGACGTCGACGCCCGGTACCGGCAGTCCGCAGGAGCCCTCGACACGGGCGCCGTCGGGCGGGTTCATGGTGATCGCGCCGCAGGTCTCGGTGGAGCCGTAGGCGTCGACCAGCGGGACGCCGAAGGTCTCCTCGAAGGAGCGGCGCAGCTCGGAGCCGGTGACGGCGCCGCCGACGAGTCCGATCCGCAGGTGGGGCAGGGACAGGCCGGTACGGCGGGCGGTGCTGACGAGGTGGTGGTAGGTGGTGGGGACACCGGCGAGGAAGGTGGCCCGTTCCGTGCGCGACAGGTCGAGGACGTCGTCGGCGGAGGCCCCGTCCGTGATGCGGGCGGTGGCCCCGACGGCGGTCACGGACAGCACGCAGGCGATGTGGGACAGGCTGTGGAAGAGCGGCAGCGGCCACAGCACCCGGTCGTCCGGGCGCAGGTCCGGGACGGGTACGTAGCTGGCGGCGACCGACCAGAGGCAGTTGCGCTGGGTGGACAGCACGCCCTTGGGCCGCCCGGTGGTGCCGGACGTGTAGAACATCCAGGCCACCTCGTCCAGACCGAGGTCGTCGGGGGCGGGCGTGCCGGGGTCGGTGACCGCGAGCTCGTCGTAGGCGTGGGCGCCCGGTGGCACGTCGGCGGCGCCGGCCACCAGGACGGTCGTGTCCGGGGCGGTGGCCGTCACCACCTCCAGGAACGTTCCCGCACCGCCGGCCGCGGCGAGGACGAACCTCGCGCCGCTGTCGGCGAGGAGGTACTCCAGTTCGGCGGGCGCGGACCGCGGGTTCACCGGCACGCCGACACCGCCGGCGCGCACGACCGCGAGGTACCCCTCCACCATCGCGACCGAGTTGCCGAGGCAGAGCGCCACCCGCTCGCCGCGGCGCAGCCCGAGGCGGACGAGGTGTCCGGCGAGCCGCCGGGTGCGCGCCTCCAGCTCCGCGTAGCTGACCGCGCGCCGGTCGTCGGCGAAGGCGGCCTTCTTTGGAATGCGGCGGGCGTGCTCGTGCAGCGTGACCGCGAGCGGTGTGACCAGGTCGGGACGCACGCCTCGGACTCCTTCCACAGGACGGCAGCGGGTACCGGGAGCAGCGGGTCGGGGTGGTCTCCGGACGCGGCGCGGACGGCTGTACGACGGTGGACAGCCGGCCGTCGTCCGGAACGACGGGAGCAGACGTCCCTGTGCCGCGGTGGTGCGTCGCGGTCAGGCGCCCGGAAGGGCCGGGAGCGGCCGGGTCCGCCGCGCGGGCGGGCGGCGGGCCGTTCCCGTCGCCCCGGACGGCCGGGAAGGCCGGACCGGGGCAGCCGGAGCGGGCGGTCGCGACCGGCCCGGCGCGAGGTCGCGCACAGGGCCGCCGTACCGCCGTACGTGGTCGGAGGGGGGCGGACATGCTGCCGGAACGCCGGCAGGGTCAGGAACGGGCGGTCGCCCAAAGGCTCACCGGGAGACCGGGAGGAACATCGGAGGACCCGGAGGCTCTTCAGAGGACCGGGAGGAACATCGGAGGACCGGAAGGATCACCAGGGTACCGGGAGGATCACCAAGGGACCGGGAGGATCACCAGGAGACCGGGAGGCTCTTCAGGCAGAAGACGGATCCGCGGGTGCGCAGCGGGACCTCTTCGGCCGGCGTGGCCGCCCGCAGGTCGGGGAAGGCCCGCAGCAGCGCGCGCAGGCCGGTGCGGAGTTCGAGGCGGGCCAGGTTCTGGCCGACGCACTGGTGGATGCCGTGGCCGAACGCCAGGTGGCCGGCGGTGTCCCGGCCGAGGTCCAGCTCGGCGGGGCAGCCGTACTTCGCGGGGTCGCGGTTGGCGGCCGGCAGGGACACCGTGACGGTCTCCCCCTTCTTCACCAACTGGCCGTCCAGCTCGACGTCCTCCAGCGCGGTACGGAAGATCTCGTACTGGTTGACGGTGACGTAGCGGAGGATCTCCTCCACCGCCGGATCGATCCGGGTCAGGTCGGCGCGCAGGGCGGCGAGCTGCTCGGGGTGGTGCAGCAGGGCCATGACGCCGACGCTCAGAGCGCTCTCGGTGGTCTCGTAGCCCGCGAAGAGCAACAGGGCGACGATGTTGCCGAGTTCCTCGTCCGTGACCTCGCCCGTGGCCAGGAGCCGGCTGATGATGTCGTCACCGGGCTGCTTGCGCCTGCGCTCGACGCACTCGCCGATGAGCGCGCCGACCTCCTGGTAGACCGCCATCGACTCCTCGGCGTCCCCGTCCGGGTCGTGGCTGATGGCGGGGGCGTCGGCGTACCGCTCGCGCTCCTCGTACGGCAGGCCGACCAGGTCGGACAGCACGCGCAGGACGAGCGGCTTGGCGAAGGTGGTGAGCAGGTCGGCGGGCGAGCCGTGCGCGCGCATCTCCTCGATCTGCTCGGCGGCCACCGACTCGACGAGCGGGGCGAGTCCGGCGATCCGCCGGACGGTGAACTCCCGCGCCAACAGGCGGCGCAAGCGGGTGTGGTCCGGCGGGTCCATGTGGATGAACATGCCGGGCATCGCGGGGAACTGCGGTACGGGAGCGCCGTACTTGGTGGTGGGGAAGTGCCCGATCTCCAGGCTGTGGCTGAACCGCGGGTCGCTGAGGACCTCCCGGACGATCCGGTGGCTGGTGGCGAACCAGCCGATGTGACCGTCCGGGTAGGCCATTCTCGCGAGCGGGCGTTCCTCCCGCAGTTTGTCGAAGATCGCGGGAGGGTCGAAGTGGTGGGTGCGTGACCAGACTTCTTCGAAGGACAGCATCTCGCTCATGGAGCACCTTCCCCACAGTGTGTAAGAACGTGTCTGTCCGCGGAAATCCGCACCCCCGCGCCTCGGATGCGCCCGCCCGCGATGGTGGTGCCGGAGGTCAGACGGCCAGCTTGCGCAGGGTCTCCCGGGCGTCGGCGAGGGACTTCTCGCCGAGCGGCTTCAGCTGCGCCATGGCGGGCACGATCGCCGCGAACGTGAGTTCGGCGTGCACGAACTTGAGGTTGCCGGCGAGGCCGATGGAGCTGAGCACGGCCTTCAGGTAGGGCTCCTGGTGGTCCCAGCCGTCGCGCGGGGTGCCGGGGGCGTAGGAGCCGCCGCGCGCGGTGACGACGATGACGTCCTTGCCGCTCAGCATGCCGGACTCGGCGCCGGGGGGCAGCATGTGCGCCGGGATGACCAGCCGGTCGATCCACGCCTTGACGGACGACGGGATCGTGTAGTTGTACATCGGGATGCCGAGCACGATCGTGGTCGCCTCGCGGACCTCGGCGATGACCGCCTCGCTGAGCGCCTGCTCCTCGGGGGTGACGCCGTGCAGGTCGCCGCTCGGGTCGAAGAGCCACTCCCGCACCGCGTGCGTGATGTGCGGGACCGGTTCGGCGCCGAGGTCGCGGTAGGTGTAACCGGCGTCGGGGTGGTTCTGCCGCCACTGGGTGACGAACTCGCCCGTGAGCTGCCGCGTCACGGATTCACCGGCACGGATGCTCGCGTCGATGTGCAGAAGATGGGTCATGAGGTGACTCCTGGCCAATCGGTATGGCTGTTCCGGCAACCCGCCCGGTTCCGTCCGGCCGGCGCTCGCCGGCGGGACGGCACAACACGGTGAGGAGCGGTGCTTCCTTTGCAGAGGCTATGCGTGCGGGGTGCCGCGGCGGCATCCCTCAGGTTGGTAGGGCGGGGGCGGTGAGCAGCCGTCACCCGCGCCGCCGACCCCGCGTCATCGGCCCCGCGCCGACGGCTACCCGGCCTGCCCGGCCAGGGAGGGGCGGACCAGGAAGTCGGGCTCGGGCTCGGGGCCGGGCTCGCCGGGCCGCCGGCCGTCGCGTTCCTCCACCAGGATGCGGTTCCAGGAGCGGGCCAGTTCCACCCGGGAAGTCACGTCGAGCTTGCGGAAGATCTTCTTCAGGTGGAACGCCACCGTGTGGGGGGAGATGTAGAGCTGGCTGCCGACCCTGCCGTTGGTCAGCCCCTGACTGACCAGCTCGGCCACCGCGAACTCGGTGTCGGTGAGCCGGCTGACCTGGGTCCGGCTGCGGGCCGGCCGGCCGCCGTGGTCGTCGAGTTCACGGAGCCGGCTCTGGACCCGCGCGAGGTCCCTGGAGGCCCCGGCGCCCAGGTAGGCGTCGGCCGCGCGCCTCAGCAGGCCGACCGCGCGGTCGCGTTCCGGCAGCCGCGCGGACCGCACCCGGCTCGCGTCCTCCAGGGCCGACGCGCGGGCCCACGGGTCCAGGTGCCGCTCCGCCGCGGCCTCCAGGGCGTCCGCGTCCCGCTCGTGCAGTCCGGCGGCGTGCTCGGCCGCCGCCTGGACGCTGCGGAAACCGGGGTTCGTCAGGGCGAGCCGGCTCATCGTGGCGAGGGCGCGCTCGGCGAGGTCCGCGTCGCCGAGGCGCTGCCCGGCCCGGACCAGCCACGGCGCCGCCGCAGGCTGGGACAGCAGCAGCTCACGCGTGAGCATCCCGTCGTGGACGATGCCCTTCAGCAGGTGGGCGACGCTCTCCATGCCGTCGCGCGCCTCCAGGGCCTGGGCGGCGGCCCAGACGCACTGGCCCGGCATCAGGTTCTCCCGCCCGAGCAGCGCCGCGTCCCGGAGCCGGTTGGCGTACTGCAGGCCGTTCGTCAGGTCCAGGGTGCGTACGGCGCACAGGGCCATGACCACGTGGCCGCGGGGGGCGAGGCCGCGGTTCCCGGCCCGGCACGCCAGCAGGAGACCGGCCTCGGCCGTCGCCGTCGCCTCGGCGAGCTTGCCCCCGGCGAGATGGATCTCCGCCTCGCACAGCAGCCGCAGCGCGTGCGCCCCGGGTCCGTGCGGCCCGTGGGCGCCGGATCCCTCACCGGCGAGGAGCCGTTCGGCCGGCCGCAGACCCCGGACGCGTGTCAGCAGCGTCGCGTACCAGATGCGCGCCTCCAGCTGCGTGTCACCGGCGGGGTGTTCCCCGGGGGCCGGTTCCGACGCCGCGGCGGCTAACTCCATGCTTTTGCCGAGCTCTCCTTCCATCCATAAGAGAGCTGATTCTGCGACGGAGCTTCCGGGTTCGGAAGAGTATTCCAGAAGAGTTTGCTCGGATATGACTGAGTATCGCGGGAGCACTACAACCTCTGACGTGTTGTGGGGGTGGCATTCTGGACTCGCGGGATATCACTCTGACCCGCCGACCTTTCGTTCCGGACCTCGCACACGTTCTCCCGTCGCCCACGTGATCCGGCCACGGCGGACCAGCGGGGCGCCCCGTCCCCCGGCGCGGTGGTCGAAGCCCTGGCCCGGAGACACCGAAAAGCGACCTGTGTTCGCACGCGTGCGCCGCCTGGCGCGTCGCGCGCCGCCGTCGGCGCGTCAGCGCCCGCCCGGCCACGCGACGGGAACGCGCCCTCTGCGGAACCCGCTTCGCCGAAGCGGCCCCCGACCGGCGCGGTGCGCCCCGGGAGGGCCGGGCACCGCAGGCGCACCGTGGCGGTCCGTCCGCCGTGGCGGCCTTCCGACGGTGCGCCGGCCGGTCCTCGGCCGTCCCGCGCGCCCCGGGCCCGCACCGCCGTGGCCGGCGAGCGGCGACGCCGGCCGGGAGCCGCGCGTCAGCCGTAGTCCGTCCGACGCAGCGCGTCGGCACGAGGCGCCGCGGGAGTCCGCGAACCGCTTCCCGAGAACCACATCAATCGTCCCCCTGACCTGTGACCCAGTTGTCCGTGCTGCCTGCACGTGTGGTGAACCGCGGTCGCGCACGAACGTCACAATGCCGGCGAGCGATAAGGTCCCCGCCGCCCACTCGTCGATCCCCCCGTACAACGATACGCATTCGTTCCGCGAAGTACCACGAATCCCTGTGACGCTGCCGTTAACGCTCCTCGACAACTGATTCGGGTCGCCCGGCCGCGGTCGGCGTCCATCATTGCCCCCACACGAGCCGTACCCGTGTCCGGCGCCGATCCGGCTCGCCGGCCCGCACGCCCCGAGGAGTAGCCATGCCCTTGTCGACGCCCCGCCGAACGTGACCAACGCCACGGTGGACGACCGCCGTTCACCTCCTGTACGGCGTCGCGTTCCGGCCACCGTGGCCGAACGCCCGCGCCGGGCGGGGGACGGGGGGCGGGCCGGCGTCTTCCCTCCCGCGGTCGCGCCTTTCCCCGCTCCGCGCTCATGTCGTGGCGCAGGCGAGCCCGTTGAGCGTGAAGTCGTCCGGCACCGTCGGGTCGTGGTCCTCCCGCGAGGCCAGGAAGCCGAAGGACAGCGTGCCGCCCGCGGGCACCGTGGCGTTGTAGGGGGCGGCGGTGGCGGTGACCCGGGAGCCGGTCCGGGTGTGGGTGGCGTCCCACATCTGGGTGATCCGCCGGCTGTCGGGGAAGGTCCAGGAGACGCGCCAGGTGTCGAGGGCGCGGGTGGTGGTGACGGTGACGGTGGCCTGGAAGCCGGCCGGCCACTGGTTGACCAGGTCGTAGTGGACCCGGCAGGGCGGTGCCGGGGTGTCCGGGCCGTCGTCGGGGGCGGCGGTGGCGGCCGGCGCGGCGGAGGTGGCCGTGGCGGTGGCCCGTGGTTCCGGGTCCCGGCGGACAGCGGCGGAGGCGGTGGCCGTGGCCGTGGCCGTGGCCGATCCGGAGCCGGCGGGAGCGGGCCGCGGGGCCGGCGCGGCAAAGGAGCCGGCCGGGGCGGACGCCGGGGGGTCCGGCACGGGCCGCCGGCCGGCCGTGGCGGACGGGGCGGCGGTGCCGGAGGCGGCGCGGGAGGTGTCCGGGCCGCCGAAGGGGTGCAGGGACGCGGTGAGCGCCAGCAGGGAGATCAGCGCGGCGGTGGCGAGGAGGCCGCCGCGTGCGGCGCGGGCCCGGCGGGCGTCCCGGCCGCCCGGGGTGCCGCCGTCGTCGTCGGCCGGTGCCGGGCGGCCGGCGGCGAGGCGTGCCTCGGCTGCCCGGCGGCGGCGTTCCAGGTAGGCCGGGCCGCCCCAGCCGAGCACGCCGTCGGCCAGGGCCGCGGCGAGGGAGCCGGGGTCGGTGCGCAGGCAGCCCGCCGCCTCGGCGCAGTCGGCGCAGCCGGCCAGGTGGCGGGAGAGTTCCCCGGGCGTGCCGGAGGCGTCCGCGGTCAGGAGGCGGGCGTGGCGGCGGCAGGTGTCGCCGGCCGGGCCGTCGAGGTGGTCGCGGCGGCAGCGGTCCCGGAAGAGGGCGCGTGCCTGGGCGAGTTCGCCGGTCGTGCCGGCCGGGTCGAGACCGAGCCGGCGGGCCACCACCGGCAGCGGCAGGGCCTCCACCTCGGCCAGCCAGAGCAGTTCGGCGTCCGGGAGCTGCATGTCCCGCAGGGCGCGCAGGGCGAGCGGCCGGCGGGCGGGCGGTCCGGTGTGGCGGGCGGCCCTCTCGGAGTGGAGCCAGCGGCGAAGGCTGGGGGCGAGGTCGTCGCCCTGTCCGGTGGCTTCCCAGGAGGCCGCGGTGGCGCGTACGGCGGTCAGCAGGAGCGGGATGCGGGGCAGCAGCCGGACCGGGCGGCGGCCGGGTCCGGGCGCCGTACGGGCGGCGGCCGGGCCGCGTGCCTCGCGCGGGCCCCGGGTGAACGCCTCCGTGGCCAGCCGGGCCGCCGCGGCGGAACCGGTGGTGCACAGGCCGGCGTAGGACAGGACGGCGTCCCAGCACTCGGCGGACCACGCGGCCTCGGCGGCTTCCTCGGGCATCGGCAGGTCGGACATGCGTCTCCCGCGTCACACGGGCGAGACCAACTCCGGCACGCCGACGGTGGAGTTGGTGGTACCTCGCGGCAAGGGGCGAGCTTGTCACGGGTCCGGCACGCCTGACAAGCGCCGCAACCCGCAACAGCGACGGCCCGGCCGCCGGGCGTGCGCCCGCGCGGACCGGGCCGGAGCACCGGGCGCCCCCGTCACACCTCGACGGGCGTGTCCGCCGGGAGGCTGTCCATGAAGGAGCTGACGGAGAAGACCGCGTTGCCGGCGCCGGGCGGGCCGTAGCCGGGGGGCGAGGAGAGGCCGAAGTCCTCCATGGTCTGCCGGTAGGCCTGGAGCAGGCGGATGTGGTACTCCAGCGGGGCGCCCTGCGGGTTGGCCTTGCCGAGCGGGGTGGTCGGCTCGGGGCACCAGGTGGTGAACCGGGGCGTGATGCCGTGCGACATGAAGAAGCGCAGGCCCTCGGTGGTCGACTCGATCGCCTCGTCGACCGTCTTGAAGCCGAAGGGCTCGGCCATCTCCACGCCCGCGACGAAGTTGGGGATCACGTTGCGCGCCCCGAAGACCTCCGTCGAGTCCAGGATGCGCCTGTGCCACTCGTCGCGGCCGACGTAGCGCTCCTTGCCGGGGCAGAACAGCTTGAACAGGTACTCGTCCCACACCTCGAAGTTGGGGTGGTAGATCTGCACGCCGTAGTCCTTGAAGCGCTGGACGTCCGGCTTGGGCAGCGCCTGGGCGACCACCTTGCCGATCCAGCGGCCCGGGAAGCGCTCCTCGATGGCCTTGGCGTAGTGGCCGTAGAAGTCGGCCTCGTCGCGGCCGGAGACCTTCGAGGTGATGGCGCCGCCGGTGAGGGTGTAGGCGGTGGACGCCTTCGCCGTGTCGTAGCGGTCGATGATCTCCAGGGCCTCGAGGACCTCCTCGACGTCCTTGACGCCCGTGTACGGACGGCCGGCCGCCTTGTGCTGGCGCCAGTTGTGATTGATGTCGCAGTACTGGCACTCCTCCTTGGCGCCGAAGTACTGGCAGACCCGGAAGACGGTCAGGTAGATCAGGTAGCCCCACTGGATGGTGGGGGCCACCTCCATGACCGACTTCCCGTTGGAGAGGGTGTGCCGGTAGTACTCCGGCATCGGGGGGACGCCGACGTCCGAGATGCGCTTGCCGTCGAGGTAGAGGCCGAGGACGTCGTGCTCGTCGGCGGCGACCCGGTACGGCGAGGACGGGTTCACCCGGACCGAGACGACGGTGCGGCGCAGGTCGTAGGGGCCGCCGGTGAGGATGATCTCCTCGGGCGGGCGGCGCAGCGCGGCTTCGCCCAGCTCGGGCAGGGTGCCGTGGTCGAAGGAGAAGATGAAGTACGACTTCGGCTTCACCTCGCCGTCCTCGTTGTCCGACAGCGCGGACGGGTCGAAGGCCACCCCGCCGCGGAGCAGGTCCTCCTTGAGGACCGCTTCCCGCGGTACGTGCGGGAAGCGCTCCATCAGATCCTCGACCAGCGCGGTGCGGCTGCCCATCCTGTGTCTCCTCCCGGCTCGCGTTCGACTTCTCACGGTATGCCCCTGCCCGGGCGCCCTCCCCGCCGGGTCCCCCCTCGGCGTGCCGGGTAGGTTGCCGCCGGAGGACTCCGGGTCCTCACGGATCTTCTGGGAGGGGCTGCGGGATGACCGACACCACCGTGACCAACTGGGCCGGCAACATCACCTACACGGCCAAGGAGCTGCACCGGCCGCACTCGACGGGTGCGCTGCGGGCGCTGGTGGCCGGCAGCGCCCGGGTGCGGGTGCTGGGCAGCGGACACTCGTTCAACGAGATCGCCGAGCCGGGCCCCGAGGGGGTGCTGGTGTCGCTGGCGGACCTGCCGCCGGAGATCGACGTGGACCGGGCGGCCCGTACGGTGCGGGTGGGCGGCGGCGTCCGGTACGCGGAGCTGGCCCGGGTGGTGCACGCCCGCGGTCTCGCCCTCGCCAACATGGCCTCGCTCCCCCACATCTCCGTCGCCGGTTCGGTGGCGACCGGCACCCACGGCTCGGGTGTGACCAACGGCTCGCTGGCGTCGGCGGTGCGCGAGGTGGAGCTGGTGACGGCCGACGGCACGGCGGTGACGCTGGCGCGGGGCGACGAGCGGTTCGGCGGCGCGGTCACCTCGCTGGGCGCGCTGGGTGTCGTGACGGCGCTCACGCTGGACCTGGAGGAGGCGTACGAGGTCGAGCAGCACGTCTTCGGCGAGCTGCCGTTCACCGCGCCGCTGGAGGAGGTGCTGTCGGCCGCGTACAGCGTGAGCCTGTTCACCGACTGGCGGGCGCCGGGCTTCCGGCAGGTGTGGCTGAAGCGGCGGACGGACCGGCCGCTGCCCCGCTTCCCCCACGCGGCCCCGGCCACCGAGAGGACCCACCCCGTGCCGGGCATGCCGGCGGAGAACTGCACCGAGCAGTTCGGGGTGCCGGGGCCCTGGCACGAGCGGCTGCCGCACTTCCGTGCCGAGTTCACGCCCAGCAGCGGTGCCGAGCTGCAGTCGGAGTACCTGCTGCCGCGTGCGCACGCCTACGGCGCGCTGCGCGCGCTGGAGGCGATACGGGACGTGCTGGCTCCGGTGACGCAGACCTGCGAGTGGCGCACGGTCGCCGCGGACGCGCAGTGGCTGAGCCCGGCGTACGGGCGGGAGACGGTGGCGGTGCACTTCACCTGGGTCCAGGACACGGCGGCGGTCCTGCCGGTGGTGCGGCGGGTGGAGGAGGCGCTGGACGGGTTCGCGGCCCGGCCGCACTGGGGGAAGGTGTTCACCACGGCGCCGGCCCGGCTGCGGGAGCTGTATCCGCGCCTCGGTGACTTCCGGGCCCTCGTACGGGAGCTGGACCCGGCGGGCAAGTTCACCAACGCGTTCGTCAGCGAGGTGCTGACCGGCCGACCGGCGTGAACAGCGCCCCGGCCGCGATCAGTACGCAGCAGGCGCCGGCCGCCGCGGCCACCGGCGCGGTGCCGTGCCGCTCGGCCGCCCAGGTCAGCAGGGCCGCGCCGAGGGGCGCCGCCGCGTAGTGCAGGGTCCAGAAGGCGGCGGTGACCCGGCCGAGCAGGTGCTCGGGGGTCACCTCCTGGCGCAGGGACAGCGAGCAGGTGCCCGCCATGCCGGCGCAGGCCAGGAAGGCCGCGCTCAGGACGGCGACGGCGGGCACCCCGCGCGCCCAGCCGAGGCCGGCGAAGGCGAGCCCGCACACCGCGACCGCGCCGGTCCAGGTGCGGCCGAAGCCGAGCCGTCGGCGGACCCGGGCGACGAGCAGGGCGCCGGTGACGGTGCCGAGGGCGCCGGCCGCCATGACGACGCCGACGGTGTGGTCGTCGTGGCCGAGGTCGTGCTTGAGGTGGTAGACGACCAGGTCGTTCAGGCCGAGGGTGAGGAAGCTGAACCCGGCGAGCAGGACGGTCAGGGCGCGCAGCACCGGGTGCCGGTACAGGAAGCCCGCCCCGGTCCGCAGGTCCCGCCACAGTCCGGGCCGCTCGTCCGGTGCCGCCTGGGCGGCGCGGGCCCGCAGCCGGACGAGGAGCAGGCAGGCGGCGGAGACGGCGAAGCTGGCCGCGTTCACGCCGACCGCCGCGGCGGGCCCCGACCAGGCGGCCACCACCCCGGCGCACACCGGGCCGAGCACGCCGGCTGCGGCGGCGGTCGCGCCCAGCCGTCCGTTGGCCTCGGTGAGCCGTCCGGTGCCGACCAGGCCGCGTACGACGGTGACGTAGCCGACGGCGAAGAACATGCCGACGGCCTCGCACAGCGGCAGGACGACGTAGAGCAGCCACAGGTGGGGACCGGACAGCCAGACCACGGGGACCACCCCGTACAGGACCATGCGGACGAGGTCGCAGCCGATGAGCAGCCTGCGGTGGTCGACGCGGTCGACGACGGCCCCGGCGAAGACCGCGGCGAGGACGGAGGCGGCGCCGCCCACGGCGGTCAGCAGTCCCATGCGGGCGATCGAGCCGGTGGCCTCCAGGACCAGCAGGGGCAGGGCGATCAGGGCGAAGGAGTCGCCGAGGACGGAGAGGGTCTGCGCGGCCCAGAAGACGCCGAAGTCCCGTTGCCGCCACAGGGGGCGCGGGGCGGTGGCGTCGGGTGCCCGCCCGGTCCCCGGGCGGGGGTGTGCCTCGTACGTCATCCGGTCCCTTCCCCGTCGGGTGACCCGCCTCGGTGTGCCGGGTCACCGTAGGACGGGCGGGGAAGGGACCGGTAACGATTTACGTGCCTCGGTGCCTCAGCGCCTCAGTGCCGTCAGTGGTCCGCGCAGCAGGGCGTCGGGTCCGGGTCCTCGAAGGGGACCAGGGTGCCGCCGACGGCGGGCATCGCGGCCAGGACCAGTTCGCCGTTCTCCCACTGGGGGCGGACGAACTCCCGGGTGACGAGCCGGGTTTCCGGGTCGGGCTCGCCTGGTGTGCCCAGGACGCGGACCCGCTCGATCGCGGAGCGCTCCAGCAGCTCCGCGACCGTGAGGGTGCCGGTCAGGGCGGCGGCGCCCGGGTAGAGCACCGCCCGCCCCTGGTCGTCCCAGGCGCCGTCCGTCACCGGGTGCCCCTGGGCGGTGAGCCGCTCGCGGGCCGCGTCGAGGGCCGCCCGGTCCCCGGCGGCCAGGGACAGCGCCACGCGCCGCCGGCCGCCCTCCCGCACCAGGTGGGTGCAGCCGAACAGGCCGTCCTCCGCGGCGAACCCGGCGGCCAGCTCCCTCAGCAGGTGGTCGGCGTCGCGCAGCGAGGTGACGTCCGTGTCGACGGCGATGACGTACGGCGGCGGGGTCACGACGGCAGGACCCAGACCGGGTTGGAGTAGAACCACAGGTCCTTCCACGGGTCGGCGTCGCCGATGACGTCGATGGCCGGGCCGTGCGGGTCCACGGCCGCGCCCATGGCGCCGACGGCGGAGCGGTTGCCGTCGGTGCCGCGCAGCCGGAGGTAGACGGGGCG
Source organism: Streptomyces sp. SYSU D01066-1 (assembly GCF_054956795.1). Lineage (NCBI taxonomy): Bacteria > Bacillati > Actinomycetota > Actinomycetes > Kitasatosporales > Streptomycetaceae > Streptomyces > Streptomyces sp. SYSU D01066-1. The sequence goes on along the minus strand of NZ_JBUDHV010000051.1, from coordinate 26,062 downwards.
GTCGACGCGGCCGAGGTCGTAGGTGAGGGTGACCGTGCCGGCGTTCTTGTTGACCTCGTAGGACTTGACGACCTTGGCGGACGGGGCGGTGAAGGTGTCCTTGTCCGCGACCTCGCCGGTCACGTCGCCCTGGATGACGTCGACGCGGGCCAGGGTGGGCTGGAAGCCGGCCCAGTTGGGGCCGCCGGCCAGCGCCACGTCGACGCTGAGGGTGACGCGGGTGCCCTTCTTGACCTGGAGGGCGCCGCCGAGGGTGGCCCAGCGGCTGCCGCCAAGGACCCGGACGTCGAGGCCGGAGATGAGCTGGCCGTGGTCGACCCAGACGCGGCCGGCGCGGATGCCGGCCATGACGGCGGCGTAGGAGAAGTCCTCGGCGCCGACGTGGGTGCGGCTGTAGTAGCCGGGCCAGTAGTCGTTCTCGGTGATGTCGATCGAGCCGCCGTAGACCGGGTCGTCGTAGCGGCCGTTGGCGTCGAAGTCACCGCCGCCGCGGGCCGCGGTGTCGCCGTAGACCTGGTGGGAGTCGGAGTTGGCGGTGATCCACCAGGGCTTGCCCTCGGCGAGGAGGCTGTCCCACAGGCCGCCGACGGTGGCGGTCATCCAGTCGAAGCCGCCCCAGGTGCGGTAGGACTCCAGGGGGTAGTCGGCGAAGGAGTTCGAGCCGGGGCTGTTGTCGTAGATGCCGCGGGCGCCGCCGGGGCCGAGCGGCGTGGGCAGGCCGCCGGCCTGGTGGCCGGGGGCGCCCTCCATGCCGACGGCGATGCGGTGGCTCGCGGAGGTGGCGTCGCGCCAGGCGCGGATCTCGTGCGGGGAGTCGATGCCCTTGCGCGCCGGGTGGTTGGCGAGCATCAGGGCGTCCTTGACCTTGCGCCGCTCGACCTGGTCGGCGAGGAAGGCGAGGCCCGAGATGGCGAGCGCCTCGTTGGCGGGCGAGGAGCCGGTGGCGGCCTTGACCGCGCCGTCGTAGCCGGTCTCGAACTGCTTGAGGACGGAGACCTCGTTCTTGCCCGGGTGGACGAAGACGGTGCCGTGCTCGGCGGCCGGGATGTTCCACTCCAGGCCCTGGAAGACGAGGGTGTCCTTGTGGGCGCTGCGGGCGTCCTGGATGTCCGGGTTGACCTTCTCCACGCCGATCTTGGCGTGGGTGGCGCTGCCGTGGTCGGTGATGACCAGCCAGTCCATGCCGTGCCGGGCGCCCTGGCGGACCTGGTCGATGACGCGGTACTTGCCGTCGCTGCTGTACTGGGTGTGGATGTGGTGGTCACCGGCCAGCCACAGGAAGCCCTTCTTGCTCCGTCCGCCGCCGGAGCCGGCGAAGGCGGGCGCGGAGGCGGCGCCGGCCAGCACGCTGCTCGCGGCGAGGCCGGCGCCGAGCAGGCCGGCGCGGCGCAGCAGGGTGCGGCGGGACCGCTGTTCGGGGCTGAGCGCCTCGTCGGGTACGGAGGTGTCGAACGCGGCGGGCAGGGGCGCCGTCTCGTGCGCGTGGTCGTGACCGTGGTCGTGGTGGTGGTGATGGCCGTGTCCGTGCCCGTGACCCATGTCGCTCCTCGTGGATGGCCGCCGTCCGCGCGGCTGCTTCGCTGCGGCCGCACCCGGGGTGCGTGGGGCCGCGTGAGGAGAATCGATGCGCGAGGTGACGCCGGGACGACGTCCGGGTGAGCGGCGGACGTAGTCGACACGTCCGGTCGGCCTTTGCGCCGTCGGGACGCCGGCGGGTGTGGTAACGCGGGAATGCGCAGTTGCCGCGCGGACTCACCTGCGCATTACTCGCAGACTTACGGAGAGCGTGGACGGCGTTCCGACCTCGATGTTCCTGGGCGAACGGCATCACGCCGGGGTCCCGGCCCTGTCGCGTCGGACTCTCACGGCCCGACGTCAGGTGATCGGCCGGATGGATTCCGGGGAAGGCCGACCGCGAGGCCGCTCTGCGGTTTCCCGGCCTATGCGGCCGATGCGGCCGATGCCCTGCCCGTCACCGTCGTGACTCGTCGTCATCACCGAATGCGGGACAGAGCCGGTCGGTTTCTACACCCCCCCCCGGGAGAACCGCGCCTCCGGACCGGCGCGATGACCGTCGGCCAGGTCCGCTCCCGGGTCCTCGGCAGCAGCTGAGCCACCCGTCTCCCCTGTCCTCGCCGGCACGGCACTCCGGCGTGGTGGACGTGAGCGTGCACGCGTACGTCGGCGGGGTGCGGGGAGCGCGCGTCCGGACGGTGCCGCGGCCCGCCCCGGAGCGGTGACCTCGGCGTGTCCGTCGCGGCGGTGGCCCGGAAGGCCGTGCCGTACCCGCTCGTCCGCCGGCCGGAGCCGGTGCGGCGGCGCCCGGTCCCGCCCAGGAGGCGGAGGGTCCCGCGCGGTGCCCTCCGCCTCCTCGGCGGCCCGGCGCCGAGCCGCCCCGCGCGCCTACCGCCTGATCTTCCCCGCGGGCAGGAGACGCAGGTCGGCGAGCGCGTCCCGGACCAGCTCCGCGTACACCGTGGCGCCGTACTCGGAGGTGTGGGTGTTGTCGCGCTTCTCGTCCGTGAGGTAGAGCGCCTTGGACCCCTCCACGCCCAGGGACTCCACCAGCGCCTTGGTCCGCGCGGTGAGGTCGATCAGCGGGACGCGCCGCTCGGCGGCGACGGAGCGGACGACGGCCGGGTGGTCGACGCCGAGGCCGTTGACGAGGAGCGCGGTGCCGTTGTCGAGGGTGCCGTCGGCGTTGAACCAGCGCCGCACGATCGGCGTGACCAGCACGGGCCGGCCGCCCTGGGCCCGCGCCTGGTCGACGAGGGTCTCCAGGTTGGTCCGGTAGGTGGCCTCGTCCGTCGTCTTGTCGTTGTGGGCGAGCTGGACCAGCACCAGGTCGCCGGGCCGGATCAGCGGCCGGACGGTGTCCCACATCCGCGGGTCGGCCAGGTAACTGACCGTGCTCTCCCCGGAGTCGGCGTGATTGGCGACGGACACCCCCGCGCGCAGGTACTGCGGCAGCCGCTGCCCCCACCCGGTGTACGGCTCCCCGGGCTGGTCGCAGACGGTCGAGTCGCCGACGAGGAAGACCTGCCGGGCGCGGTGGGCCGGGGTGACCCGGATGTCGGCGAGGGCGGGCGCCGCGCCGCCGACGACCAGGTCGAGCCCCGGGCTGCCGTCGGCCCCGGCGGGCTCGCCCTCCGGTGTCCGCACGTCGACGGTGAAGGAGCGCGTCACCCGCTCCCCCGCCCCGACGGCCGTCTCCGGCAGCAGGGCCCGCCGGGTCTCCCCGCTGATCGCGGTGCGCGAGGCCGCGTCGCCGCCGAGCCGGACCCGTACGTCGTACGTGCCCGGCGCCACGTCGAAGTGGCAGGTACCGGCGACGCAGTTCTCCGCGCCCCAGGACGGCCGCCCCTCCCGTGCCTGGGCGGGCGCGGCCGTGACCGCCCCGCTCCCCAGGGCGGCCGCCAGCGCCACGGCGGCCAGTGATGTTCCCGTACGCCTCACCAGGCCCTTGTACACCGCTGTCCCCTCCCTCACATCCCTCACGCCGCGTCCGCGACCGGGATGCCGGAGTCCGGTGTCCCGTCCCGTTTCCGGCCGAGCCGCCGCACACGGGCGCGCGGTGTGCCGGTCGAGGTGCGGGTCGGCACGGTCGCGGACGAGCGGGTCGGCGTACGCGACGGCCGGCGCGGCGGCGTGGGTGACGCCGGGAACGGCCGCGAGGGCGCCCGCGGCGGCGGCGCCCTTCAACAGCGGTCCGCGGTCGGGGGCTTCGAGGTCTTCTGGGGCATCGTCGGGGCGGCGGCTCATGCGGTGCCTCTCGATATTCGTTCGGCATTGCGAACGGCATCTGACATGACGAACGCCGACAAGGTAAGGGGGTGACGGGAGGAGGTCAACGGGTCGCGCGGGAGGCGGCGCCGTATGCGCGCCGATCGGGCGGGTACCCGGTCGGTCACGTGGCGTCACCGCTTTCGCGACCGGCTCCCCCGGAGGGAACCGGCTCCCCCGAGGAGGGACATGGCAAGCAGCACACAGCACGACGAGCACCGTCCCGCCCGGCAGCGCCGGGACAGCTTATGGGCCATCGGCCTGGGCGCCCTGGTCATGGGCTTCCTCGTCCATGTGCTGATCAATGGCGCGGCGGCCTGGCCAGGAGCCGTTCTGGCCGCCGTCGCGATGGCCTGCTGCACCCCGTGGCTCATCCAGCGCGTCCGCCGCCGCGACGCGAAGAGCGCGGGTACGCGACCGGACGACATACCCGCCATGGAACGCCGGATCCTCAAGGGCGGACAACCGCCCGAGGACCCGCGACGCCGACGGGAGATGGCGGCCCTGGTCGACTCACGACAGCGCCGACTGCGCCGCAACCGCTGGTGGGCGTTCCCGCTTCTGGCCGTCCTGTTCTTCGGCACGTCGATCCTGTGGTTCACGTCGGGTTCCGTGATGACGGGCGGCTGGACGCTGGCCCTGGCGGTGGTGTTCATGACCTGGATGACCTGGTCCCACGTGCGATTCGACCGGCGGTTGTCGCGGATGCGGCGGCGGTTGCGGAGCTGACGGCGTTCCACGACGGCCCCTGGCTCGTGGTCGCGGTCACCGCGGTCCCGGACGGCGACGGCGAGAACCATCTGCCGGGCTGCTGGAAAGACGCGGACGGCAAGCCGGCCCTGATCGCCCACGGCGGCGACGTCCTCGCGGGCGGTGGCGTCGGCGACCAGCGAGCAGGCGACGACGAAGCCGGCGTCCGGCTGACGTCTACGGCGCCCGGGGAGCGAAGTCGAACAGGGCGTCGCCCTCCGGACGCACCACCCCGTACGTGCTCTCCGGGACCTCGTTCCACACGCCCGGCAGGTCGCCCAGGGGTTCGGAGACGACGAGGCGGGTGTCGTCGGAGGCTTCGCGCAGGAAGTCCAGGCCGGGGTGGAGGGAGCGGAGGGTCTCGACGCGGGTGCTGTAGAAGAGGGAGCGGGAGGCGCCCTGGCTGGAGTAGCGGAAGGACCACAGGCGCAGCCCGTCGGTGACGGCGACCGTCATCTGGAGCGGGTACTCGATGCCGTGCTCGTGGCCGACCCGTTCCACCAGCCCGGCCATCCGGGCCACCGCACCCGGCGGGTCGTCCTCGAGGCCGTAGGTGAGCGCCAGGTAGAACATCACCTCGGAGTCGGTCGAGCCCTCGACGTGCAGGAAGAGGTCCGGGTCGACGGCCAGCACCAGGTCGCGCCGTACCCGCTGGAAGTCGGCGACCGCGCCGTTGTGCATCCACATCCAGCGGCCGTGCCGGAACGGGTGGCAGTTGGTCTGCTGGACGGCGGAGCCGGTGGAGGCCCTGATGTGGGCGAAGAACAGGTGGGAGCGGACGTGGCCGGCGATCTCCCGCAGGTTGCGGTTGCTCCAGGCCGGGCCGATCTCCCGGACGACGGCGGGGGTGTCCTCGGCCGTGCCGGACGTCCGGTACCAGCCGACGCCGAAGCCGTCGCCGTTGGTCGTCTCGACCCCCATCTTGGCGTGCAGGCTCTGGTCGATCAGGGAGTGCCGCGGCCGGTAGAGGATGTTCTCCAGCAGGACCGGGGTGCCCGAGTAGGCCAGCCAACGGCACATGGGTCGGTCACCGCCTCGTCTCGGGTACGGACGCTCCTGCCTCCAGGATCGCAGGGCGGGGTGGGGCGCGCTCGGTGGCGTTACGGTCGTCGCATGAGCGACAGCACCACCGGGTTCCTCCGTGCCCTGGCCGCCGCCTCGTCGCCCCTCGTCCTGGACGGCGGCCTGTCCAACCAGCTGGAGGCCGCCGGGCACGACCTGAGCGACGCGCTGTGGTCGGCGCGGCTGCTCGACGAGCGGCCCGAGGCGATCACCGAGGCGCACCGCGCCTACTACGCGGCGGGCGCGGACGTGGTGATCACGGCGAGCTACCAGGCGACCTTCGAGGGGTTCGCGGCACGCGGCACCGGCCGGGCGCGGGCGGCCGGGCTGATGGCCCTCGGCGTGGAACTGGCCCGCGAGGCCGCCCGCCGGTCCGGCGCCGCCCGTCCGCTGTGGGTGGCGGCGTCGGCGGGTCCCTACGGGGCGATGCTGGCCGACGGGTCGGAGTACCGCGGCCGGTACGGGCTCACGGTGGCGGAACTGGAGCGGTTCCACCGCCCCCGCCTGGAGGTGCTGGCCGCGGCCCGCCCCGACGTCCTCGCCCTGGAGACGGTCCCCGACACCGACGAGGCGGCGGCGCTGCTGCGGGCGGTGCGGGGCCTTGGGGTGCCGGCCTGGCTGTCGTACACCGTGGCGGGCGACCGCACGCGGGCGGGCCAGCCGCTGGAGGAGGCGTTCGGGCTCGCGGCCCGGGCGGAGGAGATCGTCGCGGTCGGTGTGAACTGCTGCGCCCCGGCGGACGTGGAGCACGCGGTCGCCGTCGCGGCGCGGGTGACGGGCAAGCCGGTCGTGGCGTACCCGAACAGCGGGGAGTCCTGGGACGCCGCGGCCCGGCGGTGGACCGGGCCGTCCGCGTTCGACGCCGGTCTGGTGCGGGGCTGGCGGGCGGCCGGGGCGCGGCTGATCGGGGGGTGCTGCCGGGTGGGGCCGGGGGCGATCGCCCAGGTGGCCGAGGCACTGGCCTGACCCGCCCGCTCTCGGCCGGCCCGCGCGGTCGCCTCCGGGGTCGGCCGGGGTCGGCCGGGGTCGGCCGGGGTCGGCCGGGGTCGGCCGGGGTCGGCCGGTGATGGCGCCTGCCGGCGCCGGGTGCCTGGCCGCCGGGAGGGCCTCCCCCTTCCGGGCGGCCGTGGCCCGCGTACCGGGGCCGTCCAGTCGCTCGGCGACGGCGGTGCCGGTCCGGATACGCGGGTGAGGGCCGCCGCCGGCGGTGCGGCGCGGGATCTCCTCCGGAACGCGGTCGAAGTGCCCGTGGGTGACCAGGACCGCGTCGGCGCCGTCCAGGGCACGCGGTCCGGCCGGGCCGCCCGGGCGGCTGCGGGAGTGCGCCGGCCTGCCGTCCCGCCGACCGGACCGCCTCACCGGATCGCCTCACCGGGACCGCGGCGCCCGGACCACGGGGACCGGACCACGAAGCCCGGACCACGGAGGCCGGACCACGGAGGCCGGACCACGGAGGCCGGACCACGGAGGCCGGACCACGGAGGCCGGACCGCGGAGGCCGGGCCGCGGGGCTGAGGCGGAGGTCGTCACCGCACCCTGCCTTGCACGTCAACCCCCTGGTGGGAGATACTCCGCTTCCCCCCACACTCGCTGATCACAGCCGTCCGTGAGCCGACTCCCACCGGCCTCGATCAGCCGCGTCGCTCCGGCGCCGCACCGACGCCGTCCGCCTCACCCTGATCCACCCCGTTCCACGTCACGTCATTCCTTCTCATCACGTCTCATCCCAACCCATCGCCCGGACTTCCCGTGGGGGGACCCTGCCCAATGGGCGCGACCTCGCGCGCGCTGCGCGCTCTCCTGCTGCTCGTCGGCTTCCACCTGCTCGGCGTGCTGCTGCTGGCCGCCCTCGCGGGCGCCGACTTCCTGCTGTACCTGTACGCCCCGTCGGGTGTCGCGGCCAAGCTGTACCTCGTCTCCGTGCTGCTGGCGATACCGCTGATCCGCGGCATGGTCATGCTGCGCACGCCGAAGGCCGAGGAGATGCCCGGCCTGCCCGTCACGGAGGCCGACGAACCCGCGCTGTGGCACACCGTGCGGGAACTGGCCGGCCAGGTCGGCACCCGCGCGCCGTCCCGCATCCTGCTGACACCCGACGTCAACGCCGCCGTCTCCGAGGACACCCGCCTGCTCGGCCTGCTGCCCGGCCCGCGCCGCCTGTACCTCGGCGTACCGCTCCTCCAGGGGCTGACGGAGGCCCAGCTCAGGTCGGTCCTCGCGCACGAACTGGGCCACTACTCCAACGCCGACACCCGGCTCGCCGCCCTCACCGTGCGCGGCCGGGCCCAGATCCTGCGCACCATCGGGCACTTCGAGGAGCGCGCCGGGAAGACCGCGGCGCGCGAACAGGCCCGGCAGGAGAAGAAGAACGCCAAGGCCGCGGCCAAGGGCAAGGAGACCGGCGAGGTCGACACCCGGCACGCGGGCGTCACCTACCGCGCGATGGCCCGGATCTACACCGCCTACGCCAAGCTGTACATGCGCGCCACGCTGACCGGTGCCCGTGCCCAGGAGTACGCCGCCGACGCCGCGGCCGCCCGCATCGCCGGCCAGGCCGCCACCGCCTCGGCCCTGCGGGAGATCCCGGTGCTGGACGCCGCGTTCGACTACTACACGCACCGCTACCTCACCCTGGGCCGGGATGCCGGGCTGCTGCCGCCGCGCGGTGAGGTGTTCGGCGGCTTCGGACGGATGCTGAGCGCCCGCCAGCTCGAACTGGCGGGCCTGCGCTCCGATCTGCCCACGGCTCCGGTCTCGCCGTACGACTCGCATCCGCCGATCGCCGACCGCGTCCAGCGCATCGAGGCGCTGCCCGCCGACGACCGTACCGACGAGGGCGGGGGCGCCGCCCTCGGTCTGCTGTCCGACCCCTGGCGCACGCTGACGGCCCTGGAGGAGGCGGTGCTGACGGAGGAGGTACGGCGTTTTCGGCGTACGGCCGACTGGCCGGAGCTGCTCAACGGCTCGATGACCGACCGGCTCGCGGGCCTCGACACCCCCCTCCACCGGGCCCTGGCCGCGTACACGGGGGCGCGTCCTACCCTGCCCGCGCTGCTCGGCCTGATCGACGACGGCGGGCTGTGGCAGCTGGCGCGGCGGCTGCCGCTGTCCGAGGAGGCGACGGCCGCGACGGGACGGGTCTTCCGGGAGTTCGCGCGGCCGGCCCTGTCCGAGTCCCTGTACTCCATGGCGCTGGCCGAGTTCAGCGCACGCGCCCGGCTGCGGTGGGAGTTCTCCTGGGAGCGGCCGGCGACCCCCCGGCTGCTGCCCGCGCCGGACGGATCCGCGCCGTCGTCCACTGCGGCCCTGACCGACCTGACCGACCTGCCCGACCTGCCCGACCTGCCCGACCTGATCGGCCCCGCCGTGGCCGCCGCCGTCGCCGACCGCCCGGACACCGGTCCGCTGCGCGCCCTGCTCTCCTCCGCTCCGACCGACCCCGCGAACCGAGAAACGGACAGCCCCCGATGACCGTAGTGCTGTGGATCCTGGCGATCCTGGCCGTTCCCACGCTGATCTTCTTCGGGTGGCTGGCCTGGGTGTTCCTCAAGGAGTTCTTCTCCGCCAGCTCCGAGGAGGACACCACCGCCGCCGACACCGCCGAGGCCGCCGAGGCCGCCGAGGCCGCCGAGGCCGCCGAGAAGCTCGGCCTGCTGCCCGCCGAACGGCAGAACACGAGGAACGCCGGTCCGCTGCCTGCGGGCTGGGAGGCGGCGATGGGCCGCGTGGCCGACGGCGACTGGCAGGCGGCGGCCGAGCTGCTGGGCGGCATCGGCCGGGACTGGGACCGGCGGTCGATGGCCGTCTCGTTCCTGGGCGGACTGGCCGTGGAGGACGACGCCTGGCTGCTCTCCTGGGAGTCCGCCCGCCCCGACGACCCGGACGCCGCCGTGGTCCGGGCCGCCAGCACGGTCTCCGTCGCCGGGCAGCTCCGCGGCGCCAAGCGCGCCGAGTACACGACCGAGGAGCAGTTCGCCGGCTTCCACCGGATGCTGCACCGCTCCCGTGAAGAGATCGCCCGGGCGGCGGCCCTCAACCCCGACGACCCCACGCCGTACATCACGGAGATCACGGTGGCGCTCGGCCTGGGCTACCCGCACTCGGAGATGGACAAGCTGTGGGCGGAGATCACCGCCCGCGCCCCGTACCACTACGAGGGGCACTGGCGAGCGCTCCAGTACTGGTGCGCGAAGTGGCGCGGCTCCGAGGAACTGGCCATGGAGTTCGCCGAGCGGGCCGCGGCGAAGGCGCCGCTGGGCAGCCTGCTGACCGTGCTCCCGCTGATCGCCCGCTTCGAGCACGACGACTCCGACGACACCGAGGGCGACCGTACGCCCGAGATGGTGGCACGGGTGGACGCGGGTCTGGCCGACGCCGCCGCGGCCGACCCCGACCATCCCCGGCTGCCCGAACTGCGCCACCTGCTGGCCTACTACCTCTCGCTCCAGGACCGGGACGAGATGGCCATCGAGCAGTTCCGGCTCGTCGACGGCCATGTCAACGCGCTGCCCTGGCGCTACCGGGGCAGCGGGGAACGCATGACGGCGTACTACTGCGCGATCCGTGACTCGTCGGCACAGGCGGTCGTCGCAGGCGCCGGCACCACGGCCTGACCGGGCGGGCACCGGGCGCCGGGGACCGGAGACTGGGCACGGGGGACCGGGCGCCGAGGACCAGGGACCGGGGACCGGGGGCCGGGGGCCGAGGACCGGGCGCCAGGGACCAGGGGCCGGGGGCCGGGCGCCGAGGACCAGGGACCGGGGGCCGAGGACCGGGCGCCAGGGACCAGGGACCAGGGGCCGGGGGCCGGGCGCCGAGGACCAGGGACCGGGGGCCGAGGACCGGGCGCCAGGGACCAGGGACCAGGGGCCGGGGGCCGGGCGCCGAGGACCAGGGACCGGGGCCGGGTGGGAACTTCGGTTTCGAGGGTGGGGTGCCACGAGGTGTCCACGGGGCCGGCATCTGGCGGAGACGCCGCGGAGGGAGCGGGCAGGGCACAAACGGATGACAGTGTCGCCCCGAGTGCCACCTATCCGCTCGTCTGAGCGCCCCGAGGGCAGCTGAAGCGCTTCTGTCATCCGTTTGTGCGTGGACCACTCCTTCCCGGTTCCCTGGACCGACCCAACCCGACCCGAACCGGCCGGGCCCGCGCGGTCCGCAGGCCTGGCGGAACGCAGGGGCGATGAACGCAGGGGCGATCAAGGTCAAGGTGACGGCTGGAGCGGGTGCGCCGCCATGGCGGCGGGTGGCCGGCGGCAGCACCGCGGCCCTGGCGGTGCCCGTCGTCGCGGTGACCGCGCCGTACCGGGCGCACCGCCGACCACGGTATCGGCACGCCCGGCGCATCCGGGGTCTTCCCGCCGGGGTCGGGCCGATCTACATTGGGGGCGTTTAGGAAGCGCTTTCTACAGCCTGCCGCGGCCTCACGGCCCCGGTCTCGGAGGTGGCTGCCCCATGGTCCGTACGGCACGTGCGAGCACCGCGGCCGGGCCGACACTGGCGGTGGTGGCCCGCGAGGCGGGGGTGTCGGTGCCGACCGCTTCCAAGGTGGTCAACGGCCGGGAGGACGTGGCGCCGGAGACGCGGCGGCGGGTGTCGGAGGCGCTGGACCGGCTGGGCTACGTACGCCGGCCCCGGTTCGACCCGACGGTGCGGACGCCCCGGATGATCGACCTGGTGGTGCAGTCGCCGGCGGACTCGGGTGCGGGCGCGGTGCTGCACGGGGTGGAGGAGGCGGCGTACGACGCGGGCCTGGAGGTGGTGGTCTCGGCGGGGCTGGAGCGGCGCCGGGGCGGGACCGTGGAACGCGGCGGCTGGCTGGACAAACTGAGGGCGCGGGGGTCGGCCGGGGTGCTGTTCGACCTGGCGGAGCTGACCGGGCCGCAGTACGCGTGGCTGGAGCGGCACCGGGTGCCGTTCGTGCTGATCGACCCGGTGGCCGAGCCGCCGTCGGGGGTGGTGTCGGTGGGCGCGGCGAACTGGCGGGGCGGGGTGACCGCGACCGAGCACCTGCTGGGGCTCGGGCACGAGCGGATCGCGGTGATCGCCGGGGAGCGGGGTACGGCGGCCAGCGGGACGCGGGTGGCCGGATACCGGTCGGCGCTGGCCGCGGCGGGGGTGCGGCACCGGACCGAGTACGTGCGGCACGCGGGGTTCGACCGGGGCGGCGCGCGTCGGCGGATGCGGGAGCTGCTGGAGCTGCCGGTGCCGCCGACGGCCGTGTTCGTCTGCTCGGACGCGATGGCGCTCGGGGTGTACGAGGCGCTGGCCGAGCGGGGGCTGCGCGTGCCGGACGACATGAGCGTGGTCGGTTTCGACGACTTGCCGGAGGCACGCTGGGCCACGCCCGCCCTGACCACCGTCCGCCGCCCGCTGGCGGAGATGGCGGCGACCGCGCTGCGGCTGCTGCTGCGCCTGATGGACGGCGCCCGCCTGGAGAGCACCCGTACCGAGCTGTCGACGCGGCTGGTGGAACGGGCCAGTACGGGCGTGCCGGGAGGGCGCTGACGGCGCCCCGGTCCGTCCGGAGCGCCGGCCGGCGTACGCGGCGGCGCCGAACGGGGCGCCCGCGCGGGCGCCGAGGCCACTCGGACAGGGAAAGCGCAACGTCGACATCGCCCGCACCGGCAGCTACCTTCACCTGGTCCTCGGCGATCGCCCACGGCCGCACGGGAGCTCCCTCGGGCCGGGCCGCCCGCGACGGGACGCGCCGGCCGCGCCGCACGGCTCCTCGCCACCTCCGACCAGGGAGAGACGCATGCCCCATCTCGCGCTCTACACGTTCGGCGTCCTGAAGTCACCTCTCACCGACCCCGCACCTCTCACGCGCGAGTTCCACGACCTCGGTGAGGCCGTCTACCGGAAGACCGGTCAGCGCCCCGGGTACCTGGCGCGTGCCGAAGCGGCAGACGGTGACCGGGGCGTGCTCTTCGGGGCGGAGTGGGGTGCGTGGGGGGAGTTCGCCGTACCGGCCTGGTACGACAAGGGCCGTACGGTGGAGACCACCGCCCTGGCCACGACCCTCTCGCTCTGGACCGGCCTGCGCCCCGCCTTCGACGCCGTCTGCACCGGCCCGCACCGTGAGGCGCTGAACAGGCGCCACGACTGGTTCGAGAGGACCGGGCACCCGAACCACGTGTCCTGGTGGGTCACCGACGGCGAGACTCCCACCTGGCAGGACGGGGTCTCCAGGCTGGAACACCTCCACGGCCACGGCTGCGCGCCGCACACCTTCACCTTCCACCGTCCGTTCGCCCCGGACGGAACGGCGACCGGCCTTTGGCGTTGAGGACGTCAGCGGCGTTCCCGTCCGGCCGCGGTGCGTCGAAGGCGGGGAGCCGACCGGACTCGTCTGCGCGCGGAAGCCGGCCCGCCGCCGTCACCGGCCCGAGCCGGCCGCCGACCCCGGTCGCCGGGGAGCGGTGCCTGGTACGCCGGTGAGGCGCGGCGGGACGCGGAGCGCGGAAAGCGCGGGTTAGCTGTCATCGCCGTCCCGGGCGGGGACGATCCGCTGGGGGTGCCGGGTGCCCCGGCGGCGCGGCGGGGACGGGCCGGCGGGCGGGGGCGGGCGTCGCCGCCGGGCCCTCGCTCACTTGCCGGTGCCCACCGGGTCCACCCGCAGCGTCGACGCCGAGCTGTCGGAGGCGGCGAGGTTGACGCTGACGGGGACCGACAGGGAGTGGGTCTCGTCGGGCGGGGTGACGATCAGGGTGTCGAAGGTGACTCCGCTGCCGCCGGAGGTGTTCGGCGTGTAGTGGAGGGTGAAGCGGGTCTCGTCGCCGGGGGCGACGGTGACCAATGGGGCGTCCAGGTCGGTGCGGACGGCGCTGACGGAGCCGTCGTCGTTCTTCAGGTCGACACCGGGGAAGCCCTTGAGGGTGCAGGTGGTGTCCGACGTGTTCTTCAGGTGGACGACGATGTCGCCCTCACCCATGCCGTGGTTCTGGTCGGCGGTGAGCTGGTCGGAGGAGCAGGCGCCGGTGCTCCCGGCGGAGGCGGTGGAGGCGGTGGAGGCAGCGGTGGTGGCGGCGGGCGTACCGGCGGTCTTGTCGCCCTCGGCGGACGAGGTCGCAGGCGCCGAGGACCCGGGCGCCGAGTCCGCCGTCGCCGTCGCCGTGTCGTCGCTCTGGCAGGCGGTGAGAAAGAGGCCGGCGGCCACGGCGGCGGTCAGGAGGGGGAGGTGCTTGACGTGCATGTCGCTCCTTGGATCGGTGCGCTCACGTTCGCGTGTGAGCCTTTCCGCCCCGTAGGACGACCGGCGTCACCCAGCCCGTTGCGCTCCCGCCCGCACATGTACATGGCTGTTACACAGGAACTGTCCCGTCACCGCGTCCGCCCGGTCCCTTCACGACCGGCCGTTCCCGCGCTGCCCGCACCGGCCGCGCAACCGCACGGCTCCGGGGCCCTCTGCCGCCGCCTCGGGCTCCCCTTCCCGAGGGCGTCGAGGAGCGGCCGCATCCCGAGGCCGGGCCGCCGGGCGGCATCCGGCCGCCGCTCGGCACCGAGGAGACCGCCGGCTGCCTGTGTCCCGGATTCCGGCCGCCGGCCGGTGGGGGCCGGGCCTCGCCGGCCCCGCGGTGCGAGACGGCGCGGAAGGCGGATGCCCTGTACGAGGAGCCGGTCGGGGCCGGGTGCCGCGGTGAGCTGAAGCCGTGGGGCGCGGTCCGGGGGCGGCGGTACGCCGTCGGGCGTGATCCGGACGGCAACGGCGTGGACCGGTGCGCCGCGCTACCCGGTGCCGCCGCCCAGGAGCGCCGTCGGCGGCAGGCCCGTCAGTTCCCGTACGTCCCGGGTGAGGTGGGCCTGGTCGGCGTAGCCGGTCCGGGCGGCCGTCTCCGCGAGGCGGACGCCGGTGCGGGCCAGGTCGAGGGCGCGGCGCAGGCGCAGGACGCGGGCCAGGGTCTTGGGACCGTAACCGAAGGCCGCCAGTGAGCGGCGGTGCAACTGGCGGGCGCCGATGCCGAGCACGTCGGCGGTACGGGCCACCGGGCGGCCCGCGTCCAGGGCCGCCACGAGCCGGATCAGGAGCGGGTCGGGCGGGCCCGTGTCCGCCGCCCGGGACAGCGCCGCCTCCTCCAGGCCGCGCGCCGGGTCCGCCGCCGCGTTGACCCGGTCGGTGAGGCGGCGGGACGCGGCGGCCGGCCAGAGGTCCGCGAGCGGCACGCGCCGGTCGCGCAGTACGGGGGCGGGTACGCCCAGGAGGGCCGGCGCGGTGCCCGGGTAGAAGCGGACGCCTGCCCACCGGTCGCCGGCGGCCCCGGGGGTGTGGGCGCGGGTGTCGGGGCCGGCGACCAGCAGCCGGCCGTCGTGCCAGAGCAGGTCCATGCAGCCGTCGGGCAGCACGCGTCCGGTGCCGTCCGGGGTGCTGGTCCACACCACCGCGCCGGGCAGTCGGGACGGCCGTTCGGTGTACACGGGTGCCAGGCTACGTCGCTGCGCCGCCCCCGCGCGCGGTGGTCCCGGGGGCTGGCGCCGCGGGCCGTGCGGAGGCGGCGGACGGGGCGCACGGGCTGCCGTGCCCCACTCGGCGGGCGACCGCGCCGTCAGGAGCGTCGGTGCCGTCGGGATCGTCGGTGCCGCGCCACCGGTCGGCGGCCAGGGCGAGGCACCGTCCGGCGGCGTACGGCTCCTGGGGCGGGAGCCGCGGGACGCGCGCGCGGGAGGCGGCGCGGCGGGCGCCTGGCAGGGGCGGACCGGAGCCGGAGGAGGGCGGGGACCGGGTGTCTTGGAGGGGATCAGTCCTCGCCGCTGCGCGGCCCCTGCCCCTCCTCCCCCCGCGGCGTCGACTTCGCGTGGGCGCGCAGGCGGGAGGTGACGTCCTCCGGGGGCAGGAAGCGGGACCAGCGTTCGGGGAACTCGGAGGGCATGTCGGGGTCGGCCTCGCCCTGCGCGGCGGTGCGGGCGACGTACTCGGCGACCTGCGCCTGGCGGACCCGCTCGTTGGCCTCGCGGGCGGCGGCGGTGGCGGCGGCCGGCCAGACCCGGTCGATGGCCGCGTTGACCGCCGCCCCGACCAGTACCGCGAACGCGGACACGCCGATCCACAGCAGCACGGCGACCGGCGCGGCGAGCGAACCGTAGATGGTGGGGCCCTCGACGGTGCTGGTGAGGTAGATCCGCAGCAGGAAGCTGCCGCACACCCACATGGCGAGGGCGACCAGCGCGCCGGGGACGTCCTCGATCCAGGGCGAGCGCACCGGCACCGACACGTGGTAGAGCGTGGTCAGGAAGGCGACCGACAGGACCAGGACGACCGGCCAGTACAGCACCTGCACGACCGTCGTCGACCACGGCACGATCCGCACCACCGCGTCCGGGCCCGCCACCATCAGCGGCAGCGCGACCGAGCCGATCAGCAGCGCCACGATGAACAGGCCGAAGGCGAGCAGCCGGGTCTTGACGATGCCCCGGACGCCGTCGAGGCCGTACATCACGGTGATGGTGTCGATGAAGACGTTCACCGCTCGGGAGCCCGACCAGAGCGCCAGCAGGAAGCCGAGGGAGATGACGTCGGGCCGGCCGCCCTTCATCACGTCCTCCAGGATCGGCTCGGTGATCTCCTTGACACCCCGTTCGGAGAGGACCGCGCGGGAGGCGTCCAGGATGTTGGCGCGCAGGCTGTCGGTGGTGTCCGCGCCGATCCACAGGTCCACGTAGCCGAGCAGGCCGACGAGGCTGAGCAGCAGGGGCGGCACCGACAGCAGGGTGAAGAACGCCGCCTCGGCGGCCAGTCCCAGGATGCGGTACTCCATGCAGGAGTTGACGGTGTCCTTGAGGAGCAGCCAGGCGGTCTTGCGCTTGGAGACGTTCCGGTAGAGGGCACGGGCGCGATGGAGCCGTCCGGACGGCCGCTCGGGAGGTTCGCTTGCTGGCTGCACGACCTAAAGGTATCCGCCGCGACCGGCGCCGCTCATCCCGCGGTGGCTCGCCGCACGGCGGACGCGCACCGGAACCGCCTGGCATGTCCGCGTTGACCGAAAAACATCGGTCCCGGCACGCTCCTGGAGCCGCCCCTCCCGGCACGGTCCCGGAGCCGCCCCTCCCGGCACCCGATCCAGCGCCCGGCCCGGCGCCGGATCGGCCTTCCCCCCGGCGCCGGACCGGCGTCCGATCCGGTCACGGGAACGCGGTGCGAGTGCCGGTCCCCGGGTAGGTTCCACTCCATGACAGGCAGCACCCACACCGTGACGAACCAGGTCCCGCCGCTGGTCGGGTACGACGTCTTCGCCGCCGACCGGGCCCTCACGGCGGCGGTCGACCGGCACCTGGCGCCGGACCTCGCCGAACAGGCTCGGGCGGAGCTGTCCGGCCTGGGCCGCAGCTGCGGGTCGGCGCAGGCGCGGGAGTGGGGGGAGCAGGCCGACGCGAACCCTCCCGTACTGCGCACCCACGACCGGTACGGGAACCGGCTCGACGAGGTCGACTTCCACCCGTCCTGGCACCGGCTCCTCGGCAAGGGCGTCGCGGCGGGGCTGACCGCCGCTTGGTCCCGGCCGGGCGGCCACGTCCGACGGGCCGCCGCTTTCCTGATGTGGACGCAGGTCGAGGCGGGCAACGGGTGCCCGCTGTCGATGACGCACGCGGCGGTGCCCGCGCTGCGCGCCGACCCCGCGCTCGCCGCCGAGTGGGAGCCTCGGCTGACCTCCACGATCTACGACCGGGAGCTGCGGCCCGCGCACCAGAAGGCCGGCGTGCTGTTCGGGATGGGGATGACGGAGAAGCAGGGCGGCAGCGACGTGCGGGCGAACACGACCGTCGCGCGGCCACTGGCCGAGGAGGGCGCGTACGAGCTGACGGGACACAAGTGGTTCTGCTCGGCGCCGATGTCGGACGGCTTCCTGGTCCTCGCCCAGGCCCCGGCGGGACCGACCTGCTTCCTGGTGCCGCGGGTACTGGCGGACGGCACCCGCAACGTGTTCCTGCTCCAGCGGCTGAAGGACAAGCTGGGCAACCGGTCCAACGCCTCCGCGGAGGTCGAGTTCGCCGGGACCTGGGCACGCCGGGTCGGCGAGGAGGGCCGCGGGGTGCGCGTCATCATCGGCATGGTGGCGGCGACCCGGCTGGACTGCGTACTGGGCTCGGCCGGGCTGATGCGGCAGGCGGTGGCGCAGGCCGTGCACCACGCCACGTACCGGGAGGCGTTCGGCGCGAAGCTGGTCGACCAGCCGCTGATGCGCAACGTCCTGGCCGACCTCGCCGTCGAGTCGGAGGCGGCGACCACGCTGGGGCTGCGGCTGGCCGCGGCGTACGACGCCGCGGCCGGCGGTGACGAACGGGAGCGGGCGCTGCTGCGGCTGGCGGTGCCGGCCGCCAAGTACTGGGTGACCAAGCGCTGCGCGCCGGTGACGGTCGAGGCCGCCGAGTGCCTGGGCGGCAACGGGTACGTCGAGGAGTCCGGGATGCCCCGGCTGGTGCGGGAGTCGCCGCTGAACTCGATCTGGGAGGGCGCGGGCAACGTCCAGGCGCTGGACGTGCTGCGGGCACTGCAGCGGGAGCCCGCGGCGCTGGACGCGTACCTGACCGAGGTGGGCCGGGCGCGCGGCGCCGATCAC
Source organism: Streptomyces sp. SYSU D01066-1 (assembly GCF_054956795.1). NCBI lineage: Bacteria > Bacillati > Actinomycetota > Actinomycetes > Kitasatosporales > Streptomycetaceae > Streptomyces > Streptomyces sp. SYSU D01066-1. The sequence goes on along the minus strand of NZ_JBUDHV010000051.1, from coordinate 7,916 downwards.
CGGCTGGACGCGGCGATCCGGGACCTGCTGGCCGGACTGGCGGATCTGGCGCACGCCGAGGCGCGGGCGCGACGGCTGGCGGAACGGCTGGCGCTGGTGCTCCAGGGGGCGCTGCTGGTCCGTCACGCGCCCCCGGAGGTCGCCGACGCGTTCTGCGCCGCGCGGCTGGGCGGCGACGGGGGCGCCGCCTTCGGCACCCTGCCCGCCACCCTCGATCTGGCGTCCATCGTGGAGCGGGCGCGTCCGGTGGCTTGATCCGGACGGTGGCACGAGGGGGCACGAGGGGACACGGGGGCTGCACCGCAGTGGTACAGGGGTGGTACGGGGGGTGGTGCTGCGCCGACACGGCACCACCCCCCGCGCACCGGCCCGTTTCAGGCGGGTGCGCGTCGCTCGGGGCGACGCGGGTCAAGTCTGGGGCACCGCGCGGCGCTCCACCAGGGTTGCAAGGGGGTTGCAACCTCGCCGCCCGCTGTGCGCGGACTGTGTCCGCGACACCGGGGCAAGCGGTCAGAATGAGACGCACAGGCCGGACGACGCGCGAGCCCGTCCCCCGGAAGGAGGCCACAGGGCGGTGACGCTCTCGCCGATGGACGTGACGCAGGTGGCGGCCGTGGACGCGGCGCACGCGGCACGGACGCCGGACGCGGTCCGGCCCGCCCGGCCCGCCGACGAGCGGCCCCCGGTGGCTCCGCGGCCGGTGACCGAGCGGTCCTGGGAGCTGATGCCGCACAGCGGTACCGGCACCGACCACGACTCCCACGCCGGTCCGCTCCCGCGGGAGGAGGTGGAACGGCGGCGGGAGGCGTCGGCGCTGCGGCACGTGCTGCCGGTGCTGCGCGAAGGACTCCTGTCCGCCGTGGACGGCGCCCACCACATCATGGCGGTCGCGGACGACGAGGGCCGGGTGCTGTGGCGGGAGGGCGGCCCGCAGGCGCTGCGCGCGGCCGACGGGCCCGGGTTCGGACTCGGCGCGGACTGGCGGGAGGACGTGGCCGGGACCAGCGGCATCGGCGCCCCGGCGGTGGTCCGGCGGCCCGTCCAGGTCTTCGCCGCCGAACGCTTCGTCCGCCCGCACCCCGCCTGGACCTGCGTCGGGGCGCCCCTCACCGACCCGCGCGACGGGCGGCTGCTCGGGGTGGTCGTCGTCAGCGGGCCGCTGACCGCGCATCCGGCCGCCCTCGCCTGGGTCGGCGCGGTGGCCGAACTCGCCGAGGCCCGGCTGCGCGACCTGCACGTACGGTCGCTGGAGCGGCTGCGCGCGGTGGCGGCGCCGGTGCTCGCCCGGACCGACGGGCGGGCCCTGGTGGTGGACCAGGACGGGTGGACCGCCGCGGTGACCGGGATGCCGTACACCGAGCGGATCACCCTGCCCGGGTCTGTGTCGGCGGGGGTGCTGCCGCTGCCGTCGCTCGGGGCGTGCGCGGTGGAGCCGCTGGCCGACGGCTGGCTGGTGCGGGCCGCCGAGGAGCCGGGGCCGCGGGGGGCCACCCGGATCGTGCTGGACCTCCGTCAGCAGCGGCGCTGGTCGGTGCGGGTACGAAGCGTCACGGGCCCCTGGATCCACGACCTGAGCCCCCGGCACGCCGAGCTGCTCTACCTGCTCGCCGTCCACCGGTCCGGACGCAGCGCCGCGGGCCTGGCCCAGGACGTGTTCGGCGACCCGGCCCGCACGGTCACCGTACGGGCCGAGCTGTCCCGTGTCCGGCGCTACCTCGGAGGCCTGCTGGCCCACCGGCCGTATCGTTTCTCCGAGGGCGCGGAGGTGGAGGTCCTGCTCCCGGACGACCCCCGTGAGCTGCTGCCCCACTCGACGGCCCCGGCGGTGACGGAGCACCGCCGCCGACCGGCGCCGACGGGCTGACGGGTACGGTGCGGACACTCCCGCGGACCGCCACGGCGGAGCGGCGGAGGCGACGGGGCCACCGGAGCGTGGAGACGACGGAGGCGTGGAGGCGACGGAGACGCGTCCGCATCAGCGGCACGACCCGCGCGGGCCCGTACACACTCCCGTTCGACATCAGCCGCGGCGGACCACGGACCGGACCGACCCGGACCACGCCGACCGGACGAGCCCACACACAACACACGACACACCGCACGCCCCACACCGGCGACCGGCGACCGGCGACCGGCGACCGGCGACCGGCGACCGGCGACCGGCGACCGGCGGGCAAGTGTGACCCAACTGGTGGGCCACGAGGGCGCGAGTGGGGTTTCTTCCACTCTTTTACGGGACCCGCGTCCACGGAAGACCCCGTCTGCCGTAGAGTCAACGATCGACTCATCGGGCGTAGTTGGTCCGCTGCCTGTGGAGGTTTCATGACGCATCGCGGCAGACACCGCCGGCGCAGGCGGAGCAGAGCACTGCGCGCGACCCTGACCGGAGCCGCCCTGGCGCTGACGGCCGCCGCCACGATGATCAGCGCCTCGCAGGCCGAGGTCGCCGACGGCCCCGGCGGTCTGAAACGGCTCACGGCGTCCGCCGACACCACCCGGCTCGGGCTGACCGAGCGCCAGGTGCCCCGCCGCTGGCTCGGCCGGCTGTCCGCGTCGATGGGCTCCCCCGTGGACGTCCGCACCGTCCTGGCCTCCGCCGACCGCACCCTGCGCCCCACGGACGACTGCACGGACGCCGAACGCGAGTCCCTGCCGATAGTCCCCGCGGCCACCCGCGCCTACTGCTGGGACGGTGCCGACACCAGCGGCTGGTCCCCGGGCGCGGTGACCACCTCGGCCGACGCGGACGACGGCCGCTGGGGCGCCGACCAGGTGATCCTGTCGGCGTGGTCCCGTGCCGAGACGGCCACCGGGCGGCGGATGACCCGGGTCTCCTTCGTCGACGCCGACGGCACCGGCCGGCCGAGGTACACCTCGGTCCTGCTGGTCCTCCCGGTCGACGGCGGCCGGGACTACCGGCCGCTGGCCTCGCCCGTCTCCGGCATGGTCTGGTACCGGGACAAGCTGCTGGTCACCGCCGGCGCCGGGGACCGCAACGCGCTCTACGCCTACGACCTGGACCGCATCCAGCGGACCACCGCCGACACCGGCGCCGTGGGCCGGGTGACCGGCGGCTGGTCGGCCGGCGGCCACCGCTACGTACTGCCCGCCGTCGCCTCCTACGAAGCGGACGACAGCCCCGGCGCGGGCCGCCCCGACGTCCTGTCCCTGGACCGGGGCACCACACCCGACAGCCTCGTCGCGGGCGAGTCCGTGCCCATGGACGACGACCGCCCCTCCCGGCTGTGGCGCTACCCCCTCAGCACCGACCCCGGCCGCGCCGGCCTGCCCGCCACCGACCCCACCGGCCGGGCCGGGGCGCGCGAGGTGTACGAGACCCGGGCCCGCGGCATCCGCGGCGTGCTGTCCTACCGCCAGACCGGCACGGGCCGCACCGAGTGGTACCTGGGCGGCACCGCCGGCAGCCCGGACGGGCGCGGCACGCTGTGGCGGACGGACGTGGAGGGTGCCCGCGCCACCGAGTGCGGTGCCGACCGCTCGCGCCTGTGCTGGAGCGGCGAGCCGGGCTCGCTGTCCTACTCGCCCCGCACCGGCGAGGTGTGGTCGCAGTCCGGCCGGACCCTGTTCGCCCTGCCCCTGGACGCGGTCGACGGCGCGCTGGGGTAGCCGCCGTCGACAGCCGCCCCCGCCGGATGATTTTCTGACCGGCATGACCACCATCCCCGTGACCACCTGGTCCCTGGAGCAGACGGCGCCGTCCGACCTGCTGCCCTCCGACGCCCCGGAGGGGGACGTCCGCGTCGTCCGCGCCGAGGTGCCCTCCCCCGAGTTCAGCCGCTTCCTCTACACGGCGGTCGGCGGTGACGTGCGCTGGACCGACCGGCTGGAATGGACGTACGCGCGCTGGCGGGAGCACCTGGCCCGGCCGGGCGTGGAGACCTGGGTCGCCTACGAGAGCGGCACACCCGCCGGGTACGCGGAACTGGTCGCCGGGGGCGACGGCACGGTGGAGATCGAGTACTTCGGGCTGATCCCGGCGTTCCGGGGCCGCCGCATCGGCGGATTCCTGCTGTCGTACGCCACCGCCCGTGCCTGGGACCTCGCCGCGCGTCGGCCGCAGGTGCCGCCGACCAAGCGGGTGTGGCTGCACACCTGCAGCAAGGACGGCGGGCACGCCATGGACAACTACCAGCGGCGGGGCTTCCGGCTGTTCGACACCAAGGTCGAGGAGGAGACCGACGTGCCCTCCCCCGGGCCGTGGCCCGGCGCTTTCCCCTCCTGACCTGCGCCGAAACGGCCAGAACCGGCCCATGTGACCAACGACACCTTCGTCTCGCTCTGCGAGACAATGGTGTCCACATCCCGGATGAAGCTGGACTGTGTCCAGAACGCCGTGCCACGCTTCCGTCATGCCTGGAACTGGAATTGCCTTGGTGAGTCGACGCCACGTCGACCTCGGCCGCATGTCCAGCGCCATCTGTCCGGCGCGCTGAGAGCCACTCCGGCAGCACCGGTCTCTCCCCCCGCCTGAATTCCCCGCGCGGCGTCGCGCCCGTGTGCCCGTACGCCCGCCGCGCAGGTCAGCGCCACCCTCCCGCCAACCGACCACCACCCCTCAACGACGGCGCTCCGCGCCGCCCCCATCCACCGCTGTCTGAAGGACGTGTCCACGATGGCCGCCACCCCGTCCGAGCCTGCCGCCACGACTCCCCGCCGCAAGGTGAGCCGTCACCGCGGTGAGGGTCAGTGGGCCGCGGGTCACTTCACCCCGCTCAACGGCAACGAACAGTTCAAGAAGGACGACGACGGTCTCAACGTCCGGACACGGATTGAGACGGTCTACTCCAAGCGGGGCTTCGACTCGATCGACCCCAACGACCTGCGCGGCCGGATGCGCTGGTGGGGGCTGTACACCCAGCGCCGCCCCGGCATCGACGGCGGCAAGACGGCCGTCCTGGAGCCGGAGGAGCTGGACGACGAGTACTTCATGCTGCGCGTCCGCATCGACGGCGGTGCGCTCACGACTCGGCAGCTCCGCGTGATCGGCGAGATCTCGCAGGAGTTCGCCCGCGGCACGGCCGACATCACCGACCGGCAGAACGTCCAGTACCACTGGATCCGGATCGAGGACGTGCCGGCGATATGGGAGCGGCTGGAGGGCGTCGGCCTGTCCACGGTCACCGCGTGCGGCGACACGCCCCGCGTGATGATCGGCTCCCCCGTCGCGGGCATCGCCGAGGACGAGATCATCGACGGGACGCCGGCCCTGGAGGAGATGAAGCGCCGGGTCCTGGGCAACCCGGCGTACTCGAACCTTCCCCGGAAGTTCAAGACCGCGATCTCCGGCTCGCCGGTGCTGGACGTGGTGCACGAGATCAACGACGTGGCGTTCGTCGGCGTCCGCCACCCCGAGCACGGCCCGGGCTTCGACCTGTGGGTCGGCGGCGGTCTGTCCACCAACCCCAAGCTGGGCGTGCGGCTGAACGCCTGGGTGCCGATCGAGGACGTGCCCGACGTCTACGAGGGCGTCATCTCGATCTTCCGCGACTACGGCTACCGGCGGCTGCGCAACCGCGCCCGGCTGAAGTTCCTGGTCGCCGACTGGGGCCCGGAGAAGTTCCGGCAGGTGCTGGAGGACGAGTACCTGAAGCGGAAGCTGACCGACGGCCCCGCGCCGGACGAGCCGGTGGCCCGCTGGCGCGACCACATCGGGGTGCACCGGCAGAAGGACGGCCGCTACTACGTCGGCTTCGCGCCGCGCGTCGGCCGGGTCGACGGCACCACCCTGACCAAGATCGCGGACGTGGCGGAGGCGCACGGCTCGGGCCGGGTGCGCACCACCGTCGAGCAGAAGATGATCATCCTCGACGTCGAGCAGGACCGGGTCGAGTCGCTGGTCGAGTCCCTGGAGGCCCTGGACCTCACCGCCCGGCCGTCCACCTTCCGGCGCGGCACCATGGCCTGCACCGGCATCGAGTTCTGCAAGCTGGCCATCGTCGAGACCAAGGCCCGCGGCTCCCAGCTCATCGACGAACTGGAGCGCCGCCTGCCGGAGTTCGACGAGCCGCTCACCATCAACCTCAACGGCTGTCCCAACGCCTGCGCCCGTATCCAGGTGGCGGACATCGGTCTCAAGGGGCAGCTCGTCGTCAACGACGCGGGCGAGCAGGTCGAGGGCTACCAGGTCCACCTGGGCGGCGCCCTCGGTCTGGAGCCCGGCTTCGGCCGCAAGGTGCGCGGCCTGAAGGTCACCTCGGACGAGCTGCCCGACTACATCGAGCGCGTGCTGAAGCGCTACCAGGCCGAGCGGGAGGACGGCGAGCGGTTCGCCACCTGGGCGGCGCGTGCCTCCGAGGAGGCCCTGAAATGAGCGAGCGCGCCGCTCCCTTCTACTGCCCTTACTGCGGTGACGAGGATCTTCGTCCCGGTGAAGAGGGCCACGGCGCCTGGGAGTGCGCGGCGTGCAACCGCGCATTCCAGCTGAGGTTCCGCGGGCTGCTGGCCCGCGGGCTTCGGCCCGACCCCTCGGGAGGGGAAGCGATATGACGGCGACACAGGAAGAGCGTACGACCGAGGACCTCAAGGCGCTCGCCGAGCGCGCGGGCCGCGACCTGGAGGACTCCTCCGCGCTGGAGATCCTCCAGTGGGCCGCGGACACGTTCGGCAAGCGGTTCTGTGTGACCTCCTCCATGGAGGACGCGGTGGTCGCCCACCTCGCCTCCCGCGCGATGCCCGGCGTCGACGTGGTGTTCCTCGACACCGGCTACCACTTCCCCGAGACGATCGGGACCCGGGACGCGGTGGAGGCGGTGATGGACGTCAACGTCATCACCCTCACGCCCCGGCAGACCGTCGCCGAGCAGGACGCCGAGTACGGGCCGAAGCTGCACGACCGCGACCCCGACCTGTGCTGCGCCCTGCGCAAGGTCAAGCCGCTGGAAGAGGGCCTGGCGAACTACGTGGCCTGGGCGACGGGGCTGCGCCGCGACGAGTCCCCGACCCGGGCGAACACCCCGGTCGTCGGCTGGGACGAGAAGCGGCGGAAGGTCAAGGTCTCCCCCATCGCCCGCTGGACCCAGGACGACGTGGACGCCTACGTCGCGGAGCACGGCGTCCTCACCAACCCCCTGCTGATGGACGGCTACGCCTCCGTCGGCTGCGCCCCCTGCACCCGCCGGGTGCTGGCGGGCGAGGACGCGCGCGCCGGCCGCTGGGCGGGCCGCGCGAAGACCGAGTGCGGGCTGCACGGATGACCACGATCATGGAGGAGTCCCCAGTGACGACCGGAGCCACCGTCTGGCTCACGGGTCTGCCGAGCGCCGGCAAGACCACCATCGCCCACGAACTGGCCGGCCGGCTGCGCGCCGAGGGCCACGGCGTCGAGGTGCTCGACGGCGACGAGATCCGCGAGTTCATCTCGGCGGGCCTCGGCTTCAGCCGCGAGGACCGGCACACCAACGTGCAGCGCATCGGCTTCGTCGCCGAACTGCTCGCCCGCAACGGCGTCCTGGCCCTCGTCCCGGTCATCGCCCCGTACGCGGACAGCCGCGACGCGGTCCGCAAGCGCCACGAGGCGAGCGGGACCCCGTACATCGAGGTGCACGTGGCGACCCCGGTCGAGGTGTGCAGCGAGCGGGACGTGAAGGGCCTGTACGCCAAGCAGGCCGCGGGTGAGCTGACCGGGCTGACCGGGGTCGACGACCCGTACGAGGAGCCCGTCGCTCCCGATCTGCGCATCGAGTCGCAGGACCAGACCGTGCAGGAGTCCGCGGCGGCGGTGCACGCCCTGCTCAGCGAAAGGGGACTGGCATGACGACGACCGTCGAGACCACCGAGGAGGGCACGGGCAGCCCGTACGCCCTCTCGCACCTGGACGCGCTGGAGTCCGAGGCGGTGCACATCTTCCGCGAGGTCGCGGGCGAGTTCGAACGGCCGGTGATCCTCTTCTCCGGCGG
>NZ_JBUDHV010000050.1:3554-47925 GCF_054956795.1 Streptomyces sp. SYSU D01066-1 | reverse complement strand
CGGTGACCGCCGCCGGGGCGGGTGCGTGGGTGGAGCTGGGCGGTGACGCGGTGCTCTCGCCGCTGGTCGACAGGTGCGTGCCGGCGCTGCGCGCGGACCGTCCGGAGCCGAGGCAGGTGCTGGAGGTGCTGGCGCACGTGTTCGTGCACGGTGGGCAGGTGGACTGGGCGGCGCTGTTCGCCGGTCACACCCCGCGGCGCGTCCCGCTGCCGACCTACCCCTTCGAACGTCAGCGCTACTGGCTCGAACCGACCGGCCGCGACAGCGTCGCCGCCGTGGGCCTGCGGGACGTGCACCATCCGCTGCTCGGCGCGGTCGTCACCCTGCCCGACAGCGACGGTCTGGTCCTCACCGGCCGCCTCTCCCTGGCCACCATGCCCTGGCTCGGGGACCACGCCATCGACGGCACCGCCCTGTTCCCCGGCACGGGATTCGTCGAACTCGCCACCCACGCGGGCGACCTCGCCGGATGCGGCGGCATCGACGAACTGACCCTCGAACTGCCACTGATCCTCCCCGCCAAGGGCGGAGTCAGTGTCCAACTGGCCCTCACCGGTCCGGACGAGGACGGCACGCGCGGCCTCACCCTGCACTCACGGCCCGACGACGCCGCGCCCGACGCTCCCTGGACCCGGCACGCCACCGGCTCCCTCACCGCCGCACCGGCCACGCCACACGACGACGGCCTCACCCTGTGGCCCCCCAAGGACGCCGAACCCGTCGACGTGTCCGACCTGTACGGCCGGCTCACCGCCGACGGCATCCAGTACGGCCCCGTGTTCCAGGGACTGCGGGCTGCCTGGCGGCGTGGCGACGAGGTCTTCGCCGAGGTCCGGCTGCCCGAGGACACCCACCAGGAGGCGGGCCGGTACGCCGTGCACCCCGCGCTCCTGGACGCCGCCCTGCACGCCCTGGCGCTGGCCCCGGTGGTGCCGGGCGCCGGCGAGGGCAGGATGCCCGGTCTGCCCTTCACCTGGAGTGGAGTGTCCGTGCACGCGGACGCCGGGACCGCGCTGCGGGTCCGGCTCGCCCCGGACGGTACGGGCGGGGTGCGCATCGCGGTGGCCGACCCGACCGGTCAGCCGGTCGCCACAGTGGACTCCCTGGTGCTGCGGGCACCGGCGGCGGACCTGATCGGCGGGGAGCGGAACGCCGTCCACGACGCGCTGTTCCACGTCGACTGGACCGACGTGCCGCTCGCGGACCCCGCACCCGGGTCCGGCGCCTGGGCGCTGCTCGGCGCCGACCCCCTCGGCCTCGCCGCCGACGCGGGCGTCCCGGTGACCGCCTACGAAGGGCTCGGCGGCCTGCGGGACGCGGTCGACACCGGCACCGCGGTGCCCGACGTGGTGCTGCTGCCGGTGACGGCAGGGTCCGACGCGGATGTCCCGGCGGCGGTCCAGGAGGGCACCCTGCGGATGCTTGACCTGCTGCAGGACTGGCTGGCCGACGAGCGGTTCGCCACTTCCCGGCTGGTCGTGGTCACCCGCGGCGCGGTCGCGGTGCGCGACGGTGAGGAGGTGCCCGACCAGTTGCTCGCCCCGGTGTGGAGCCTGGTGCGCTCCGCGCAGTCCGAGAACCCGGGCCGGATCATGCTGGTCGACACCGACGCGTCCTCCGTGGCCGGCCTGCCGGCCGCCGTGGCCGGCGACGAACCGCAGTTGGCGTTGCGCGGCGGCCGGGCCAGGGCCTTCCGCATCGGCCGGACCGCGTCCGGTGACGCGCTCTCCGTTCCCGCCGACGCCGCCTGCTGGCGGCTGGAGAGCGCGGGCGAGGGCACCATCGACACGCTCGCGCTGACCGAGCGGCCCGAACTCGCCACCCGGGAACTGGAGCCGCACGAGGTCCGCATCGCGGTACGGGCGGCCGGCCTCAACTTCCGCGACGCGCTCATCGCCCTCGGCATGTACCCGGGCAGCGGCGCGGTGGTGGGCAGCGAGGGCTCGGGCGTGATCCTGGAGACGGGGTCCGCGGTGACCGGCGTCGAACCGGGCGACAAGGTGATGGGCATCTTCCCCGGTGCCATCGGCACGGTCGCCGTGTCGGACTTCCGCACGGTGGCCCGAATACCGCAGGGCTGGTCGTTCGCCCAGGCCGCGACGGTCCCCACCGTCTTCCTGACCGCCTACTACGGCCTGGTCGACCTGGCCGGCCTGCGCCGCGGCGAGCGGGTGCTGGTACACGCCGCCGCGGGCGGTGTGGGCATGGCCGCCACCCAGATCGCCCGCCACCTGGGCGCCGAGGTGTACGGCACCGCCAGTCACGGCAAGTGGCGGACGCTGCGCGGACTCGGCTTCGACGACACCCACCTGGCCTCCTCGCGCGACGTCGGCTACGAAGCGGCCTTCACCGCCGCGACCGGCGGCCGGGGCGTGGACGTCGTCCTGAACTCCCTCGCGGGCGAGTTCGTCGACGCGTCCCTGCGGCTGCTGCCGCGCGGCGGCCGGTTCATCGAGATGGGCAAGACCGACGTACGCGACAGCGCCCGGGTGGCCGAGACCCATGAGGGCGTCGCCTACCAGGCATTCGACCTGATGGAGGCCGGCCCCGAACGCATCCGCGAGATGCTGCACGAAATACTGGGCCTGTTCGAGCGCGGGGTGCTGACCCCGCTGCCGCTGCGGACCTGGGACGTGCGGCAGGCCAAGGACGCCTTCCGCTACCTGAGCCAGGCCCGGCACATCGGCAAGACGGCGCTGACCCTGCCGCGCCGCCTCGACCCCGAGGGCACCGTCCTCGTCACGGGCGGCACCGGGACCCTGGGCCGCCTGGCCGCCCGGCACCTGGCGGCCAGGCACGGCGTCCGGCACCTGCTGCTGACCAGCCGCCGGGGGCCGGACGCCGCCGGGGTGCCGGAGCTGGTGGCCGAGCTGGCCGCACTGGGCGCCGAGGCCACCGTCCTGGCCTGCGACGCCGCCGACCGGGAGGCACTCGGCGCAGCGCTGTCCGGCATCCCCGCCGCGCATCCGCTCACCGCGGTCGTGCACACCGCGGGCGTCCTGGACGACAGCCTGATCACGTCGATGAGCGCACAGCAGGCGGCCAAGGTGCTGCGGCCGAAGGTGGACGCAGCCTGGCACCTGCACGAGCTGACCCGCGACTCGGACCTGGCGGCCTTCGTGCTGTACTCCTCGGCCAGCGGCCTGCTGGGCGGAGTCGGCCAGGCCAACTACGCGGCGGCCAACGGCTTCCTCGACGCCTTCGCGGCCCGGCGGGCCGCCGCGGGGCTGCCCGCGACATCCCTGGCGTGGGGCCTGTGGGCGGACGCCAGCGCCATGACGGAACACCTCGCGGAGGTCGACCGGAACCGGCTCGCCCGGGGCGGTTTCCTGCCGCTCACGGCACAGGACGGCATGGAACTGTTCGACCTCGCGCTCGACACCGGCCGGCCGGTGCTCGCGCCGGTCCGCTGGGACCTGGGCGCGCTGCGCTCCCAAGGTCCCGCGCTGCCCTCGGTGCTGCGCGGCCTGGTCCGCTCGGCGACCGGGCGCCGCCAGGCCGCGGACGCCCGCCCGCAGTCGCTGGCGGACCGGCTCACCGCGGCCGAGGACACCGAGCGCGAACGGCTGCTGCTCGACGTCGTACGGGAGGCCATCGCCGTGGTCCTCGGCCACAGCGGTGTCCAGGGCGTCCAGCCGCAACGGCCCCTGTCCGAACTGGGCCTCGACTCGCTGGCCGCGGTCGAACTGCGCAACCGGCTCGATCTGCTGAGCGGGCTACGGCTGCCCGCGGGCCTGGTCTTCGACTACCCGACGGCGGAGGCGATCGCGGGCTACCTCGCGGAACGGCTCGAACTGCCGACGGCGACGGACGCGCCGGCCGTGGGCGTCCTCGAAGAACTGGACCGGCTGGAGCGGGCCCTGACCGTCGCCTCGGCGGACGAACTGGACCCCCGGACCGTCGAGGCCAGGCTGGAAGTCCTGCTCGCCCGCTGGCGGGACACCACCGCGGCGCCCGGCGAGGCGGCGGACACGGAACGGATCGCCCACGTCTCGGTCGACGAACTGTTCGACATCATCGACGAGGAACTCGACAGTCAGTGACCGACCGGAACACGCCACCGAACAGAGAGGGCCGGAAGGTGTCGGAGCCCGACCAGGACAAGACCGTCGAGTACCTGCGACGGGTCACCGCGGATCTGCGCAGGTCGCGACAGCGGGTGCGGGAGCTGGAGGAGCGGGAGCACGAACCCGTCGCGATCGTCGGCATGGCCTGCCGGTACCCGGGCGGGGTCCGGTCACCGGAGGACCTCTGGCGGCTGGTGGACTCCGGCGGTGACGCCATGTCGGAGTTCCCCACCGACCGGGGCTGGCCGGCGGACCTCTACCACCCGGACCCGGACCACTCCGGCACCACCTACGCGCGGGCCGGCGGATTCCTGTACGAGGCGGGGGAGTTCGACGCCGGGTTCTTCGACATCTCACCGCGCGAGGCGCTGGCGATGGACCCCCAGCAGCGGCAGTTGCTGGAGACGGCGTGGGCGGTCACCGAGAACACCGGGATCGACCCGCGCTCGCTGCTGGGCACCGACACCGGTGTGTTCGTCGGCGCCATGTACCAGAACTACGCGCTACACAACAGCACCGTGCCCAAGGAGGTCGAGGGGTACCTGGTCAGCGGCAGCGCGGACAGCGTCGTCTCCGGCCGGATCTCGTACGCGATGGGACTCGTCGGGCCCGCGGTCACCGTGGACACGGCGTGCTCCTCGTCGCTGGTGACGCTGCACCTGGCCGCGCAGGCACTAAGGGCGGGGGAGTGTTCGCTGGCGCTGGCCGGCGGGGTCACGGTGATGTCCACGCCGACGCTGTTCACGGAGTTCTCCCGGCAGCGGGGACTGGCCGCGGACGGGCGCTGCAAGTCGTTCGCGGCGGCCGCCGACGGCACCAGCTGGTCCGAGGGGGTCGGTCTGGTCGTCCTGGAACGGCTGTCCGAGGCACGCCGCAACGGCCGCACCGTACTCGCCGTACTGCGCGGCAGCGCGGTCAACCAGGACGGTGCCAGCAACGGCCTGACCGCGCCGAACGGGCCCTCCCAGCGCCGGGTGATCCGCCAGGCGCTGGCCAACGCGCGGCTGACGGCGCGGGACGTCGACGCGGTGGAGGCGCACGGCACCGGCACCCGGCTGGGCGACCCGATCGAGGCGGAGGCGCTGCTGGCCACGTACGGCAAGGACCGCCCGGCCGGCCGGCCGCTGTACCTCGGCTCGGTGAAGTCGAACATCGGCCACACCCAGGCGGCGGCCGGTGTCGCCGGAGTGATCAAGATGGTGCTGGCGATGCGGCACGGTGTGCTGCCCCGGACGCTGCACGTGGACGAGCCGTCGCCGCACGTGGACTGGTCGGCCGGCACCGTGTCGCTGCTGACCGGAGCGGTGCCGTGGCCAAACCAGGACCGGCCCAGGAGAGCGGCGGTGTCCGCGTTCGGGATCAGTGGCACCAACGCGCACGTGGTGCTGGAACAAGCCCCGGAGCAGGCGGAACCGGACGGCGCGGGCCCGGTCCGCGGCGAGCTGCCGTGGCTGGTGTCGGGCCGCGGCCCCGAGGCGCTGCGCGCCCAGGCCGGCCGGCTCGCCGACTTCCTCACCGCCCGCTCCGGCCCGCCGGACGTGGCGGACGTGGCGTGGTCACTGGCCACCACCCGCTCGGCGTTCGAGGACCGCGCCGTGGTGCTGGGCGGTGATCCGGACGAACTGCTGGCCGGGCTGCGGGCCCTCGCGGCGGGCCGGACCAGCCCCGCCGTGGTCCGGACCGGTGGCGGCGCGGAGCCCGGCCGCAAGGTCGCGTTCCTGTTCACCGGCCAGGGCGCCCAGCGCCCGGGCATGGGAGCCGAGCTGTACGAGCGGTTCCCGGTGTTCGCGGGAGCGCTCGACGAGGTGTGTGCCGCACTCGACCCGCTCCTAGGTGTGTCGCTCCGCGACGTGATGTTCACCGGGACGGCCGCGGACGGCCGGTCGCTGGATCAGACCGGGCTGACCCAGCCGGCGCTGTTCGCCCTCCAGGTGGCCCTGGTCCGGCTCGCGGAGTCCTGGGGCATCACACCGGAAGCCGTGGCGGGCCACTCGATCGGCGAACTGACGGCCGCGCACGTGGCCGGCGTGTGGTCACTGCCGGACGCCTGCGCGGTGGTGGCGGCCCGGGGCCGGCTGATGCAGGATCTGCCGGCCGGCGGCGCGATGCTCGCCGTGCAGGCCGACGAGGCACGGGTGCGGACCTGGCTGGCCGAGCAGGAGACGCGACAGCCCGGGCAGTTGGGGATCGCCGCGGTCAACGGGCGGTCCTCGGTGGTGGTGTCCGGCCGGGCCGACGCGGTCGACGCGGTCGGCCGGGCGGCCCGCGCCGCCGGCTGCCGGGTCAAGGCGCTCACCGTCAGCCACGCCTTCCACTCGCCGCTGATGCGGCCGATGCTCGACGCCTTCGCCGAGGTGCTGGCCGAGGTGTCCACCCGGGCGCCCGGCCTGCCCGGCATCGCCTCGGTGACCGGCCGGTGGAGCGACCGCGACACGTGGGGCTCGGCCGCCTACTGGGTGGACCAGGTCCGCGCCCCGGTTCGGTTCGCCGAGGTGACCGCCACCCTGCTCGCGGACGGGTACGACGCCTGCCTGGAGGCCGGGCCGGACGGCGTGCTGTCCGCCATGCTCACCGAGCAGGCCGAGTCCTTGGAGTCCTCGGCCACCGACCGGACGCGCCCGCAGGTGGCCGTGCCGCTGCTGCGCCGAGGCCGCCCGGAACAGGGCGCGGCACTGACCGCCGCCGCCACCCTGTTCACCGCCGGGGTCCCGGTCGACTGGGCCGCGATCATCCCGGCCCTCTGCGCCGGCCGCCCCCGACGGCTGGACCTGCCGACCTACGCGTTCCGCTCCGACCGGTACTGGCTGTCCGCCGATGACAGCGCCGCGCCGGCGGACCCGGCGGGACAGGCCGACACGACGTTCTGGCGGCTGGTCGAGCAGCATGACCTCGAAGGACTCACCAGCGCGCTGGAGCTGACCGACGACGTACCACTGAGCCAGGCACTGCCCGCCCTGTCGTCCTGGTACCGCTCGCGCCAGGACGACGAGCGGACGGCCGGTTGGCTGTACCGCATCCGCTGGCAGCGGCTGCCCGGCACCTCGTCCTCGTCCTCCTCCTCCGCCGCCGAGCCCGGTGGCACCTGGGCCGTGGTGGTACCGGCCGGGGACGATCAGCCGTGGGTGACGGAGATCGTCGAGGCGCTGCGCCGGCACATCGAGCCGGTGGTCATACCGGCGGACAGCAGGGCCGTGCTCGCCGACCGCGTCAGGGACGCGAGCTCGGACGGCCGGTCCCTGGCCGGTGTGCTGTGCCTGGCGGGCACGGACGAACGGCCGCACCCCGCGCACCCGGAGATCACCCGCGGCCTGGCCGGCACCCTGGCCGTGGTGCAGGCGGTCGCCGACCTCGGCCTCGGCGTTCCGCTGTGGACCGTGACGAGGGACGCCGTACCCGCGGTGCCCGGGGACGGCCTCGGCGGCTTTGCCCAGGCCCCGGTGTGGGGGCTCGGCCAGGTGGCCCGGCTGGAACAACCGCGGTACTGGGGCGGCCTGGTGGACCTGCCCGCCACGGTGGACGCGACGACCGGGGACCGGCTCGCCGAGGTCCTCACCGGCGGGACGGGCGAGGACCAGGTCGCGATCCGCCGTACCGCGGTGTTCGCCCGCCGGCTGGTGCGCTGCCGGCCGCGGTCACGGACACCGGGGTGGCGGCCGTCCGGCACCGTCCTGGTGACCGGTGGCACCGGCGCGCTGGGCCGACAGGTCGCCCGATGGCTCGCCCAGGAGGGAGCACAGCGCCTGGTACTCGTCGGCCGCAAGGGGGCCGAGGCACCGGGCGCCGCCGAACTGGCCGCCGAACTGGCCGCCCTGGGCGCCGAAGTGCGCCTCGCGGCTTGCGACGCGGCGGACCGGGACGCCCTCGCGGCGCTGCTGGCGGAACTGCCCGCGCCGGTGAGCGCGGTGATGCACGCCGCGGGCGTGCTCGACGACGGAGTGCTGGAATCGCTCACCCCCGGACGGCTCGCCGAAGTGGCCCGGGCCAAGGCCGCCGCCGCGCTGAACCTGCACGAACTGACGCTCGGTACCGAGCTGTCGGCGTTCGTCCTGTTCTCCTCCGTCGCGGGCACACTGGGCAGTGCCGGGCAGGGCAACTACGCGGCGGCGAACGCGTTCCTCGACGCGCTGGCCGAACGCCGGGTACGCGACGGCCTGCCCGCCACCTCGATCGCCTGGGGACCGTGGGCGGGCAGCGGAATGGCCACGGGCGCCGGGGCCCGGCAGCAGCTGGCGCGGCTCGCGGTCGAACCGATGGAACCGGGGCCCGCGCTCACCGCCCTGCGAGCTGCCGTGGACACCGGTGTCGCCGCCGTCGCGGTCGCCGACGTGGACTGGGCGCGACTGGCCGCCGGGGGCACCCCGCCGCCGCTGCTCGCCGAGTTGCCGGAGGCCCGCCCGGCAGCCGGCACCGGCACGGACACCCCGGCGGCCGGTCCCGCCGCCGCCGGGCTGGCCGGCCTGCCGCCGGCCCAACTGGAACGGGCGCTGCGGGACCTGGTGTCGGCGAAAACGGCGCAGGTGCTGCGCCACCACGACGCGGGCCTCCTCGCCCTCGACAAGCCGTTCCGGGAACTCGGGCTCGACTCGCTCACGGCCGTGGAACTGCGCAACGAACTGAGCACCGCCCTCGGTGTCGCGCTGCCGTCCACGCTCGCGTTCGACCACCCCAGCCCGCAGGCACTCACCGCCCACCTGCGCACCCGGCTCCACGACGAGCCGACCGGAGCGACGGGGACGGGTACGACGGGGACGACGGGGGCGGCAGACCGGTCCGCGACCGGCGCGCCGACCGACGCGGACCCCGTCGCGATCGTCTCCATGGACTGCCGGTTCCCCGGCGAGGTGACCAGCCCGGAGGAGTACTGGGAACTGCTGCGCACCGGGCGCGACGCGGTGTCCGCGTTCCCGGCGGACCGGGGATGGGACCTGGACGCCCTCTACGACCCCGACCCGGACCGGCCGGGCACCAGCTACACCCGGTACGGCGGGTTCCTGGACGCCCCCGACCGGTTCGACGCGGCCTTCTTCGGGATCGGCGCGCGCGAGGCAGCGGCGATGGACCCGCAGCAGCGGCTGCTCCTGGAGATCTCCTGGCGGGCGGTGGAGCGCGCCGGCCTGGACCCGCTGTCCCTGCGGGAGAGCCGGACCGGGGTGTTCATCGGCACGAACGGACAGGACTACCTGGCGTTCCTCAACGAGATCCCGGACGGCCTGGAGGGCTACCTGGGCACCGGCAACGCGGCCAGCGTGCTGTCCGGCAGGCTTGCCTACACCCTGGGCCTGCGCGGCCCGGCGATCACGGTGGACACCGCGTGTTCCTCGTCGCTGGTGGCGCTGCACCTCGCCGCGCAGTCGCTGCGCCAGGGTGAGTGCTCGCTGGCCCTTGTCGGCGGGGCGACCGTGATGGCCGGCCCGGGAGTGTTCGTGGACTTCAGCCGGCAGCGCGCGCTCGCCGCGGACGGCCGCTGCAAGGCGTTCTCCGCGACCGCCGACGGCACCGGCTGGGGCGAGGGAGCCGCCGTCCTGGTGCTGGAACGGCTCTCCGACGCACGCCGCAACGGCCACCCCGTACTCGCTGTACTGCGCGGCAGCGCGGTCAACCAGGACGGCGCCAGCAACGGCCTGACCGCACCCAACGGGCCCGCCCAGGAGAGGGTGATAGGCCAGGCGCTGGCCGCCGCGGGCCTCACCCCCGGCGAGGTCGACGCGGTGGAGGCGCACGGCACCGGCACCCGGCTGGGCGACCCGATCGAGGCCCAGGCGCTGCTGGCCACGTACGGCAAGGACCGCCCGGCCGGCCGGCCGCTGTACCTCGGCTCGGTGAAGTCGAACATCGGCCACACCCAGGCCGCGGCCGGCGCCGCCGGACTGATCAAGATGGTGCTGGCGATGCGCCACGGCGAACTGCCCAGGACACTGCACGCGGACCAGCCGTCCCCGCACGTGGACTGGTCGAACGGCGCGGTGGCCCTGCTCACCCGGGCACAGCCGTGGCCCGACACCGGACAGCCGCGCCGGGCCGGGGTGTCGTCCTTCGGCGTCAGCGGAACCAACGCACACGTGATCATCGAGCAGGCCCCCGGCCCCGATCCGGTCCCGGCCCCCGCCGACACCGGCGCCGGTCCGGGAAAGGTGCCGGTGCCGCTGTCCGCGCGGGACGCGGACGCGTTGCGCGCGCAGGCCCGCGCGCTGCGCGACCACCTCGGCTCCCACCAGGACCTCACCCCAACCGACCTGGGCTGGTCGCTGGCCGCCACCCGGGCCGCGTTGACCCACCGGGCGGTCGTACTCGCCGAGGACCGGGCCGGGTGCGACGCGGCCCTCGCCGCCCTCGCGGCGGGCCGGCCCGCCGCGGACGTGATCACCGGCCGGGCGGCCGACCGGCAGGACGTGGCCTTCCTGTTCACCGGACAGGGCAGCCAGCGGCTGGGCATGGGGCAGGAGCTGTACGCGTCCTTCCCGGCCTTCGCCACCGCCTTCGACGAGGTGTGCGAGGGACTTGAGCGGGAGCTCGGGCACCCGGTCCGGGACGTGGTCTTCGCCGCCCCCGCGTCCGCCGAGGCCGGCCTGCTCGACCTGACCGGGTACACCCAGGCGGCACTGTTCGCGCTGGAGGTCGCCCTCTTCCGGCTGGTCGAGGGATGGGGCCTGGTACCGGACGCGGTGGCCGGACACTCCATCGGGGAACTCGCCGCCGCCCACGTGGCCGGCGTGTTCGATCTCGCCGACGCGACCGCCCTGGTCGCGGCACGGGCCCGGCTGATGCAGGAACTGCCGCCGGGCGGCGCGATGGTGGCGGTCGAGGCAGCCGCGGACCAGGTGGCCCCGCTCATCACCGACCGGGCCGAGCGCATGTCGATCGCGGCCGTCAACGGCCCCACCGCCACCGTGCTCTCCGGAGACGAGGACGCCGTACTGGAGGTCGCCGCCGAGCTGGCCGCCCGGGGCTGCCGCACCAAGCGGCTCACGGTGAGCCACGCGTTCCACTCCCCGCACATGACACCCATGCTGGCGGCCTTCCGGGCCGCGGCCGAACGCGTCACATACCACGCACCGCAGATCCCCCTGGTGTCCAACCTGAACGGCGCGGTGGCGGACCCGGCCGAGGTGGCGACCGCGGACTACTGGGTGCGGCACGTCCGGCAGCCGGTACGGTTCGCCGACGGCGTCCGCACCCTGGAGGAACGCGGTATCCGCACCTTCGTCGAGTTCGGTCCGGACGGCGTGCTGTCCGCCATGACCCAGGACTGCCTCACCGACCCCGGCGCCGCGTCCGCCGTGCCACTGCTGCGCGCCGACCGCGCGGAGCGCGACGCGCTCACCACCGCCCTCGCCCAGCTGTACGTGCGCGGACTGCCCGTGGACCTGGGCGCGCTGTGCGACGGCGGCCGGCGCGTCGACCTGCCCGTCTATCCCTTCCAGGGCCGTAGCTACTGGCTGCGCGCGCCGAGGTCGGTGGGCAGCGGCCCCGGCGCCGGCGAACCACCGGCCGACACCGGGCAGGAAGGCGGCGGGACCGAGACCGAAGAGCTGCGCCGACGCCTCGCGGAGGCACCGCCCGCCGCCCGCGCCGGCCTGCTGACCGACGTGGTGCTCGACCACCTCGCGGCCGTGCTCGGCGACCCCGGCCGGCCCCTCGGCCCAGGGGAGCCGTTCACCGAAGTCGGCCTCAACTCCCTCGGCGTGGCCGAACTCCGGGGCCGGCTGCACCAGGCCACCGGTGTCCGGCTCGCACCGTCCGACCTCGCGGAGCGGCCGACCGCCGCCGCACTGGCCGCCCTGCTGGCCGAGCGGATCGACCGGGCGGCCCCCGCCGAGACCCCCGCGACCGCCACCGAGCCGTCGCCGCCCGGCCCGCTGGTGACGCTCTTCCGGCAGGCCAGCCTGGCCGGCCGGGCGGACGAGGGACTGCGGCTGCTCGCCGCCGCCGCGCGCCTGCGGGACGAACCGGACCAGCCGGGACCCGCGCCGCGAAGCGCGCGCTTCGCCGACGGCCCGGCCCGGACACCTCTGGTGTGCTTCCCGTCGCTGGTCGCGCCCGCGCACACCTACCAGTACGCCCGGTTCGCCACCGCGTTCCGGGACCGGCGCGAAGTGACGGTGCTCGCTCCGTCCGGGTACGTCCCGGGCGAGTCACTGCCCCGCACTCTGGAGGAGTTCGTCCAGCAGCAGGTGGCCGCCGTCCGCGCCGGGCACGGTGACCGGCCCGTCGCGCTGGTGGGGTACTCCTCGGGTGGCTGGGCCGCGCACGCGGTGGCCGAGGCACTGGCCCAGGACGGGACGGCACCTGCCGCGGTGGTACTGCTCGACAGCCATCTTCCGGACAGCGCCGGGCTCGCGGCCCTGGAGTCGACGCTGTTCACCCTCCTGGCGGACCGCACGGAACTGGTCGAGCTGACCACGGACACCGGACTGACCGCGATGGGCCGGCACTTCGACCTGTTCCGCGGCTGGCGCCCCGGCCCGCTGGCGAGCCCGACCCTGCTGGTCCGGGCGACCGAACCGCTCACCGCCACCGCACCCGGCCGGCCGGCCCCCGAGGCGTCCTGGCCCACCCGGCACGAGACGGTGGACGTGCCGGCGGACCACCTGACCATCATCGGCGACTCCGGACCTTCGACCGGCAAAGCGGTCGAGTCGTGGCTGTCCGGAACCGGACAGGAGTAAGCACTGACATGACCACCGAATCAGCCCCGGCCGACATCGTGTTCGGGCCGACGTTCGTGCAGGACCCCTACCCTTCCTACGACGTGTTGCGCGCCGAGGCACCGATCGGCCGGCACGCGGTGAAGACCCTCGCCTCGGAGGTCAACGCCTGGGTGGTGACCCGCCACGAGGACGTCCGGGCACTGCTGGCCGACCCGGCGCTGTCCAAGGACGCGCTCGGCCTGCCCCGGATCGTCGAGCGGCACGCGCTGCACCCCGACGGCTCGGTGGGCCAGAACCCGCGCAGCATGCTCTTCAGCGACCCGCCGGACCACACCCGGCTGCGCCGCATCGTCACCAAGGCGTTCACCATGCGCCGGGTCGAGCGGATGCGGCCGTGGATCGAGCGGATGGCCGACGACCTCGTCGACGACATCGTGCCCGGGAAGGAGTTCGACCTGGTGGAGCAGATCGCCCTCGCCTTCCCCATCTATGTGATCGGCGCCCTGCTCGGCGTGCCGGTGACCGACTTCGACGACCTGCGCCGCTGGAACGGGGTCCTGACCAGCGTCCGGTCCACCGCCGCCGAGAAGCGGGAGGCGATCCAACTGTCCTACGCGCATCTGGAATCGGTGGTGGCCGCCAAGCGCCAGGCCCCCGCGGACGACCTGGTGAGCGCCCTCATCGATGCCGAGGACGACGGCAACCGGCTGGACGGCGGCGAACTGCTGTCCACCCTGTTCCTGTTGATGAACGCCGGCTACGAGACGACCGCGAACATGATCAGCAGCGGGGTGCTCGCGCTGATCCAGCACCCCGACCAGCAGAGCCGGGTGCGCGCCGACCCGGCGCTGCTGCCCGGCGCCGTCGAGGAGTTCCTGCGGTACGAGAGCCCGCTGAACCTCGCCACCATCCGCTACACCACCCGCCCGGTCCAGGTCGGCGACGTGACGATTCCGGCGGACGAGATCGTCTTCGTCTCACTGTGCGCCGCCAACCGGGACCCCTCCGTCTTCGACGAACCCGACCTGCTGGACATCGGCCGCGGCCGGAACCCGCACCTGTCCTTCGGGCACGGCATCCACCACTGCATCGGGGCACCGCTGGCCCGGCTGGAGGGCGAGATCCTGTTCGGCCGGCTGCTGCGCCGGTTCCCCCGCTGGGAACTGGCCGTACCGGCGGACCGGCTCAGGTGGCGGCACAGCCTCCAGTTCCGTGGTCTGGAGAGCCTGCCCGTACACCTGTCCTGACCGCTCCGCGCACCACAGGAAGACCTGACACAGAAAAGAGATGAGGTTTCGATGACCGACAACGCGGTGGAGACGACAAAGGTGGGAGAGGGCGTGGTCGCCGCCTTCTTCGACGCGTGCGCGCGGGACGCCTTCGACGAGGCGGTCGCCTGCTTCGCCGAGGACGGCGTCTGGAGTGTGGCCGAAGGACCCGAACCCGGCACCACGTACCGACGGCACGAGATCCACGCCTACCTGACGGACCTGGTCAAGAAGCGCGAGGCACTGGGCGACCAGGGCGTCCGGCTGGTGTTCGAACCGGCCGTGGTGGTGGACGACCGGCAGATCATCGAATTCAGCCTGCGGAACGCCGCGGGGGACGTACTCGACCGGGGCGTGGACCTGTTCACGCTGCGCGACGGTCTGATCCTCGTCAAGGACGTCTTCCGCAAAGCCTGACACCGACACCGACACCGACGCCCAAGGAGTCACGAGCATGTTCGAAGAGCTCAGCGAGCACCTGGTCAAGTTCGGCAGCGACATCGATTTCGAGAACCCGGAGGCCGGCCAGAGCGGAACCTACGTGTCGGAGCTGCGCGACCCGTCCGGCACCGCGATCGGCACGGTGGAGGGCTTCTACAAAATCGTCCTCCGCCGCGACACCGACGGCGAACTGATGACCTGCATCACCGAGAAGATCGCGCTCGCGGACGGCGACGTACACGTCGAGGCATGGGCGCGGTTCAGCAACCTGGTGTCGGGCGAGTGGCTGTACTGCCCGGCGATCGGCGTGAGCGGCCAGTACGCCGGCCGGACCGGCGTGCGGCAGTGGCGCCCCGTCGACCCGGGCAAGGTCGCCGAGGCCAAGCTCGTGTTCTTCTCCACCCTGCTCTCCTGAGCAGAACCGGCACACCGGCTGCGGGACCGCCCTGAGCCGGACTCATGGACAGGAAACCGGAGATGGCCGACACCGCGACCTTCGCGGACAAGGTAGTGCTCATCACCGGCGGGGGCGGCGGAATCGGTTCCGCCGCCGCCCGGCGGTTCACCGACCAGGGCAGCCACGTCGTGCTGGCCGACATCGACCGGGCCCGCGGCGAGGCGGTCGCGCAGGCCACCGGCGCGGTGTTCGTGCCGGTGGACGTGTCCGACCTGGCCGACAACCGGCGGCTGGTACGCGACACGGTCGACCGGTTCGGCGGCGTGGACATCGTCTGGCTGCACGCCGGCGTACTCACCGCGGGCTCCATCGGCGACGCGTTCGACCGCGACGCCTACCGGCGGCTGCTCGCGGTCAACGTCGACTCGGTGGTGTACGGGGTGCAGGCCGCCGTACCGGCCCTCCGGGCCCGCGGCGGGGGCTCGATCGTCGTCACCGCCAGTGTCACCGGCCTGCGCCCGTCCCCCGACGTGTTCTACGCCGCGTCCAAGCACGCCCTGGTGGGGCTGGTCCGTTCGCTGGGACCGATGCTCGCCGAGGACGGGATCACCGTCAACGTCCTGTGTCCGGCCGCGGTCGAGACGCCGCTCATCGCCGAACGGCTGCCCGCGTGGCGGGCGGCCGGCGTGGCGGTGGCCGCACCGGACCTGGTGGTCGACGCGATGGTCACGGCGGTGTGCGACGGGCGCACCGGCCAGGCGTGGGTCGTCGCGGCCGACACCGGCATCACCCGTTTCGAGTTCTCCGACCTGCCCGTCGGCGGCGAGAGCCGGCTGGGCGGCGGCGACGTGGCAGCGGACCGGCCGGGCCAATGAGACCGGACCGCCCGACCAGGAGGAGCAACGCGATGCGTTCCATCAAGGCCGCCGTCATCCGTGCCAAAGGAGGGCCGTTCTCCGTGGAGGACGTCCTCCTGGAGGCACCCCGGCCCGACGAGGTGCTGGTCCGGATGGTGGCCACCGGACTGTGCCACACCGATCTGCTGGCCCGGGACCAGATCCTCCCGCCGGGTCCCCCGGCCGTACTGGGGCACGAGGGAAGTGGCGTCGTCGCGGCCGTCGGCGCGGGCGTGACCTCGGTCTCCCCGGGCGACCCGGTGGTCCTGGCGCCGATGAGCTGCGGCTCCTGCCGTTCCTGTCTGACCGGCCACCCCATGCGCTGCGTGTCCTTCCTGCCGCTGAACCTGCGCGGCCGACGGGCGGACGGCTCGACCGCCTACCGGGACGCCGGGGGAACCGAGATCAACGGGCATTTCTTCGGGCAGTCCGCCTTCGGCGACCATGTCGTCGCCCACCGGCGCAGCGTCGTGAAGGTCCGCGACGACGCCCCGCTGGAACTGCTCGGCCCGCTGGGATGCGGGCTGCAGACCGGCGCGGGCGCCGTGCTCAGTGTGTTCGCCGCGCCGCCCGGCAGCAGCCTCGCGGTGTTCGGCGCCGGCCCGGTGGGACTGGCGGCCGTGATGGCCGCCAGGATCGCGGGCTGCACTCAGATCATCGCCGTGGACCTGCACCCCAACCGGTTGGACCTGGCGGTCGAACTCGGCGCCACCCACGTGCTCGACGGCGCCCGGGACGACGTGGCGGCCACCGTGGTCCGGCTCAGCAAGGGCGGCGTCGACTTCTCACTGGACGCGGTGGGTCTTCCGGCGACCGCGCGCGCTGCCGTCGAGGCGCTCGCGGTCGGCGGCACGGCCGGCATCGTCGGCTCCGCGGGCACCGGCCAGGACATCTCCGTCGGACTGGTCCAGCTGCTGGGCCGCACGGTGAAGGGCATCCTCCAGGGCGACAGCGTTCCGTCGCTGCTGATCCCGCAGTTGCTGGACTTCTACAGGGCGGGGCGCTTCCCGCTGGACAAGCTCATGCGCCCCTACCCGCTGACCGACATCAATCACGCGGTCACCGAGTCGGTCGGTGGAGACGCTGTCAAACCGGTACTGGTGCACCAGTGACCCGGGGGTGGGGGAATCATGGCAGTTGACGACGCGGACCTTCGGCCGGCGACTGGGACTCGGGCCGGGTGGAGTCGGCCAGCCACACCCACGTCCAGTACGCCGGTCCCGCGCCGGCTTCCGCCGTCCGGACCCCGTGGCGGGTCAAGGTGTGGACCGACCTCGGTGAGAGCGACTGGTCGGACACGTCCTGGTGGGAGACCGGGCTCCTCACCCCGGAGTCGTGGCAGGCCCGCTGGATCGAACCGGCCGAGGCGGAACCCGCCGCGGCCGGACACCGCCCCGCCCACCTGCTGCGGCACGGCTTCACCCTCGGCAAGCCCGTCCGGACGGCCCGCCTGTACGCCACCGCCCACGGCGTCTACGAAGCCTTCCTCAACGGCCACCGCGTCGGCGACGCGAACTCACCCCGGGCTTCACCGCCTACCGCTCACACCTTCAGGTGCAGACGTACGACGTCACCGCGTTGCTCGCCCAGGGCGGCAACGTGCTCGGCGCGGCCCCCGCCGGCGGGCGATGTTCTGCGCAGGGGCCCCCACGACTTGATAGGCAAGTGGACACTTGCCTATCGTGTGGTGGTGGCCGACGACATCTTCAAAGCCCTGGCCGACCCCACCCGCCGCACCATCCTCGACGTGATCGCGGAGAGGTCCGGGCAGACGCTGTTCGAGATCTGCTCGCGGCTGAGCACGCGGCATCGGCTCGACATCTCGCGCCAGGCGGTCTCCCAGCACCTCGCCGTGCTGGAGGCGGCCGGGCTCGTCGAGACCAGGCGGGAGGGCCGCTGCAAGTTCCACGACCTGAACACGGCCCCGCTGCGGCGGATAGCCGAGCGATGGTCCGAGCCCGACACTGCCGCACCGGAGGAAAGCACGCCATGAAGATCCACCTGACCAGCGTCTTCGTCGACGACCAGGCCAAGGCCCTGGACTTCTACACCCGGGTCCTCGGCTTCGTGAAGAAGCACGACGTCCCGCTGGGCGGCGGGGCCCGGTGGCTGACCGTCGTCTCGCCCGACGCGCCAGGCGGCACCGAACTCCTCCTGGAGCCTTCCGGCCACCCGGCCGTCAAGCCCTACCGCGACGCGCTCGTCGAGGACGGTATCCCGCTCGCCCAGTTCGCCGTGGACGACGTGGCGGCGGAGTACGAGCGCCTGCGCGGCCTCGGTGTCCGCTTCACCCAGGAGCCCCTGGAAGCGGGCCCCGTCACCACCGCCGTCTTCGACGACACCTGCGGCAACCTGATCCAGATCGCGACACAGCCTCAGTAGGCGGGCGGGCTCCCCGTAGCCGTGACGTCATCTGGGGGACGTCCAGCGACTGCCAGGACGACCGGTCGGTCACGTTGCGCGCGGGTGTACCGGCCGGACCACCACGGACCGCGGACGCCTGCGGGGACCTTCCCGCGGGCGAGCCGGCCGGTGTCCTGGGCAGGCCGGCCGGCGGCCCGCGGCCGGACCGCGGCTCAGGCGGACTCCCGTACCACCAGCTCCGTCGGCAGGATCACCGCCGCCGGGTCCTCGCCGCCGACCTGGGCGAGCAGCACCCGTACCATCTCCGAGCTGATCCGGTCCCACGGCTGCCGGATCGTCGTCAGCGCGGGGCTCGCCGCCTGCGCGGCGGGGGAGTCGTCGAAGCCGCCGACGGCCACGTCCCGCGGCACGCTCCGCCCGGCCCGGCGCAGCGCCGCGAGCACACCCTGTGCCATCAGGTCCGAGGCGACGAACACGGCGTCCACGTCGGGCGCGCGGGCGAGCAGCCGCTCGGCGCCCGCCTCGCCGCCGGCCCGGCTGTAGTCGCCGGAGACGATGAGCCGGTCGTCGACCGGGAGCCCCGCCGCGGTCAGCTCCTCCTGGTAGCCGGCGAGCCGCTCGACACCGCCGGGCGTGTCCAGCGGACCGGTGACCGTGCCGATCCGGCGCCGGCCGAGCGAGAGCAGGTGCCGGACCATCTCCCGGGCGCCGTCCCGGTCGTCCGCGGCCACGTAACTCACCTTGGAGCCCAGCCCGATCGGCTTGCCGCAGGCGACCAGCGGCACCCCCGCCTCCCGCAGTTCCTGCGCCACCGGATCACCGGAGTGGCTGGACACCAGGAGCACCCCGTCGACGTGCCCCGCGGTGATGTACCGCGTGATGCGCCGCCGTTCGTCGTCCGTTCCCGCCAGCATCAGCAGCAGCGGGATGTCGTGCGCGGCCAGCGCCTGGGTGCAGCCGCGCAGCAGGACGTTGAAGTTGGGGTCCTCGAAGAAGCGTTCCTGGGGCTCCGTCAGCAGGAAGCCCACCGAGTCCGACCGGCCGGTGATCAGCGAGCGCGCGTGCCGGTTCACCACGTACCCGGTCCTGCGGATCGCGGCGTTGACCGCCTCCTGCGCCGCCGGGCTCACGTAGTGCCCGCCGTTGAGGACGCGCGAGACGGTGCCGCGCGAGACACCCGCCTCGCGCGCCACGTCGTGGATGGTCGGTGGTCTGGGCCGGCCCCCTGCCTTGCTCATGGTCATGACTTTACGGCCCCGGACAGCAGGTCCAGACTCCAGAACCGCTGGACGACCAGGAAGAGCGCCACCAGCGGGAACACCGCGAGGAAGGCGCCGGTGACCACCAGGGTGTACAGGGCGGGGGTGTTGGCCCCCTGCTCCAGCAGCGTGTACAGGCCGAGGGTGATCGGGAACTTCTCGTCGTCGCTGAGCATGATGTACGGCAGCAGGAAGTTGTTCCAGACCGCCACGAACTGGAAGAGGAAGACCGTCACCAGGCCCGGCACCATCATCGGCAGCGCGACCCGGGTGAAGATCCGCCACTCGCTCGCGCCGTCCATCCGCCCGGCCTCGACCACGTCCGCCGGGACGGCCGCGGCGGCGTAGACACGGGCCAGGTAGACGCCGTACGGGGAGAGGATCTGCGGCAGCAGCACGGACAGGTAGGAGTCCGTCAGGCCGGCCCGGGCCAGCAGCAGGTACTGCGGCACGGCGAGGATCACCGGCGGCATCAGCACCCCGGCCAGCAGCACGTTGAACATCGCCTCCCGGCCGCGGAAGCGGTAGACCGCCAGCGCGTACCCGGCGCACGCCGACACGGCCGCCGAGAGCAGGGCGCCGGCCACGGCGTACAGGGCGGAGTTGCCCATCCACTGCCAGTACACGCCGTCGCGGTAGGCGCTGAGGTCGGACAGGTTCTGGGTGAATCCGCTGCCCGGCAGGAAGGTGAAGGTGGAGAACAGCTCGCTGCCCGACTTGGTGGCGGCGATCACCACCCAGGCCACGGGCAGCAGGCAGTAGACCGCGCCGAGCAGCAGCGTCACGGTCGGGACCAGGGCGGTCCGCCGGCGCCGCGGGGGCCCCTGGGCGGCGTTGGGGGTGGTGCCCGCGGCGGGCGCGGACCTGCGCAGGGCGAGGGAACTCATCGAGTGGCCTCCTGCTTCTGACGACGGTTCGCGGCCCGCAGGAAGCCGAAGGACAGCAGCAGCGTGACCAGCGCGATGAGGGTGGCCTGGGCCGCGGCGGCGTAGATGTCGCCCTTGCCGAAGGCGTCCTGGTACACCTTCATCAGCGGACTCCAGGTGGTGGACACGGAGTTGGTGAGCGGTTTGAGGGTGGTGGGCTCGTTGAACACCTGGAGCGTGGCGATGACCGAGAAGAAGAAGGTCAGCACCAGCGAGGGGGCCACCATCGGGATCTTGATCCGCAGCGCGACCTGCAGCGGTGTGGCGCCGTCCAGCTTCGCCGCCTCGTACACCTCGGCCGGGATCGACCGCAGCGAGGTGTAGATGACGATCATGTTGAAGCCGGTGCCGCCCCACACGGCGATGTTCGACAGGGCGAGGTAGAGCGGACCGCCGTCCAGCAGGTCCGGCCGCGGCAGGCCCAGTTCGCCGAGCACGAAGTGGAACGGGCTGACGTCCGGCAGGTACAGGAAGCCCCACAGCAGCGCCGCGACCACACCGGGGACGGCGTACGGCAGGAAGATCGCGAGGCGGGTGAACGGGGCGAGCCGTACCCGCTCGGCGTCGAGCATCAGCGCGAACAGCAGCGCCAGGCCCAGCATCACGGGGACGACGATCGCGCCGTAGCCGAGCACGCGCAGCGCGCCGTCGAACAGTTCGCTGTCGGTGAGGGCGCCGGTGTAGTTCTCCAGGCCGGCCCAGACCTCGGTGCGGGCGCCCGAGCCCAGGCCGAGACCGGAGACCCGCACCTTGCGGAAGCTGAGCCAGAGGGCGTAGCCGACGGGCAGCGCGAAGAACAGGGTGAAGAGGAGCGCCGCGGGCAGGAGGAAGGCGTACGGGGCGCTCCTCGCCCCATACGGCCTGCGGCGTGCCGTGCTGGTCACCGGGCGACCTCGAAGCCCTGCTTCTCCAGGTCGGCGACGGTGGCGTCCTGCATGGCGGCCAGGGCGGCGGTGAAGTCCGACTTGTTCTTGGCGGCGGCGCCGAAGGCGTCCTTGAAGGTCGTGTAGGCGACGTTGACGTTCGGGCCCCAGGCGGACGGCGCGGTGGTCTTCGCGATCTCCGCCGCCTTGCTCCAGAAGTCCTCCTGGTGGGAGAAGTACTCCGGCGGCTCGGCGAAGGCGCCGCTGGTCTGGGCGGCGGTGGCGGCCGGGTAGACGCCGCTCTCCTTGGCGAGCGCGTTCAGGGCCTCGGCGTCGGTGTTCAGTCAGGTGGCGAACTCCGCGGCGGCCTCCTTGTCGCCGGAGTCCGTGGTGACGGCGGTGGAGGAGCCGCCCCAGCTGCCGGTGACCTCCTCGCCCTCGGACCACTGGGGCAGCGGCGCCATGGCCCACTTGCCGGCGGTGTCGGGCGCGGCGGTGGTCAGGGTGCCCGGGGCCCACACGGCGCTGACCCAGGCGATCTGCTTGCCGGTGTTGAGCGCCTTGTTCCAGGCCGGGGTGTACATCGGCTGGTTGTCGACGGCGCCCTCCTCGACCAGCCCGCCCCAGAACTCGGCGACCTTCCTGGTCGCCGCGGAGTCGATGCCGACCTTCCACTTCTCGCCCTCGGTGGTCCACCACTTGGCGCCGGCCTGCTGGGCGAGGCCGGCGAAGAGACCGGAGTCGTTGGCGGAGAAGGTGGTGAGGTCCACCTCCGGGGCCTTCTTCTTCAGCGTCCGCGCGGTCTCGGCGAACTCCTCCCAGGTGGCGGGGACGTCGAGGCCGTATTTCTCGAACAGGTCCGCGGTAGTAGAACATCATCGGTCCGATGTCCTGCGGCACCGCGTAGACCGCGTCGGTGCCCAGCGTGGTCTGCTGCCAGACGCCCTCGGCGAAGTCGGCCTTCGCGTCACCGACCTCGCCGGATATGTCGGCCAGCGCGTCATTGCTGACCAGCGTGGGCAGCGCCTGGTACTCGGCCTGGACCAGGTCGGGGGCCTCGCCGGCCTTGTGCGCGGTGAGGATCTTGGTGACCAGGGTGTCGCCGGACGCCTGCTTCTTCACCGTGACGCTGATCTGCTCCTTCTTGCCCGGTCCCTTGTTCCACAGCTCGACGACCTTGTCCATGCCGGGCGTCCAGGTCCAGTACGTGAGCGAGACGGGACCCGACCGGGCCTCGTCGTCCTTGGATCCGCAGGCGGCGAGCGCGGTGGCGCCGAGGGTGGCGGCGACGGCGGTGGCCACGAGGCGACGGTGCTTCGTGTGCGGCATGGATATCTCCCCTGAAAACAGGGTCCCCGCACGTCGCGAGGACCTGCCATGCGTCTGTGAGCGTTCACAGTAGAGAAACGTCCCGGACACTTGTCAATGGTTGTTGCTGTGCGGTTATGTTAGGCCCGCACCGCCCACCATGTGTGTGCACGTTCCCAAATGATCGATCGACCGGGAGACTTACATGCCGGAGACCACCCCCAAGGGCCTCACCGGGCTCGCCTTCGGCGGGGACTACAACCCCGAGCAGTGGCCGGAAAGCGTCTGGGCCGAGGACGTCCGGCTGATGCGGGAGGCCGGCGTCTCCATGGTGAGCGTGGGGATCTTCTCCTGGGCGCTGCTGGAGCCCGCGCCGGGGACGTACGACTTCGGCTGGCTCGACCGGGTGCTGGACCTGCTGCACGAGGGCGGCATCCGCGTCGACCTCGGCACCCCCACCGTGGTCCCCCCGGTCTGGTTCTTCCGCGCCCACCCCGAGGCGCTGCCCGTCACCGCCGACGGCAGGCGCTACGAGTTCGGCTCCCGCGGCGCCATCTGCCACAGCAACGCCGACTACCGGGCCGCCGCCGCGAACATCACCACCCGGCTCGCCGAGCGCTACGGCGACCACCCCGCGCTCGCCCTGTGGCACGTGCACAACGAGTACGGCGTCCCCGTCTCCGCCTGCTACTGCGACTCCTGCGCCGCGCACTTCCGCCGCTGGCTGGCGGCGCGGTACGGCACGGTCGACGCGCTCAACGAGGCGTGGGGCACCGCCTTCTGGGGCCAGCGCTACGGCGGCTTCGACGAGATCAACCCGCCGCGCCTGACCCCCACGGCCGGCAACCCGGCCCAGGCGCTGGACTACAAGCGGTTCGCCGACGCCACCATCCGCGAGAACTTCCGCGCCGAACGCGACATCCTGCACCGCCTGGCACCCGGCGTCCCGGTCACCACCAACTTCATGACCGCCCTCAGCCAGTGCGACTCGATCGACTACTGGGCCTGGGGCCGCGAGGTCGACCTGGTCACCAACGACCACTACCTGATCACGGACGGCCGCCGCACCCACGTCAACCTCGCCATGACCGCCGACCTGACCCGCTCGGTGGCGGGCGGCGCCCCCTGGCTGCTGCTGGAACACTCCACCTCGGGCGTCAACTGGCAGCCGCGCAACCCGGCCAAGGCCCCCGGGCAGATGGCCCGCAACTCCCTGGCGCACGTGGCCCGCGGCTCCGAGGGCGCGATGTTCTTCCAGTGGCGGCAGTCCCGGCGCGGCGCCGAGAAGTTCCACTCGGCGATGGTGCCGCACGGCGGCACCGACACCCGCGTCTGGCGCGAGGTCGTCGGGCTCGGCGCGTCACTCGACGCGCTGCGCGAGATCCGCTCCACCCGCACCGTCGCCGACGCGGCCGTCCTGTGGGACTGGCACTCCTGGTGGGCGCAGAACCTGGAGTGGCGGCCCAGCGAGGACCACGACGCCCGGGAACGCGCCGACGCCTTCTACGAGGCGCTCTACGACCGCCACCTCACGGTCGACTTCGCCCACCCGGAGGCCGACCTGTCGGCCTACCCCCTGGTCGTGGTGCCCGCGCTGTACCTGATGACCGAGGCGGCCGGCCGCAACCTCACCCGGTACGTCGAGGGCGGCGGCACGCTGCTGGTGTCGTACTTCTCCGGCATCGTCGACCAGCACGACGCCGTCCACGAGGGCCCCTGTCCGGGCGCGCTGCGGGACGTGCTGGGCCTGACCGTCGAGGAGTTCGCGCCGCTGCTGGAGGGCGACACCGTCCAAATCCTCGGCCCCGGCGGCACCGCTCTCGCGGCCGACGTCTGGACCGAGTTCGTGGTCCCGCGCGGCGCCGAGACCGTGTGGACGTACGCGGACGGCCCGGCCGCCGGCCACCCCGCCGTCACCCGGCACCGCCTCGGCGACGGCACCGCCTGGTACGTCTCCACCCGCCTGGACGCAGACGGCCTCGACGCGGTGCTGGCCCGGGCCGCCGAGGACGCGCGCGTCCCGGCCCGTCCCGACCTCCCCCGGGACGTCGAGGTGGTGCGGCGCACCGGTGAGTCGGGCAGCTACCTCTTCGTGATCAACCACACCGGCACCGACGCCAAGGTGCCCCTGGACACGCCCGGCACCGAACTGCTGACGGGCGAGAGCGCCGCGGGCCGCATCGAAGTCCCCGCGGGGGCCGTACGGGTCGTCCGGCTCGACGGCTGAACGGGACGGCCTGCCGGCGCACGTTCCGCGGGCCGGGAGGCCGCCCGCACCACCCACGGGCGGAGGGCCGCTCGTCCTTCGCCCAGTACCTTCCCCTACGTCGAAGGGACGACGGACGATGACGTTCCATCCCGGACGCACGCTCAGAGCCCTGCTGCTGCCGCTGGCCGCCGGGCTCGCCCTCACCCTGGCGCCCACGCCCGCCGCCCAGGCGGCGAGCACCCTCACCAACGGCGGTTTCGAAGCCGACGGCACCGGCGCGGCCACCCCCGCCGGCTGGTCGGAGCACGGCTCGGCCGGCGCCTCCTACGTCGAGGCGGGCGGCCACGGCGGCGGCTACCGGCTGAGCCACTGGGCGTCCACCGCCTACCAGGTCGAGACCTACCAGCACCTCTCCGGCCTCGCCAACGGCGGCTACCGGCTCACCGCCTGGGTCCGCTCCGGCGGCGGCCAGAACTTTGCGTACATAGCGCTCAAGAACTGCGGCGGCGCCGAACAGCGCACCGACCTGCCGGTCTCCGCGAGCGGCTGGATCCGGATCGTCGTGCCGGTCACCGTCACCGCCCACCAGTGCACCGTCAGCATCAACAGCGACGCCGGCGCGGGCGACTGGATCAACGTCGACGACCTGACCTTCGCCCCCGGCACCGGCGGCACCACCGTGCACGGCGCGGACATCTCCTCCCTCGCCAAGAGCGAGGCACGGGGCGGGACCTACCGCACCGGCTCCGGCGCCACCGCCGACCCGCTCGCCCTCCTGCGGTCCGCCGGCATGGACTACGCCCGCCTGAAGGTCTGGGTGGACCCGGCCGACGGCTACAACGACAAGGCCCACGTCCTCGCCCTGGCCAAGCGGATCAAGGCGCGGGGCATGAAACTGCTGGTCGACTTCCACTACTCGGACTCCTGGGCCGACCCGGGCAAGCAGACCAAGCCGGCCGCCTGGGCCTCGCACTCCTACGCCCAGCTGAAGACGGACGTGTACGGCCACACGTACGACGTGCTGAACGCGCTGAAGGCCCAGGGCACCCCCGCCGACATGGTCCAGATCGGCAACGAGATCAACGGCGGCATGCTGTGGGACGAGGGCTCCACCGGCAACTGGCCGCAGCTCGCCGGACTGCTCAACTCCGGCTACGACGCGGCCAAGGCGGTCAGCCCCGCCACGACCGTGGCCCTGCACCTGGCCGAGGGCGGCGACCTGGCAGGCACCCGCTGGTGGTTCGACTCGGCCGTCGCCAACGGCGTGCGGTTCGACGCCGTCGGCCTGTCGTACTACGGGTACTGGCACGGCGCCCTGTCCGACTTCCAGACCACCCTGGACGACGCCGCCGCCCGCTACGGCAAGCCGGTCTTCGTCGCCGAGACGGCCTACCCCTTCCGCCTCGACAGCGAGGACGCGCAGGAGAACATCATCGACCTCGACGGGGAACTCGTCCCCGGCTACCCGGCCACCACCGCCGGGCAGACGAGGTGGATGAACGACATCGCCAGCATCGTGGAGGCCGTACCGGACGGCCGCGGCCTGGGCGTCTTCTACTGGGAGGCCACCTGGACCGCCGTCGCCGGCAACGGCTGGGACCCCGCCGACCCCGCCTCCGGCAACGGCTGGGAGAACCAGGCCCTCTTCGGCTACGACGACCGGGCCCTGCCGGCGATGAGCTGGTTCGGCCACCGCTGACGCCTCCCGCCCCCGGTCCCCGGCGGATTTCTCCGTACCGGATGCGAGGCACCGCGTTCGGGGTACTCGCCGCCCACGGCACTCACACACGGCACATCCCGCTCGCACGGCTCGGGCCGGGGGCCGGCCGCGAGCATCGGCATCGGTGTCGCGGCGGGTGTGACGGCTGCGGCCGGTCTGCTGTTCGGGCGCAAGGCCGCCACGATCAGCAAGACCGGCCAGGGCCACCCGGTCAAGCACCGCGCGCTGGACCTCGCGGCCGGCGCCATGCAGCCGAAACACCCGCTCGACGCGATGAGCACCTACCTCAACGGCTTCCACATGTACGCCGACGACATGGGCCGGCAGGTGGAAGCCACGCACTTCTGCATCCATCTCCAGCACGACCTGCACCAGTGCGTGATCTTCGACCGCAACGCGCCCGACGCCCGTCTGATCGGCATCGAGTAATCATCAGCGAGGAACGGTTCCGCGGCCTGCCCGAGGACGACAAACGGCTGTGGCACAGCCACCACCACGAGGCGAAGTCCGGCGCCCTCACCGCTCCCGGCCTCCCCGACATGGCCGAGCACGCCTACTTCGAGGACCTCGTGACGACCTACGGCAAGACCTTCCACACCTGGCAGTACGACCGCGACGACTTCCCCTACGGGATCCCGCAGCTGATGAGGGGCTTCACCGAGGACGGACAGCTCGCGCCGGACCTGGTCCGGGCCCGGGACGAGCGGCTGGGGGTCTCGGCGTCCCGCAAGCGGCGCGGCCGGGCGGACATCCCGGTCCCGGACGTGGCGCCGGGCGCCAACGCCTGGCAGAGCGGCCGGACCGTGCGGACCCGCCTCGAAGAGGGGGACTTCGAGCGGTGGCCGCCGCGCCGGTCCGGCCGGTCCCGCGCGGCCCGACGTCTCACAGGTGGTCGGCGTAGAAGCGCGCGAGCCGTTCGACGGCGGCGTCGACATACGCGGGTTCGTCGTACATCTCGTAGTGTCCGGCCCCGTCGACCACCATGAGGTCGACGGGGTTGGGGGCGGTCTTCCACAGCCGCATGCCGGCGTCGTAGGAGCCGGTGGTACCGACGCGTCCGGCGAGAATGACCTGCAGTGGCTGGGTCATCAGCGGGTCGACCAGGTGGAACGCGTCGTAGCCCAGCAGGAGGGAGTCGCCGCGCGCGAGGCGGCGGTTGGTGGTGTGCTCGGCGATGCCCCGTTCGGTGCGGTAGTAGGTGATCGCCTGGGTGGTGTCGATGTCGGTCAGCCCGGCCGCCGCGGCGTCCTCCAGGGTGTCGGGCAGCCAGTTCACCCGGGTCGGCTCGCCGGAGCGGATCTCCTCCGTGCGCGCGTCGGCGAGGGCGTCGAGCGCGGTGGCCGCGCCGTCGGGCTGGAAGCCGCGGAACGCGGTGCCGATGTCGCTGGGGACGACTGTGCCGACGGCCTTGATGCGGTGGTCGGTGCGGGCGGTGTGCACGGCGTAACCGCCTCCGGCGCAGATGCCGAGGACGCCGACACGATGCGGGTCGATGCCGGGGATCGTGGTGAGCGCGTCGAGGGCGTAGGAGATGTCCTCGCCCCGGCGGTAGGGGTCTTCCAGGTCACGGGGTTCGCCTCCGCTCTGCCCCTGGTGGGCGGGGTCGAAGACGAGCGCCGCGATACCGCGGGCGGCGAGGCGCGAGGCGTAGTTCGCGCCGATCTGCTCCTTCACGCTGCTGCCGGGAGTGGAGAGCACCACGGCGCGCAGTGGCGTGGAGCTGTCGGCGTCGTCGGGCAGGTGGAGGTCGGCCGCGAGGTGGATCGGCCCTCGCGGGACGGTGAGGTGCTGGAGCACGGCGGGTACCCTTCGTGAGAATGTCGTTCCGTCATCATCCAGTACGGAACCTAAACTGGTATAGTTCGAAACTAATACAGGACCGTACCACTTCGATTCTTGACGGGGGACCGCATGCCGGTCGACGGGGCGCAGCTGTGGACGCTGAACCAGCGGCTGCTGAGTGTCGTGATGGACGCCTGCACGCCGGAACTGGCCGAGCTGGAGCTGGAGACGAAGGAGTTCTTCGTACTGGCCGAGGTGGAAGCGTCGCGGTATCCGGCCGAGATCGCCACGGCGTTGCTGCTGCCCAGGGCGAGTGTCACGGTCTACGTCCGCAACCTCGTCGCCAAGGGGTTCGTCCGGCGCGAGATCGACGACGAGGACCTGCGGCGTCACCGGCTCGTCCTGACCGGTGAGGGCGTCGAGGCACGGGACAGGGCGCTCGCCGCCCTCGCGGCGGAGTACGACCGCAGGCTGGCGAGGATCACTCCACGGGACCGCGCCGAGCTGCGGCGCATCCTCCAGGAGCTGCTCGCCCCGCCCGCCTGAGACTCACCCTCCCGAGGAAACTTCCGCCTTCTCGCCGCCTCCTGGTTCCCCGGCCTCGGCGAGCCGCTCGTCGCGGCGTGCGGAGGACCAGAAGTGGGCGCCGATCAGGACCGCGCCGATGAGGCCGGTGATCAGCTCGCTGGGGCTACGTCACGGCCGGTGGCGGCACCGAGTACGGCGGGGTCGTCGCCGCCCAGGGCGCCGCCGTACCGAGGAAGCGGATCCCAGGATTCGACGGCTCCGACCCGTTGGAAGCGGGCGTCCCCGACCGCCTGACGACCGCGATCGGCCCCGTGGCCCGCACCGTCGTCGAGACCGGCGTCACCACGCGCGGCCGGTCCGGGTCAGCCGCACGCGCCGGCGCGCAGGCCGTCGAGGATGAGGGTGAGCACGCGCCGGCGGCGTTCCCGCGACGCGGGCCCGCCACCGGTCTGCCACAGGCAGGCTCCCAGCAGCAGGACCTCGTCCGCCTCGGCGTCCGGCCGCACCTGCCGTGCCTCCTTGCCGGCGCCAAGCAGCAGGTCCAGTGCGGCGGTGGCCGGCGGACGGTCCCGGCCGCCCTGGTCGGCACGGGTGGCGGCCTCGACGGCCAGGGCCGCCACGTGCCCGCTTTGGCCGTAGGCCATGAGGTGCTCGAACCACAGGCG
Organism: Streptomyces sp. SYSU D01066-1; assembly: GCF_054956795.1. Lineage (NCBI taxonomy): Bacteria > Bacillati > Actinomycetota > Actinomycetes > Kitasatosporales > Streptomycetaceae > Streptomyces > Streptomyces sp. SYSU D01066-1. The sequence goes on along the minus strand of NZ_JBUDHV010000050.1, from coordinate 18,584 downwards.
GAGCGCCCCCAGCGGCTCGTGCCTGGCCAGCAGGTCCGGGGCGGCGGCGACGAGTGCCTCGACCTCCTCCCGGTAGACGGCCAGCAACAGGGCCTCGCGGCTGGGGAAGTGGCGGTACAACGTTCCCTGGCCGACGCCGGACGCCTTGGCGATCGACTGAAGGCTCACGGAAGGGTCGTCGGCGAAGGCCGCGCGCGCGGTCCGCACGATGCGCGCGCGGTTCTCCCGGGCGTCCGACCGCGGTGCGCGTCGAGGGGGCTGCGTCATCCGGTGTCTTCCGTTCCGGTCTGTGGCGTGCTCACGGGGCGTCCGGGCACCCTGCCGGCCCGCACGGGAGCGAGCATCCTCGATCGCGCTCAGGGCGCCGTCATCTTCCTGTACTTGCTGGTCGTATGACAAGTATGTTGTACGATCCGGATCATGACCACCACCCGCCGCACGCAGAGACAGCGTCGCGAGGAGGCCGAAGCCGCCTTGCTCATGGCCGCCGCCGAGTTGGTCGACGAACAGGGGGTGCGCTCGCTGACGCTGGCACGCGTGGGGGAAAGAGCCGGCTACAGCCGGGGACTCGTCACCCACCACTTCGGGTCCAAGAAGGCGCTCGTCGAACGCCTGGCGCGCACGGCCCAGGCGGGATTCGTCCCCGGACTCGACGGCCTGCCGCCCGGACTGGACCGCCTCCTGCGGCTGATCGACGGCTACATCGGCGAGCTCGGCCGCATGGGCGTGCTGAACCGGGTCTTCCTCATGCTGTGGGCCGAGGCCGCCGCGGCGGCGGACCTGGCTTCCGTCTTCCGCGAGCGCGACGAGGCGTTCCGCAGCGATCTGGCCGAAGACGTGACCGCCGGGATCACCGGCGGCGAAATCCGTCCCGACGCCGCACCCGACGCGACCGCGATCGCCATCCTCGCGCAGCTCCGCGGCATCGGCATGCAGCGGCTCGTCGACCCGCGGCAGATCGACACGGAAGGGCTGCGCGCACAGGTCACCGAGCACTGGCGCAGGGCGTTGGCCCGAGCCTGAGCCCGGCGGCCCGGCTGTCGTACGGCCGCCTCCGCCACGCCCGGCACCTCCGCCGCCACCGGCCTCGCGGCGGCTGGCCAGGGCGAGGCGCCGGGCGTCGTCGACGGCGTCGGCATCGAGGCCGCCGACAATCCGCGACCGGGGTCCGACGCGGCCACGGGCCGTCCACCGGGAGGCGTACGGCGCCGGTCTCACGACACGCCGTGGACCCGTGCCGTCATCGGCGGTACGGGCGTACCGGCGGCCGCGGCGATCGGCATCGCCCGGATCGGCGCACGCGAGCGGCGGGATGACGGCCGGCAGCCGAGATCACCGTCGTGGACCGGACCGCCGCGGAGCCCGCCTTGGCCCACGCGAACCGAACGGCCGGCGGCCGGGGGCCAGGCGCTGATGGGCGCCGGGTCCGCCGACCCCCGTGCGGCGGACCCGGCGCGGCGCGGGGGGCGCCGCGGTTGCGCGCCCCCCGCGGCCCCGCGGCCGGGGCGGGCCCGCCGGGCGGGGGGGGGGGGCCCGGGGGGTGGGGGGCGCGGGGCCCGCCCCCCCCGGGGCGGCGCCCCCGCCGCGGCGCGGCCGGACCGCGTTTCCCTCCCCCGAAGGCAACGCGATCCGGCCGCTTCCCCGGCGCCGGTCAGTGGCGCTCCCCTTCCGGAGTGACGGCCCGTGCTGTCACCAGCACATGACCGCCGTCTCGCCCGGACCCCACGAGGAGTACAGGCGGACCCGGACGACGTAGCGGCGGCCCTTGACGAGCCGTGTTCTCAGTGTGGCGTTGTGCGGCGTTCCACCGTCGTCCTCGCCGACGAGGAAGCGCGGCTCGCCGTCCCGCTCCTCGAAGACCACGACGACGGCGTCGCCCTCCCCGAAGACCCCCACGGTGTAGTCGCGGGTCTCCGGCGGCTCGATGACGAGGTCGGCCTGCTCACCCGCGCCCAGCCCGAGCGGCACCGAGCGGAACGGCACCAGCGCGGACGGCCCGGAGGGAGCGGCCGGCGGGTACCAGCGCAGGACGAACTCCTTGTCGGCGGCCGAGAGCGTGCCGGGCGGGTGCAGCCCGCCGCGGTACTGCTCCGGCTCCAGGACCAGCCCGGACGGGAACGGGTACTCCATGATCGACTGCGGGTCCCAGACGACCCCGTTGACCTCGTCCGCGTCGAGCTTGCGCAGTATGTTGAAGTACGTCCGGTCCCGGCTCCAGTGGTTCGGCGGGCCGGCCAGCTCCGCGTAGACGGCTTCGTCGTCCCAGTGGATCCCGGCGAACGGGCTCTGGTGCTCGTGCAGCATCCCCAGCGCGTGCCCGATCTCGTGCAGGGCCGTGCAGCGGTCACCCGACGCGGCCAGGTCCCAGCCGAAGTTCATGGTGCGCTCGTTCAGGCCGATCCTGAGGGCGTCCCTGCCGACCGCCGACCACGACCCGTCGCCCGTCTGGAAGCCGATCCGCAGCTCGGCCTCCGACCGGTCGCCGACCTCGGTGAAGACGACTCCGATACCGAGGTCGCGCCACTCGCGGAAGCAGGAGCGCACCACTTCCCGCTGCTCCTCCCCGCCGACCCAGGACACCCGGCGCGTACGTCCCGTACCGGGGACCGTGATGACCGAGGCGTCGGTGTCGGAGTCGAAGAAGTAGTAGTGCAGCACGGTGCCGTTGACCCACATCCGCCGCCCGCCGAGGAGCGCGCCGAGCCGCTCGGCGGCCAGCCCCGGCGGCAACGCGGGGGCGGGCTGCTGCGGCAGCGAGCAGTAGCGGACGGTCATGTGATCAGCGTGCCGTCCGGGCGGCCCCGGCGCCTGAGTCGAGGGCTACTCAACTGCCCCTGTATCAGGACTGAGCAACCGGACTCTCCTTGTCGTGACGACTTTCGACGTGATGCCCCTGGAGCGGGGCGCGAGGACACCGGCGGCCGGGACCTGGCCGTTCACCGGACGCGCGGACGAACTGGAGCTGGTACGCCGGTCGGTGACCGCGGGCCGGCCCGGACTCGTGATCACCGGCCCGGCGGGCCGCGGCAAGACCCGGCTGGTCACCGAGGCCCTCCGCGGCACCGACCACGTGCGCGCGGCCGGCACCCCCGAGACCCGCCACCTGCCGTTCGCCGCCTTCGCCCACCTGCTGCCCGAATCCGTCACCCTGCACCGCGCGGTCCGACTGCTCTCCGGCGTACGGCTGCTGGTGGTGGACGACGCCCAGCTGCTGGACGACGCCTCGGCCGCCCTGGTCCACCAGCTCGCCGTGCACGGCCGCACCCGGCTGGTGGTCGTCGTGACCGACACCGCCGCCTCGCCCGGGGCGGTCTCCCGGCTGTGGACCGGCGAACTGCTGCCCCGCCTCGCCCTCGGACCACTGCCCCGCGAGGAGACCGCCGGCCTGCTCACGGCGGCCGTCGGCACCGCCCCCGAGCCGCTCACCGCCGGCCGGCTGCACCGCTTGTGCCGGGGCGACCTGCGGCTGCTGCGCGAACTGCTCGGCGCGGTCCGGGAGCAGGGGCCGCTCGGCACGGTCCCGGAGACGGGGGAGTGGACCTGGCGCGGCCCCGTGCCGGTCACCGCGACGCTGCGCGAGCGCACCGCGCCGCTCCTGGGCCGCCTCACGCCCGAGGAGCGGGAGACCCTGGAGCGGCTGGCCTTCGCCGAACCCCTGGCGCCGGCCCTGGACACCCTCGACCTGGACGTGCTGGAGCGGCTGGAGACCGAGGGCCTGGTCGAGGTCGACGACGGGCACGGCACGGTACGCCTCGCCCACCCCCTGCACGGCCCGGTGCTGCGCGCCGCCGCCGGCCGGCTGCGGGCCCGGCGGCTGACCCGCGCCCCCGGCGGCTGCGGACGGGCCCTGGAGGCGGAGACGGCCGCCCTCGTGAGGCGCGTCGAGCGGGCCGACGTACGCCACGCCGAGGCACCGGTGGGGGAGTGGCTGGTCGCCGAGGGGGCCCGGGTACCGGCCGGTGACGCGGCCGTGCGGGCCCGGTTCGCGCGGCTGCGCGGCCGGCTGCGGGAAGCCGCGGCATGGGCCCGCGAGGGGCTGCGGTCGTCCCCCGGCGACCCCGGCTGCCGCAGCGAACTCGCCCTGGTCACCGCGCAGTCGGGACAGGCCGTGTCTGACGGCGGGGTGACCGGCGGCGGGGCGGCCGTCTGGTCCGCGGCCGCGCGCGGCGACCTCGACGCGGCCCTGGCCGCTGTGGCCGACGACGCCTACGACGCCGTACGGCTCGGTGTGCCGCAGCGGGCCGCCGGGCGGCTGACCGGGGTGTTCGCCGCCCACGCGGACGCCCTCGCGCGCCGCGACGGACCGGCCCTGGACCGGGCCGCCGGAGAACTGGAGCGGCGCGGCTTCCTGCTGTTCGCGGCGGAGGCGTACGCCCAGGCGGTACGGATCCACCGCGACCCGGGCGCCGCGCGTACCGCCCGCACCCGTGCCGCCGCCCTGGCCCGCCGCTGCCAGGGCGCCCGGACCCCGGCCCTGTCCGGGCTGGTCCTCGGCGAACTCACCGCCCGGCAGCGGCAGGTCGTCACCCTCGCCGCCGCCGGACTGAGCAACCGGCAGATCGCGGAGAGACTCACCCTCTCCGTCCGCACCGTCGGCAACCACCTCTACAGCGCCTACGCCCGCCTCGGCGGCGGCGACCGGGGCGCGCTGCCGTGGCTGGTGGAGCTGCCCGGGGCGCGAGCGGCGGCCTGACCGGGCACCCGGCACACCCCGGGGCCCGGGGTCGCGAGGGGCGGCCGGCCGGTCAGGCCGCCCCGAACGCCGAGAACGCCCATCCCGTGGCCTGGTGCACCGCGTCGCCCGGCAGCGCCGCCCGCGCGTCGCGCAGGGCCTCCGCCAGCGACAGCCCGGCGTCCAGGCCCTTGTGCAACGCGAGCATCAACGGCACCACCGCCGCGTCGTTGACCGGCGCGGTGCACGCCACCACCCCGGCCGTGCCCAGCGGCAGCAGCGCGGTGACCAGGCCGAGCAGCTCGTCCGCGCCCACCGACGCGAACCGGGCGGTGTCGCAGCAGGACAGGATGATCCGGTACGGGCTGCGGTCCAGCCGTTCGAAGTCGTGCACGATGAGCGGCCCGTCGGCCATCCGCAGCGACGAGAACAACGGGCTGTCCGCCCGGAACGTGCCGTGCGCCGCGATGTGCGCCAGCGCCGCCCCGTCCAGCTCCCGCAGCACCCGGGGCACCCGGGCCCCGTCCCCCTCCAGCACCACCGGCGCACCACGCGCGAGCGGGGGCCCCGGCAGCTGGTTCCCGGACCGCCCGGAGCCGGCCCCCTCCCCGCCGGCCGGACCCGAGCGGGCCGCGCCGCCGTACCCCTCGGCCAGCGGCGGGACCTCCGCGCCGCCGCTGGCCAGCCCCGGACCGCGGACCAGCACGTACCGGCCGCCGTACGGCGGCGCCGTCTCCCGGGCGCGCAGCCAGCTGGTCGCCGACGGCGAGACGCTCAGCACCCGGTCGCGCAGCGCGGGCAGCAGCGCCCACGGCACCCGGTGCAGCCGGCCCGGCGGTACCACCACGACCGGACCCGTACCGAGGTGCGCCGCCGCCGGACCGAGCAGCAGTTCCTCCAGACGGCGCCCGGCCGCCTCCACCACCGGCAGCCGGGCCTCCGCACCGGGATGGGCCAGCCGCCGCAGCCCGGCCTGGACGTGCTCGGCCTCCCGCTCCGCCTCCGCCAGCGGCCCCGCCTCGAACCGCCGCACCCGCCCCTGCCCGCACAGCAGCACCTGCACCCGCCCGTCGAGCACCGCCAGCTCCACCAGCCGTACGTCGTCCCCCAGCGCAGCCAGCAGCCGGCCGACGTCGAACCGGTCGCCGCCGCCCGGCGCCTCCCCGCGCATGTGCAGGGTCCGCGCGCGGATCTCCCGCTCCAGGCGCCGCTGTTCGCGCTCCAGCGCCGCCACCGGACGGCCCTCCATGCGGGCCTCCTCGGCCCGCGCGGCGATCTCCCGGAACGCCGTCAGATCGCTGAGCAGCACGGGGTCGGCCGGCGGCCGGGCCGGCGGCGCCGTCAGCACCGTCGCCCGCCACCGCTCGCTCCACACCAGCAGCCGCCGCGGCCCGCCCGAGGCCAGCGACGCCTCCTGCGCCAGCGCCGCCAGCTCCGCGCCCTGCGCGGTGGCCCGGGCCCGCAGCTCCGAGGCCCCGAGCGTCATCCGGTGGTCGTCCAGCACGTCCAGACCGCGCCGGCACGCCTCCAGCACCCCGCGCGTGGAACCGGCCGCCCGGGCCCGCAGCGCCTGCGCCGCCCAGCCCGTCATCCGGGCCAGCGGCGGACCGCTGCGCCGGCTGCGCGCGGCGAGGGCCAGGTGCCGTTCCGCGTCCGCCGTCCACCCCAGGTCCAGCGCGATCCGCCCGGCCAGCAGCGACGCCTCCGGCGCGGCCGGCGCCCCGAAGGCGGCCAGCTTCTCCGCCACCGCCGCCGCGTCCGCGACCAGCCGCCCCGACCCCCGCCCGGCCGCCACCCGCGCCTCGATCAGCACCAGCCGGGCGTGCGTCTCGTACCAGGTGCGCCGCTGCGCCGCGAACAGCCGCACCGCGACGGCCGCCCGCGCCACCGCGGTCTGCGCGTCACCCGCCAGCCGCGCCGCCCTCGCCGCCACCAGCAGCAGCTCCGCCTTGCGGGTGGACTGCCCGCCGATGCCGTCCAGGACGGCGATCGCCTGATCGACCTCGGCCAGCGCCTCCGGCGCCAGCCCGGCCGCCATCATGACCTCGCTGCGCCGGATGTTCAGCATGAACATGGGCGTGCCCAGCGCCGCGTACCGCTCGCTCGCCTCGTCGAGGAGCCGCAGCGCGGCCGGTACGTCCCCGGACCGGAACGCGGCCAGCCCCCGGCTCTCCACCGCGTCCGCCTTGTCGTGTTCCTGGTCCGTGGTGCCCCACAGCTCCTCCGCCGCCGCGAAGTCGGCCTCCGCCCGCTCCACCGCGCCCAGCGCCAGGTGCACGGTGGCCCGCAGCGTCAGCGCCCGCGCCGTCCAGATGACGTCGCCGGCCTGCCGCAGCACGACTATCGCCCGCCGTACGTCCTCCAGCGCCTGACCGTGCCGGCCCAGCACCCACCACACGTACGCCCGCCGGTACAGCACCCGCGCCCGGGTGTGCCCGGTCCCGCGCGCCACGCCCCGCTCGAAGGCGGCCAGCCCCTGCCGGGTGCGGCCCGTGTGCACCAGGGCCACCCCCAGGGTGGCCAGGACGTCCGCCTCTCTTTCGGGTGAATCAGCCCGGGCCGCCAGATCGCGGGCACGCCGCAGATGGGCCAGGGCCAGGCGGGTGTCGCCGAAGTCCCGCTGCCAGATGCCGATCACCTGGTGGGCGATCGAGGCGTGCAGCGGCGGCGGGGCGGCGTCCAGCAGCCCCTCCGCCCTCGCCAGTGCCTCGTTCGGGGCCGCGAACACCATCGGCAGCAGTTCGAAGACCGCGTCGCTTCCCGCTGTCACCTCAAGGATGGTAGTGGCAGCGCGCCACGCCACACAGGTGCGGGTGTGTATCAATCACCTGTCTCCGGGCTCTGAATGACGAACGCCGCCTCAGGGGGAGGATCCGCCATGGCACCACAGCGATTCCGCGAGCAGTTCGACCACATCCAGCGCTCGATGCCCGACGTCCCACTGGCGATGGGCCCCGACGACTCCGCGGAGTTCCTCTACGAGAAGGGCGTCGTCCTCGCCCGCGACGGCGAGGAGGCGCGGATCGTCGAGGAGACCGTGCGGGAGCACTTCACCGCCGTCCCCGGGCTGAACGCCGACCATGTGCGCCGCGCGAGCCGGGAGACCAACCGCTGTGGCATCACCCGTATCCAGGTCGGCGACCCCGGCGAGGGCGGCGGCGCCGGCGACCCGGCCGTCGCCGGCGCCCTGCGGTCGCTGCGCGCCGCCGAGGGCCGCGCCCGGCGCCGCCTGGTCAGCCGCAACCACGTGGTGCACATCGCCGTCAACGCCTGCCCCGGCGACGAACCCGTCCCGGTGCCCCGCACCGAACCGCCCAACCCGGCGGCGGCCACCACGCCGTACGACCCCGGCTCCGCGGTCGGCGTCCTCGTCATCGACACCGGCCTCACCCGCGACCACCGCTCCTGCCCGCTGCTCGCCCACACCCGGGGCGACCTCCAGGTCCAGGAGTGCGACGACGCCGGCGTCCTGCTGCAGTACGCCGGCCACGGCACCTTCATCGCGGGGCTCCTCGCGGCCGTGGCGCCCAACACCGACATCACCGTGCGCAACACCCTCAACGACGCCGGGGCGATCCTGGAGTCCGAGTTCGGCGAAAAGCTGTTCGAGGCCGTCGACCGGGACGGCTGGCCCGACGTCATCAGCCTCTCCGCCGGCACCTCCAACGGCCGCACCGACGGCCTGCTCGGCGTGCACGCCTTCATGGAGGAACTGCGCACGCGCGACACCCTGCTGGTCGCCGCCGCCGGCAACAACGGCAGCTCCACGCCGTTCTGGCCCGCCGCCTACGCCGACCTGCCCGGCTGGGAGGACTCCGTGCTGTCGGTCGGCGCGCTGCGCGCCGACGGCGAGGGCGGCGCCTGCTTCTCCAACCACGGCCCCTGGGTCAAGGCCTACGCCCCCGGCGAGCGCCTCACCAGCGCCCTCACGGGCTTCGACACCCCCGTCCCGTACGTCTACCAGCACTCCACCTACGACGCCTGCCGGTACGGCTCCGCCTACGCCTGCACCTGCCAGGCGCCCCGGCACACCGGCCTGCTGAGCGAGCCGGGCGAGGCAGCCGCCAAGCCGGAACAGGTGATGTTCGAAGGGAACGCACAGTGGAGCGGCACCTCGTTCGCCACCCCCGTCGTCGCCGGCCTGGTCGCCGCGCACATGACGGCGCACCGGGAACCCGACGCGCGCGCGGCCCAAGGACAGCTCCTGGCGTCGAACACCGCGTACACCGAGGTGCGCGGCGCCCCTGTACCGGCGCTGCTGCCGCCCACCTGGCGACCGGTCCCCGTCGAGCCCCCGGCCGACGGGGCGTGAGGGGCGGAACGGCCCCCTCCACGGCGTACGATGACGTTTCGTACACGAGGGGTGGGGCCGTGGACCGTACAGATGTCGGGGCGCTCGTCCAGTCCGCCGCCGACGGTGACGCGGCGGCCTGGAAGGCGCTGGTGGAAGGGCTGGGCCCGCTGGTGTGGTCCGTGGCGCGGGCGCACCGGCTGTCCGACGCGGACGCCCACGAGGTCTACCAGACCGCCTGGTTCCGCTTCGCCCAGCACCTGGGGCGCATCCGGGAACCGGAGAAGGCGGGCTCCTGGCTGGCCAGCACCGCGCGCAACGAGTGCCTGAAGGTGCTCAAGGCGGCCCGCCGGTGGACGCCGACGGACGATCCGCAGCTGCTCGACCGGGTGAGCGAGGACCTCACGCCGGAGGAGGCGGTGCTCGACTCCGAGGAGGCCGCCGCCCAGAGCGAGCGCGTCCGGTGGCTGTGGCAGGAGTTCGAGGAACTGGGCGATCGGTGCAGGCAGTTGCTGCGCGTGCTGATGGCGTCGCCGCCGCCCAGCTATCAGGAGGTGGCGGCGGCGCTGGACATCGCCGTCGGCAGCATCGGACCGACGCGTCAGCGCTGTCTGAGGCGCCTGCGGGCGCGACTGGAAGCCCGGGGGGCGGCATGAGCGGCATGAACGGCGCGAGGACGGACGGCGACGGACCGGACGACGGGTTCGACGACGCCCTGCTGGAGGAGGAGCTGCGCCAGGCGGCCGCCGTCCTGGACCCGATACCGGCCGAGCTGAGCCGGATCGCCGTGGAGGCGTTCGCGCTGCGCGACCTGGACGCCGGACTCGCCGAGCTGACGTTCGACTCGCTCGTCGACGCCCTGCCCGTCCGGGGGGAGACGGACCCGCCGCGGATGCTGACCTTCCGCGCCGGGGAGGTGAGCCTGGACGTCGAGGTGAGCGCGGAGGGCCTGTTCGGACAGGTGATGCCGCCGCAGCCGGCCCGGATCGAGGTGCTGAGCGGCCCGCAGACGGCCCGGTCGCTCACGGCCGACGACATGGGACGGTTCACCGGCGAGGCGCCGCCGTCCGGCCCGTTCGCGCTGCGGCTGCGGGCCGGCGGGGAGGTCGTCGTCACCGAGTGGCTGCGCGCCTGAGCCCAGGGGGCCGCGAGGTCGCGTCGTGCGCCCGGAGGGCGGGCCCCGCGGTGTCGTCGGGCGCGTGCTCCCGGCGTGCCGGGCGGACGCCCGCGTACCGGTGGTACCCGGGTGTCCGCCCGGTGCGGCGAGCGGGGGTGCCCCCGGCGGGGGGCGGGCCAGGCGTCGCGAGGCGGGCGCGGCCTCGCGGGCACCCCCTGGGTCACCAGGTGCAGGGCAGGGTCCGCGGGCCGCGGATCATGGTCCGGCGCCGCCAGGCCACCTGCTCGGGGCCGCCCGCCAGCCGCAGCCCGGGCAGCCGGTCCAGCAGCGTGCCGACGAGGAGTTCCAGCTGCAGCCGGGCGAGCACGGCGCCGGTGCAGTAGTGCGGCCCGTTGCCGAAGGCCAGGTGCGGGCTCGCGTCCCGGCCGGGGTCGATCCGGTCCGGGTCGGGGAAGACGTCCGGGTCGCGGTTGGCGGCCAGGTAGGAGACGTAGACGGGGTCGCCCGCGCGGATGCGGTGGCCGCGCAGTTCGACGTCCTGGCGGGCGATCCGGGCCAGGCCCACCGAGGAGCGGTGCGGGATCCAGCGCAGCAGTTCGTCCAGGACGGCGTCCCGCTCCTGAGGCCGTTCCCGCGTCCGGGCCATCAGCTCGGGGCGGGTGAGCAGCAGGTACAGCATCTGGCCGCAGTTGTGGGTGACGGCCTCGCCGCCGATCTGCAGCGGCCCGGCCAGCCCGATCGCCTCCTGTTCGGTGACCTCGCCGCGCGCGACGGCGGCGCCGAGCAACGAGTAGACGTCCTCGCCGGGATCGTGGGCGCGGGCCCGGACGGTCTCGGTGATCCAGCCGTACAGACTGTTCTTGGCCCGCTCGGCGCCCTCGACCCCGCCCGAGGTGGAGATGATCTCCCGGGTCCAGGAGTGCACCCGCTCCCGGTCGGCGGCCGGCACCCCCATCACCTCGCTGACGACGGCGATCGGGAAGGGTTCGAGGACCCGCTCGACCAGGTCCGCGGGCGGACCGTCCCGCACCACGCCGTCCACCAGGGCGTCCAGCATTTCCTGTGCCCGGGGCCGCAGCCGCTTCACCGCGCCCACGGTGAACGCCCCGGCGACCGCCCGCCGCAGCCGGTTGTGGTCGGGCTGGTCGGCGAAGGCGAGCGAGCCGGGGCGGGGCTTGAAGTGCGGCGCCATCCGCGTCACCTGACGGCGCGTCACCTCCGACCGCTCGAACCGCGGATCGTTGGTGATCAGCTTCACGTCCTCGTGCCGGGTGGCCAGCCAGGCCCAGCCCTCGCCGTGCGGCAGCCGGATGCGGGTCAGCGGGCCCTCGCGCATCAGCTCGGCGAGGACCGGGTCGAAGTCCGTACCGTCCAGGTCGAGCGCGGGCCAGTCCCGCACCGGGGGCGGGTTCCGTTCGGTGAGCGTGCTGGTTTCCTGCGTCATTCCCCCACCCTCGCCGGACGGGGGACCCGTGTCGCGCGGGAGTGCTCCAGCCGGAGGGCGGCCGGGGGCGGGCCGGCCGGAGGGCGGGCCGGCGGGGCGGGCGCGGACCGTGGCGGCCGGTTCGGCCGGTTCGGCCGGAGAGCGTGCTGGCCGGTTCAGCCGGAGACCGCGTCGACGAGGGCGGCCAGGGCCGTGGCCAGCCGGGACAGGCCGGGGCCCGCCGGACCGCCCGGCTCGGTCATGTACATGTCCCGGCGGATCTCCACCATCAGCGCGCCGACCTCGGCCCGCTTCCCGTAGAAGTCCAGCGGTACGTACGTCCCGCTGAAGGGGCTGTCCAGCCCCGTCTCCCCGCACGGCGCGAACGCCTTCCGGGCCGCGGCGAGCAGTTCCGGCGAGGTGTGGAAGCCGTCCGTGCCCAGGCAGACCGGCGGACGCGGTCCCGCACCGTGCAGCTCGTAGGGGAGCGGCTCGGTGGGGTACGAGTGCACGTCGATGATCACCGCGCGCCCGGTGGCGGCGAGCCGGCCGGCCACCGCCTCGGTCATCGCCCGCGCGTACGGCCGGAAGTACCGCCCGATCAGCGGCTCCGGGTCGGTGCCGTCGGCCCGCAGGACCTCACGGTGCGAGGTCCGCGTGTACACGGCGCCCATCCCGACGGCCGTCATCTCCTCCCGTTCGTCCGGGAACCGCTCGGGGTCGACGACCAGCCGCGACACCTGGTTGACGAACCGCCAGGGGGTGAGGCCGGCCAGACCGGCCGCCGCCTCGGCGATCCGTGCCGTGTGCGAGTCGGTCATGTGGTCCAGCTCCCGTTCCAGCGCCTCGTCGTCCAGGACGATGCCGGGGCGGACGTCGGCCGGTACGTGCCGTGAGGAGTGCGGCACGTGGAGGATCACGGGGGACGCGGGGGCGCCGGGGACGAGCGTGCAGGACGTCGGGGCGTCGGTCATGGGGGGCTGCTCCGCGGGGAGGTGGTGGGGTGCGGCAGACGGACACCCCGCCTCCGCACGGGCGGGGACGGGGTGTCGGCTGCCTTCGGGCCGGGTGAGGATCAGGCGAGGGACGCCAGCGCCTCGTTCCAGGTCGCCGACGGGCGCATGACCTCGGCGGCCCTGGCCGGGTCGGGCTGGTAGTAGCCGCCGATCTCGGCGGGCTTGCCCTGGACGGCGTTCAGCTCCTCGACGATCTTCGCCTCATTGGCCGTGAGCGTCTCGGCGAGCGGGGCGAAGACCTTGGCCAGCTCCGCGTCGTCGGTCTGTGCGGCCAGCTCCTGGGCCCAGTACAGGGACAGGTAGAAGTGGCTGCCGCGGTTGTCGATGCCGCCGACACGGCGGGTCGGGGACTTGTCCTCGTTGAGGAAGGTCGCCGTCGCGCGGTCCAGGGCGTCCGCGAGGACCTTGGCGCGGGTGTTGCCGGTGGTCTCGGCGAACTGCTCCAGGGACGGCACCAGCGCGAAGAACTCACCGAGGGAGTCCCAGCGCAGGTAGTTCTCCTTGACCAGCTGCTGCACGTGCTTGGGCGCGCTGCCGCCGGCGCCCGTCTCGAACAGGCCGCCGCCCGCCATCAGCGGGACCACCGACAGCATCTTGGCGCTGGTGCCCAGCTCCAGGATGGGGAAGAGGTCGGTGAGGTAGTCGCGCAGCACGTTGCCGGTGACCGAGATGGTGTTCTCGCCGCGGCGGATGCGCTCCACCGACAGCCTGGTCGCCTCCACCGGGTTCAGGATCCGGATGTCCAGGCCCTCGGTGTCGTGCTCCGACAGGTACTCCTCGACCTTGGCGATCAGGTTGGCGTCGTGGGCGCGGCCCTCGTCCAGCCAGAAGACGGCCGGGTCGCCGGTGGCGCGGGCGCGGGTGACGGCGAGCTTCACCCAGTCGCGGATCGGGGCGTCCTTGGTCTGGCAGGCGCGGAAGATGTCGCCGGCGGAGACCGCCTGCTCCAGGACGGCGTTGCCGTCGGCGTCGACCAGGCGGACCGTGCCGGTCGCGGGGATCTCGAAGGTCTTGTCGTGGCTGCCGTACTCCTCGGCCTTCTGCGCCATGAGGCCGACGTTCGGGACCGAGCCCATGGTGGAGGGGTCGTAGGCGCCGTTGGCGCGGCAGTCGTCGATGACGGCCTGGTACACGCCGGCGTAGGAGGAGTCCGGGATGACGGCGAGGGTGTCGTGCTCCTGGCCGTCGGGGCTCCACATGTGGCCGGAGGTGCGGATCATGGCCGGCATGGAGGCGTCGATGATGACGTCGGAGGGCACGTGCAGGTTGGTGATGCCCTTGTCGGAGTCGACCATCGCCAGCTCTGGCCCCTCGGCCAGCTCGGCGTCGAAGGACGCCTTGATCTCGGCGCCCTCGGGCAGGGACTCCAGGCCCTTGTAGATGCCGCCCAGACCGTCGTTCGGGGTGAGGCCGGCCGCGGCGAGCGTCTCGCCGTACTTCGCGAAGGTCTTCGGGAAGAAGGCGCGCACCACGTGACCGAAGATGATCGGGTCGGAGACCTTCATCATCGTGGCCTTCAGGTGCACGGAGTACAGGATGCCCTCGGCCTTGGCGCGGGCGATCTGCGCGGTGAGGAACTCGCGCAGCGCGGCGACGCGCAGCACGGAGGCGTCGACGACCTCGCCCTTCTTCACCGGGACGGACTCGCGCAGCACCGTGGTGGTGCCGTCGTCGCCGGCCAGCTCGATGCGCAGCGTGCCGTCCTCGGCGATGACCACGGACTTCTCGGTGGAGCGGAAGTCGTTCTCGCCCATGGTCGCCACGTTGGTCTTGGACTCGGCGGTCCAGGCGCCCATGCGGTGCGGGTGGGTCTTGGCGTAGTTCTTGACCGAGGCGGGGGCGCGGCGGTCGGAGTTGCCCTCGCGCAGGACCGGGTTGACCGCGGAGCCCTTGACCTTGTCGTAGCGGGCGCGGATGTCGCGCTCCTCGTCGGTCTTCGGGTCGTCCGGGTAGTCGGGCAGCGCGTAGCCCTGGGCCTGCAGCTCGGCGACGGCGGCCTTGAGCTGCGGGATCGACGCCGAGATGTTCGGCAGCTTGATGATGTTGGCCGCGGGGGTCTTGGCCAGCTCGCCCAGCTCGGCGAGGGCGTCCGGGACGCGCTGGTCCTCGGTGAGGTACTCCGGGAACACGGCGATGATGCGTCCGGCCAGCGAGATGTCCCGGGTCTCCACGGGGACACCCGCCTGCGAGGCGTACGCCCGGACCACCGGCAGGAAGGAATACGTCGCCAGGGCCGGGGCCTCGTCAGTGTGCGTATAGATGATGGTCGAGTCAGTCACCGGGTGCTCCGCTCCACTGTCTGCAACATTGCTCGACATCAAGATATCTCGTGACGGGCCTGGTCTCGACAGGGGTCCGCCGCACGGTTCCCGGCGCGGAGTCGACGGGTGCCGGCGGGTGCCGGAGGGAGCAGGCGGGGGCCCGGGGCGCCCCCCCCGCGCCCCCCCCCGGGGCGGCGTGGGGGCGCCGGGGCGCGGCCCCCACGCCCCCGCGCGGCGGGGGGGCGAACCC
>NZ_JBUDHV010000050.1:0-3544 GCF_054956795.1 Streptomyces sp. SYSU D01066-1 | reverse complement strand
CCCCCCGCCGGGGCCCGGGCGCGGGGCGGCGGGGGCCGGGGGGGGCCGGGGGGGCCGGGGGGGGCCCCGGCGCCCCCCCGCGGGCCCCCGCCCCGGGGCGTCAGTCGTGCAGCGGCTGCGCGGCCTCCTCGCCCGTGCGCTGCTGGGGGAAGACCACCGCGCCCTGCTGGAGGGCGACCGTCCGGGCGGGGGAGGGGATGCGGATGCCCTCCTCGCGGTAGCGCCGGTGCAGCCGCTTGATGAACTCGTGTTTGATCCGGTACTGGTCGCTGAACTCACCGACGCCCAGGACGACGGTGAAGCCGATCCGGGAGTCGCCGAAGGTGTGGAAGCGGATCGCCGGCTCGTGCTCCGGCACGGCGCCGGTGGTCTCCGTCATGACTTCGGTGACGATCTCGGCCGTCACCCGCTCCACCTGCTCCAGGTCGCTGTCGTAGGCGACGCCGACCTGGACGGTGATGGTCAGCTGCTGCTCGGGTCGCATGAAGTTGGTCATGTTCGTCTTGGCGAGCTGCCCGTTGGGGATCACGACCAGGTTGTTGGACAGGTCGCGGACGGTGGTCTGGCGCCAGTTGATGTCCTCGACGTAGCCCTCCTCACCGCTGCTGAGCCGGATGTAGTCGCCGGGCTGCACGGTCTTCGAGGCGAGGATGTGGATGCCCGCGAAGAGGTTGGCGAGGGTGTCCTGGAGGGCCAGGGCGACCGCCAGACCGCCCACGCCCAGGGCGGTGAGCAGCGGGGCGATGGAGATGCCCAGGGTCTGCAGCACCACCAGGAAGCCGATGGCCAGCACCAGCACCCGGGTGATGTTGACGAAGATCGTGGCCGATCCGGCGACCCCGGAGCGGGAGGTCGTGACCGTCCGTACCAGCCCGGCGAACACCCGCGCCGCGGACACGGTCACGACGAAGATGAGGAGGACCGTCAGGGTCTGGTTGACGGTGTGCTGGACCGTCCGGTTCAGCGGCAGCGCCGCCGCGGCCCCGGCGACCCCGGCCGAGACCGCAGCCCACGGCGCCACCGTGCGCAGCGCGGCCACGATCACGTCGTCCCCGCCCCAGCGGGTGCGGCCGGCGTGCCCGGCCAGCCAGCGCAGCAGCGCGCGCAGCAGGAAGGCGGCCAGCAGCCCGGCGGCCAGGGCGATGCCGGCCACCACCAGGTCGTCCACGGTGAGGTCGCGGATCACCGGTCACCTCCGGGGCGGGGAACGGCGGCGAGTGTCCTCGCCGACGGCCGGATGTGAAGTCTCGTCACGTCGTCACCTGCTCGATTCCGGAAGGGCGATCACACCGCTCGGCGAACTGTTCGAGCGGCGCGACCGCTCATCCTGCCGCATCCCGGCCGGTGGCCCGTACCGCGCCCGTCGGCCGGGGCCGGGGCCGGGGCCGGGGGCTTCGGCCGGCGGGCCGTACGGACGGCGGGTACCGCGCCACCGCACCGGGCCCGGCCCGGGTGCGACGGCGGCGGCCCCCGGCCCCGGCCGTCCGCGTTATCTTGCTCGGGCGCGAAGCGAGGGTTCGGGCGTCGTTCATTTCGAGGAGTCGTACGTGGGGGCACAGGACGCGCGGGAGGGCACGGGCGCGCGGGACACGGACGTGCCGCAGGGCGCGACCGGGTGGGACACGAGCGCCGTACGGGAGGCTAGTGCCGTACGGGGCACGAGTGCCGTAGGGGAGGCGAGCGCCGTACGGGAGGCGAGTGCCGCACGGGACGGGACCGCCTTACCGGAGGTGCCCGCGCGGGACACGGCCGCGCGGCTGCGGGCGATCTGCGGCGAGCTGTCGGACCGCTTCCTGGAGCGGGACGACGTCGTGCGGACGCTGGTGGTGACGCTGCTGGCCGGGCAGCACTCGCTGCTGCTCGGCCCGCCCGGCACGGCCAAGTCCGAGCTGGCGCGGGAGCTCACGGGCCGCATCGAGGGGGCCTCCTACTGGGAGATCCTGCTGTCCAAGTTCACCGCGCCGACCAGGATGTTCGGCCCCATCGACGTGGCCGCGCTCGCCCGCGGCGAGTACCGGCAGGTCTACGAGGGCCGCGCCACCACCGCGCACGTGGCGTTCATCGACGAGATCTTCAAGTGCTCCACGGCCGCGCTCAACGAGACGCTGGGCTACCTCAACGAGCGGATCTACCACCCCGAGAACGGCGGCGAGCCGATCCGCTGCCCCCTGATCGGCGCCATCACGGCGAGCAACGAACTGCCCACCGGAGAGGACCCCGCCGCGATCTACGACCGGCTGCTGGTGCGGATCGAGGTCGGCTACCTGGCCGACCCCTCCAACTTCGCCGCGCTGGTCCGCTCCGCCGTCAGCCGCCCGCAGGCACCGGTCAGCACCACCGTCTCGCTGGCGGCGCTGGAGCGGGCCGTGACCGGGGCCGTGCCGGACGTGGCCGTCCCCGACACGATCGTGGACGCGGTGTGCACGCTGCGGGCCGCCCTGCGCCGCAAGGAACTCGTCGCCTCCGACCGCCGCTGGCGGCAGGCGGTGCGGCTGCTCCAGGCGTCCGCGTACCTCGACGGCCGCCCGGCGGTCGCCGAGACCGACCTGTCGGTGCTGACGCATGTGCTGTGGGACTCGCCCGCCCAGCGCCCGACCGTCGAGCGCGAGGTGCTGCACCTGGTCAACCCGGACGCCAAGGAGGCGCTCGACCTGTCCGACACCCTCGACGAGCTGGAAACCCAGCTCGACGCCATGGCCGGGCAGTCCCGCGAGGCCCTGAGCGAGTGGGTCATCAAGCACGCCCACAACAAGCTCGCCATGGCGGGCAGACGGCTGGAGAAGCTGCGTGCCGAGGCGGCGGGGGCCGGCCGTTCCACCGCCGCCATCGACCGGGTCACCGGCCGCCAGCGCGCGGTCCGCGCCCGGGTCCTCACCGAGGCCCTCGGCGTGGACGCGAGCATGGTGCAGGCCCCGTTCTGAACGGCGGCGAGGACCGACACGACATGGACGCGACACCTGGCAGGCCCGACGCGCCGGCGGCCCGGGCCCGGACCTGGCTGGGCCGCTCGGCCCACACCCCCGAGCGGCACACCGCGGCCGTGGTCGCGGACCCCTTCGAACGGATCGCCTGGCGCGACACCTACGGCCGGTCGGCGGGCCTGCGCGAGCTGGCCGAGGAGCTGAACGAGCGCCACGAGCACGCCACCGACCTGCTGGCCGATGTCTTCCTGGCCGCCTACCAGCCCGCCCCGCTGCTGCGCGAGCGCGCGGAGATGGACCCCTCCCGGCTGGTGAACCACCAGGTCGTCACCGCGCTGGCCGAGTCGGCCGACTTCGCCGAACTGCGCCGGGAGACCGCCGGCGACCCCTACGCCGCCGCCATGGCCGTACTCGCCCAGGCCGCCGAGCTGCGCCGGATGCTCGCCGGTTCGCGGGACGCCCAGGAACAGGCCGAGCGGGCGAGCGGGGCCCGGCGGGCCGCCGACGGCGCGGCGGGCGCCGTGGGCGAGGCGCTCCGGCAGGCCGCCGGGGAGGCCGGGGCGGACGGCGCCGTGCCCGACCGGGCCGCCGACGCCGTCCAGCGGGCGGTCCGGGCCGCCGAG
>NZ_JBUDHV010000049.1:0-54210 GCF_054956795.1 Streptomyces sp. SYSU D01066-1 | reverse complement strand
GTCTGCGGGGAGGCGCCGGCCAGGACGTGGCGGGCGGCGGCGACGCCCTCGCCGCCGCCCGTGCGCCAGATGGCCCCGGCCGGCCGTCGGTGTCGACGCGTACCGCCTCGTGGCCGGCGCCGTCTGCGGCTCCCGCGTCGCGGGCCGCCGCGGCCGGCGCGTCGGTGAGCGCGCCCACGCCGCCGGGCGGTCCGTCCCCGGCGCCGGTGCCGCCGTCGGCCCCGTGGTGCCAAGAGCGGCGGTCCGGTCCGGGTAACGGCCGCGGGCGGCGGCGAAAGCGCCGGTCAGGGCGTCGGTGCCGACCACGCCGCGTACCGGGTCGTCGGCGAAGCGCTCCCCGAGCGCGACGCCGCCCCGTCAGTGGCCCTCCCGCGCCTCCCGGCGCCGCAGCTCCCTCGCCTCGGCGGTCCGGCCCAGTTGGTCCAGGCAGTGCGCCTCGTCGTCGCGGGCGGCGGCCGTGTCGGGGTGGTCGGTGCCCAGGACCCGGGCGCGGGCGGCGGTCACCCGGCGGTACTCGGTCAGCGCGGAGTCCCAGCGGCCCAGCCAGCCCAGGCCGACGGCGACCTCGCGGCGGCTGACCAGGGTGTCGGGGTGGTCGGGGCCCAGGACGCGTTCCCGGGCCGCCACCACCGCGCGGGACTCGGTGAGCGCCTCCTCCCAGCGGCCGAGCCGGCCGAGGTTGACGCCGATGCCGTGCCGGGCGCGCAGGGTCTCGGGATGGTCCGCGCCCAGGACGCGGGCGCGGTCGTCGGCCAGTTCGCGGTAGAGCGCGAGCGCCTCGGCGCCGCGGCCGAGCCGGCCCAGGCTGATGCCGGTCTCGTAGCGCGCGGCGAGGGTGTCGGGGTGGTCGGCGCCCAGCACCCGGGCGCGCGCGGCGGCGACGCCCCGGTAGGTGGCGAGCGCCTCCTTCCAGCGGTCCAGCTGGCCGAGCGCGTACGCCACCTCGTACCGGGTGACGAGGGTGTCGGGGTGGTCGGCGCCCAGCACCCGGGCGCGCGCGGCGGCGACGTCGGCCGCCATCCGGTGGGCGTCCGCCCAGCGGCCGAGCCGGCCGAGGCTGAAGGCGAGGTTGTGGCGGCAGCGCAGGGTGTCGGGGTGGTCGGCGCCCATGGTGTGCTCCCGGGCGGCGAGGACGACGGCGTACACCTGGTGGGCGTCCGCGTGCCGGCCCAGCCGGCCCAGGACGTACGCCATCTCCTGGCGGACGGCGAGGGTATCGGGGTGGTCGGGACCCAGGACGCGGATCCTGGCCTCGGCCACCCGCTTGTAGACGCGCAGGGCGTCGGCGGGCCGTCCGGTGCGGCTGAGGACGAAGGCGGCCTCGTAGTGGCTGGCGAGGGTGTCGGGGTGGTCGGGGCCCAGGAGGCGCTCGCGGGCGGCGGCGACCGCCCGGTGCACCTGGCCGGCCTCGGTCCAGCGGCCCAGGCGGCCCAGCCGCAGGCCGGCCTCGTGCCGGGCGGACAGGGTGGCGGCGGTCTCCGCCGACGGGCCGGGGCGCCGGCCGGTGACGGGCTCGTCGGCGGGCCGCGCGAGCCGCCCGTCGGGCGCTCCGTCCGCCTCCTTGCCCGTACCGGACGCCCCGGCGCCGCCCGCCTCCTTGCCCGTACCGGACGCCCCGGCGCCGCCCGTCACCGCGCCGGGCCCGTCCCCTCCGGAGCCGCCGGCCGTGCCCCGGGCGTACGTCCAGGAGGGCGGGCCCGCCGCGCGCCCGGCCGGCTGGGGTGCTCGCGGCCGGGCCGTGACGGCGGTCGGCACATACGCCGGCGCGGTGCGGCCGGCCGCGATCCGGCGGCCCAGCTCCCGGGCGTCGCCGGGGCGCTGCTCGGGCCGTTTGGCCAGCAGGTCCAGGATGATCCGCTCCAGGTAGCCGGGCAGGTCGGGCCGGCGGCCGCGGGGCGGCGGCGGTGGGGTGTCCCGGTGGCCGGCGAGCACCGCCCAGGGGTCGTCCAGGTCGAACGGCGGTACCCCGGTGGCCAGTTCGTACAGCACGCAGCCCAGGGAGTAGAGGTCGCTGCGCCGGTCGACCTCCGTGCCGCCGATCTGCTCCGGGGACATGTAGTGCGGGGTGCCCATGGCGATGCCCGTGCCGGTGAGCCGGGCGGTGAGGCCCACGTCGTGGCCGAGCCGGGCGATGCCGAAGTCGCAGATCTTCACCGTGCCGTCGGCCAGCCGCACCATGTTGGCGGGTTTCAGGTCCCGGTGCACGATGCCCTGCTCATGGGTGTAGGCGAGGGCGGCGGCGACCTGCTCGGCGATGTCCACGATGTCGGCGACCGCCAGCGGATGGTGCTTGTTGTCCTCCAGGAGCTGGCTGAGGTTGCGGCCCTCCAGCAGTTCCATGACGAGGAACAGCACTCCGCCGAAGTCACCGAAGTCGTGCACCACGGTCACCCCGCGGTGCTGGAGCGCGGCGGCCACCCGGGCCTCCCGGCGGAACCGCTCCCGCATCACCCGGGTGAAGGAGTGGTCCTCCTGCGCGGCGAGCGGTTTCAGGCACTTGACGGCCACCCGGCGGCCCAGCGACTCGTCGCGGGCCCGCCACACCTCCCCCATCCCGCCGCGTCCGATCAGGTCGAGCAGCCGGTACCGGCCCTGGATCAGCGTGCCGTCCCCCGTGGACCCCATGGACCCCATAGAAGCGCGCCCCCGTCGCTGTCGCTCCGCCCTCCCCTGGCCCGTCCAGTATGGCGGTCTATGCGCCGGGTTTGTACGGGGCGGGAGGCGTCCAGGGTCCGACGTCCACGGCACGAGGCACCGCACGGGCGGACGGTGTGCCGGGGCGGCGGTCGCCGACGCGGCCGGGCGGGGCGCGCGGCCGGGCGGGGCGCGCGGGCGCGGGTCAGCGCAGGGTGTCGAGGAACACCCCGCACGCCCTGGCGCAGTCCCGGCACGCCGCGGCGCTGTCCTCCGCGCCCGGCTGCCGGTCGAAGACCTGCGCGCTCTCCAGGCACACCTGCCGGCACCACTCCAGCTGGACGCGTATCGCCTCCTCGTCCACCTGGGTCTGCTCGGACAGCACCCGGCAGGTCGCGTCGCACACCTCGGCGCACATGATGCCCTTGCGCCGCACGAGTTCCTGGTTCTCCGTGCCGTCCGGGTCCACGAGGCTCGCCCGCAGCGCGCACACCCGGGCGCACTCGGTGCACGCCTGTGCGCATGCGAAGCGGTCCTCGAGGAACTGGAACAGCTCCTGCTGCGAAGTGGTCGAAGTCGTGGAATTCACACCGGGCGGGTTGCCTCCGCGGGCCGCGCCAAACCCGCCGAGCCCGGTGTTCCCAAGGCCTGCGGCCCGTTTTCCGCCACCCGCCCCGGGCACTCGCCCGCCCTTCGGAAGCGACGATGAACGCAGGCGCGGGACATGCCGGGGCGCCAGGGACCGCCGTCGGCCCCGGAGCGGTCTGCCCGGGAGGCCCGGCGCACCTGGATCAAGGCGGACGACTCGGCCGTGCGGGAGTACGGCGAGGGCGAGCGCGCGCACCGGGCGGCGTACGGTGCGCCGAAGCACGAGTACGAGAAGGCGGGTGATCGCTGGGAGCGCCAGGAGGGCGGCCGCGAGGGCCCCTCGGACCCCCGCTCCGGCCGGCCCCGGGGACGGGGCGGGCGCAGCGGCTGGGGCGCCGCCGAGGAGGCCGCCGAGCGACGCCTGTGCGACGTCGCCGAGCGGCTCGGCGTCGAGGGGCGGTCACGGATGTCGAGGGAGGGGCCGCTCGGCGCGATCCGCGAGGCGAGCCGTTCGCGGACGCGATCGGCGCGATCGGGCTGAGGGGTTCGTGGCGGGTACCGGGGGTACCCGGCGCCCATGACTAGCGCATGGATGGAGATGGCCGCGAGCAACGGCGCCATGGGCGCCGGGCTGGTCGTGGCGGCTTTCGTGGTCGTGGCGTTGCTGATCGGCGCCTTCGCTGTCGGCATCCGCGTCAAGCGTCGGGAGTCGCCGCCACCGACCCCTGACGAGCAGCCGCACATGCCCGCGGGCGGCCCGGTCCGCGAGACGCGGGAGAGCAGGGCGCCCGAAGAGGTGCCCCACGGTGACGAGCGGCTGCTGCCGCACGACCTCCATCGCCAGGGCAGCCGCTCCGCCCCGGAGCAGCCGCGGCGCCGCTGGGACGAGGGCAGCAGCGGTTCGTTCGGCAGCGGCGGGCCGGGCGGTGGCCACTGAACGACGAGGTCACCGACGGACGAGGTCACTGACGACGAGGTCGCCCGGTGACGAGGTGACCGGCCGGGGAAGTGACTGAACGAGGAAGTGAGAACCATGGCCGACCCCGCTCACAACGCCCTGCCGTTGCCCGACTACGACCATCTGCCGCTGGGCGGCCTGGAGAGCCGGATCCGGTCGCTGGGCACGGACGAGGTGGAGGAACTGCTCGCCTACGAGCGGTCGCACGCCGACCGGCTGCCGGTGACGGAGCTGCTGACGTCCCGTCTGGAGCAGTTGCAGGCGGGCGCGGTGCCGACCTCCGGCGACCCCGGTGCCCTGCGCCCCGAGCAGAGCCGGGGCCACGGCGGCTCCCCCGTCTCCCCCGCGACCTCGCCGCAGCCCTCCAGCGCACCACCGCACGGCACCCCGGACCAGCGGGGCAAGCCGAAGGGGAACCGGACCTAGGCCCGGCGCCGCCGTTTCGGGTACGGGACCCGGAAGGCCCGTGGTCCGTGCCGCTGTGGAGGAGAGGGGCCCGCGCCGGTGCGCGGGCCCCTCGCGCGGGTGGAGGTCTCACCGGCCGCGGGCGCGTCGCCCGCCCTCGGCCGAGGGCGGGCGACGCGCCCGCGGCCCTGCCGCTCGGCGGTGTCCGGCCGGCCCTGTCCTCCGACGTTCTTCGGCTTCTCGACGGCCGGGAGCGTCCGCGCCGGTTCCCACAACCGCTGCTCGGGGCGCGGAGGTCGCAGGCGTGCCGCCCGACGCCGGACATCGGCCGCGGCTCCGGGTCAGGCGTGGCCCGCCGGGGCCGGCCGGCCGTCGGCGGCGGTGGTGTCCTGGCCGGTGGTGTCCTGGCCGGCACCGGCCCGCAGGGTCGGCGGGGCCAGGGACACGACGACCGCGCCCACCGCCGCGACCACCGCGAAGAGGGCGAAGCTCCAGCCGATGCCGGCGTCGGAGGCGAGCAGCAGGCCGCCGATCGACGGGCCGAGGATGCCGCCGAGCCGGCCCACTCCGAGCGACCAGCCGATACCCGTGGCGCGGGCCGGTGCCGGGTAGGAGCGGGTGACGTGGGCGTTGAGCATGTTCATCGTGCCGATCGCCCCGAACCCGCTGACGGCGACGAGCACGTACGTCAGCGCCACGGGGCCGCGCACGCTCAGCAGGGCCACGCACAGCGCGCCGAGCGCGAAGGCGCCCACGACCACGTACTTGGAGCCGATCCGGTCGGCGAGCCGGCCGGCCGCCAGCGAGCCCACGATCGAGCCGAGGTTGAACACGAGCAGGAAGGACAGCGCCGAGCCCAGCGGGTAGCCGGCCTCCCGCATCAGCTCCGGCAGCCAGGTGTTCATCCCGTACACCAGCAGCAGCGCGGCGAAGGCGGCGGTCCACAGCAGCAGGGTGCGACGGGTCAGACCGCCGGTGAACAGGGCCCGGACGCCCGCGTGCCCGGTGCCCGGCCGGGGGTCGGGGACGGTGCGGCCGAGCCGTGCGGCCAGGGCGCGCGCCTCGTCGAGCCGCCCGCGGCCCACCAGGTGCTCGACGGACTCCGGGAGGAAGACCAGCGCGAGGGGCACCACCAGGACGAGCGGGGCGGCGCCGATGACGTACATCACGCGCCAGCCCGCGTCCTCCACCAGCCGGATGGCGAGCGCGGAGGCGAGGATGCCGCCGACGGCGTAACCGGACTGCATCGCCATGTAGGTGAGGTTGCGCCGGCGGGCGGGCGCGTACTCGATGGTCAGCGCGGTCGCCGCGGGCAGCACGGCGCCCAGGCCCAGGCCGGTGAGGAAGCGCAGCACCAGGAAGGTGTCCGGGTCCTGGGCGGCGGCGCACGCCGCGGTCAGCAGGGAGAAGGCGGTGAGCCCGCCGATCAGGGTGCGGCGGCGGCCGAGCCGGTTCGCGAGGGAGCCGGCGAGCAGGGAGCCCAGCAGCATGCCGACGAGTGCGCTGGACGCCAGCCGCCCGGCCTCGGCCGGTCCGATCCCCCACTCGTCCATCAGCGCGGAGACGGTGGTGCCGTAGACGACGAGGTCGTACCCGTCGAACGCGACCGCGGCCCCGCACAGACCGATGACCAGTGGCGTACGCAGTCGGCGTGCGACCAGCATGCTCGCTCACCCTCCCAGGGGGACGTGGACAGGCATGCCGAGGAGGCGGCTGTGAGCCGCCACCCCCTCGGCATGAAAAGTAAGGCTAGCCTAAGCTAATAAGTCAGGCGTTCATGAACTGCCCCGGCTTCAGCGCCCGGCCGCTGATCCGTACGTCACCGAGGGTGCCGTGGAACACCTGGTCGACGGCGTCGGCCCACTCGTAGCCGCCCAGCAGGAACGGCCGGCCGAGGGTGGTCAGGCCGACGGCCTCGCTGGTGGGGTTGCGGCCCTCCTCGCAGCCGTTGACGTAGAGCTTGCTGGTCCGGCCGTCGTTGACGACGGCGACGTGCCACCACTCCTCCTTCCGGAGCAGGTGGCTCCAGGCGGTGGTGGCGCCGTCCTGGTTGAGCGGGTAGGCGTTCCACTGGAGTTCGATGGAGCTGGACAGGCCGAGGCTGAGGACGGGCTCCTCCGCGGTGGCGGTGGGTCCGTTCTTGCCGGCCGCGGCGGCGGTGCCCGCGCGGCTGAGCATCGCCGACCAGCCGTTGCGTCCGCCGTCCCAGTCGGCGGGCACCTTGAAGAAGACCTCGAAGGTGTACCCGCGTGCGAAGGTCTCGCGGTCGAGGGGGGCACCGTCGACCGTGCGCAGATAGCTGCCGCTGACCGGGTTGCCCTGGCCGGCGAAGACCAGGCCGGCGTGGGCCGGCTGGTCGGGGTGGTGGTCGTCGGTGCGCACGAGGGCGTGCGCGGGGGTGCCGGGGACGGTGCGCAGTTCGAGGTCGTTGCCGTTGCCGCTCTGGTCTGTGAACACCGTGCCCGCCGCGACGTCGGTGCCGGCGGCGCCCTCGTCGAACCGCCAGTAGGCGAGCGTGCCGGGCAGCAGCATCCGGCGGGCGGGGCGGGCCTTGCGGGGCGGCACCGGGGCGAAGCCGGAGAACCGCTCGTCGAAGTCGATCTCCAGGGAGAACCGGTCGACGGCGGAGGTGAGTTCCAGTTCCTGGGCGGCAAGCGCGTTCAGCTCCCCGTCCGCCGCCAGTTCGCGGATCCACGGGGAGAAGGTCGCGACGTCGATCCGGCCGCGGTCGAGGTCGAAACGGTAGGAGCGGACCATGCCGGCGCCGCCGTAGTAGCGGTCCTGGTAGTTGGTGATGTGCAGGTGCACGTCGTGACCGGCGTCGTTCTTCATGACGGTGCTGCCGGGCGGCCAGTAGTGCCCGTTGAGGGTGAGGAAGATCTGGTCGTTGCCCTTGATGAGCCGGTCCCACAGTCGCTGCCCGTAGTCGGACAGGCCGGCCGTGCCGTCGTCGTAGGAGCCGACGATCTCGTGGGTGGTGACGATCACCGGGAGCGTCGGGTTGTCGGCGATGACCGAGCCGGCCCAGGCGAAGCCGGACTCCGACAGCCGCCAGTCCAGGGCGAGCAGCATCCAGTCCCGGCCGCCGGCGCGGAAGACGTGCGCGGTGCTGTAGCCGTCGGGGCTGGAGGAGTGGTGGCTGGGCCGCTTCTTCGCCCGGGCGACTCTGAAGGTGTCCAGGTAGGGGGTGTCACCGCGCTGGTCGTCACCGCTGACGTCGTGGTTGCCGGCCAGCACGCCGTAGGAGGCGCCCGCGCGGTCCAGCAGGCCGAAGACCTCGGTCGCCGCGGCGTACTCCGCGGCGAGCCCGTTGTTGGTCACGTCGCCCAGGTGGGCCAGGAAGACGATGTTCTCGTCGTTGCCGCCCGCGCGGCCCTCGGGGTCCAGGACCCAGCGGAAGGACGCCTCCACCGGGGCCGGGTGGATGCGGTCCTGGTCGAACAGGTACTGGGTGTCGGGCATCACGACGACGGTGAACCGGGGACTGTCCGGGTCCGGGCGCCATGTGCCCCGCGGCCCGCGGGACGCCGTGGTCCGGCCGTAGGGGTCGTCGTCGTCCGCTCCCCGGCCGCTCCGGTCGGCACCGGCCGCGTGCGCGGGGCCCGGTGCCAGCAGCCCGGCCGCGCCCGCGCCCGCGCCGAGCGCGCTCGCCCGCCGGAGGAAGGCGCGGCGGCTCGACGCGGCGACGCCGTCGCCGTCGGGGTCCGCGGTGACGGGGCAGGCGCAGCCGGGTGTGTGCGCGCCGGTGGGTCTCTGCATGATCGCTCCCCTGCTCGTCGTTGGAACGGGCGCACGCTAACGACGGCCCGGGAACGGCAGACCCGTACACCGGAGTCCGGATACCGAACACTGCCCCAACAGCACACCGCGGCTGCCCCATTGCTCCGTTAGGTAAGGCTTGCTTTACTCACATTCAGTCGAGTGCCGTTCCTGGGAGAGACCTCCATGCGGGTCGTCATGTTCGGCTACCAGACCTGGGGGCACCGGACGCTGCGGGCTCTCCTGGACTCCGGCCACGACGTGGCCGCGGTCGTGACGCACCCCAGGAGCGAGCACGCCTACGAGAGGATCTGGAACGACTCCGTCGCCGATCTGGCCGCCGCCCACGGCGTTCCCGTCGTCATCCGCGACCGGCCCGACGACGAGGAACTGGCCGGCCTCCTGGAGAAGGCGGAGCCGGACATCATCGTGGCCAACAACTGGCGCACCTGGATTCCCCCGCGGATCTACTCCCTGCCCCGCCACGGCACCCTCAACGTCCACGACTCGCTGCTGCCGCAGTACGCCGGCTTCTCGCCCCTCATCCGGGCGCTCCTCAACGGCGAACCGGAGGTCGGGGTCACCGCCCACATGATGAACGAGGAACTCGACGCCGGGGACATCGTCGTCCAGCGTGCCGTCCCCGTCGGGCCGGCGGACACGGCGACCGACCTGTTCCACAAGACCGCCGACCTCATCGCCCCGGTCACCATCGGCGCGCTGGAGCGCATCGCCGCCGGGGAGACCGAGTTCACCCCGCAGGACCGCTCCCGGGCCTCCTTCTTCCACAAGCGCGCCGAGGAGGACATCCGGATCGACTGGGGCTGGCCCGCGGAGGACCTCCACCGCCTGATCCGCGCCCAGTCCGCCCCGTATCCGGCGGCGTTCACCTTCCACAGGGGCAGGCGCCTGGAGGTCCTCGCCGCCTTCGTGTCCCGGGGCCGCTACGGCGGCACCCCCGGCCGCGTCTTCCACCGGGAGGGCGACGGTGTCGTGATCGTCGCCGGGGCCGACGCCCGCCGGGGCCGCAACCACGGCCTCGCCCTCACCCGCGTACGCACCGAGGAGGGCCACGAGTGCCCCGCGACCGAGTACTTCACCACGATGGGCGGCTACCTCACCGCCCGGCCCTGACCGCTCCCGGCGGGTGGCGGCGGCGCGGCGCGTCCGTGGTCGCTCCGTGGCGCGGCGGTGCCGGATCAGCGCCTACGGCGCCGTCAGGAACCGGCGTGCCAGCCGTTCCCCCGTCCGCTCGGCGGCCGACCGGTCCTCGACGGCGTCGATCCGGCTGTCCTTGAAGACGATGTACGTGACGCCCGAGGGCGCCCCGCCGGCGCGCGGGTCGGGCCGGATGCCGAGTTCCTCGGCCAGGGCGTAGGACCCCTCGCCGACCACGCCCCGCGGGCCGACGTCGCCGACGACCGCGTACCGCACCCGGTCCCGGTAGACCACGGCCGCGACCGAGCCGCCGGTGACGCCGTGGTCACGGTGGTTCCAGGCGGCGTCGGGACCGGGCACGACGATGTACGGCAGGTGTTCGGCGTCCAGCGGGCGGCCGTCCGACTGCGTGACGGCGGTGGAGGCGGTGAAGACCGGGTCGGTGCCGCGGTTGCAGCGGGCGCCGGGCCGGCCGTCGCAGTCGACGTCCAGGTCCGCCGTCCAGAACACCGCGCCGGCCGTCCCGCACACCGGGATGTCGGCCGGCTCGCCGGCGTCGCCGCGGTAGCGGCCGGGCGCGACGGGGTCGCAGTCGCGCACCTTGGCCAGCAGGCCGGCGGCGGTGACGGCGTCGTCGCCCGGTTTCTCCCGGACTTCCTCGAAGGCGGTGCGGGCATGGGTCGCGGCGCCGGGGCGGGGCGGGGCCGCGTCGGGAAGCGTCGTCGGGGCGAGCAGGGCGGCGCCGGCCGCGACGAGCGTGAGGGACTGGACGCGCTTCATGGGGCTCTCCTGGACCTCGGCGGGAACTGACGGGTACTCAGCTCCACTGTCCGGCCGCGGCCACCGCGCGGCCACCGGAGGGGGGCCAGACGGCGCACGCCGGACACGCCGACGGGAGGCGGGCGGCCGGCGCCTGCTCGGCTCCGGCCGCCCGCACGGCGCGGCACAGCGACGACAGCGGTTCGCGCCTTGGACCCAACTGACCGGTCGAGCCGGGGAGTTGGGCCGTCATGGACATCAGCATACGTAACCCTTCCGAGTGACCGCGACCTCCGCCCTCTTGTCGTGACCGCGCCAACGAGACCATATTGGTCCGGACCGTTCCGCCGGACCGTCCGGGAGGCAGCGCCGTGCCAGCCGTATCCGCTCCCGCCGGCCGCCCCCGGCCGCGCCCCCTCCCCCGCGCCGCCCTGCTCTGCGCCGCTTCGGCGCTGGCCGCCTCCTGCGGCTGGGGAGGCGCGGCCGGGGGCGGAAACGAGCCGCCGCCCGGGGCGCCGACGGGGGTCACCGCCGCGGCCGGGACCGCGACCA
Organism: Streptomyces sp. SYSU D01066-1; assembly: GCF_054956795.1. Taxonomy (NCBI): domain Bacteria; kingdom Bacillati; phylum Actinomycetota; class Actinomycetes; order Kitasatosporales; family Streptomycetaceae; genus Streptomyces; species Streptomyces sp. SYSU D01066-1. The sequence goes on along the minus strand of NZ_JBUDHV010000049.1, from coordinate 43,397 downwards.
GCGTGCACGTGATGTGGAACACGGTCGCCGGCGCCGACGGCTACGAGGTCTACCGCGGGCGGACGAGGGTGCGGGAGGTGCCCGGCTCGCAGCGCATGGTGGACGTCACCCGGCTCCGGCCGTCCACCGCGTACGCCTTCACCGTGCGGGCGCGCGACGAGGACGGGCGTACGGGGCCGCCGAGCGCACAGGCGCGGGCGACCACGCCCGCGGCCGCCGCGGAGGACCACGCGCCGCCCGCCCCGCCCTCCGACGTCCGGGGGCGGGCCGCCGGCGGCCGTGCCGTCCGGCTCTCCTGGAGCGCGGCGGCGAACGACCGGGGTGTGGTCTCCTACGACGTCCTGCAGGGCGACAGCAGGGTCCACAGCGTGGGCGGGGACCGGACGGCGGCCGTGGTGACGGGGCTGCGGCCCGGTCACCGCTACGCCTTCACGGTCCGGGCCCGGGACGCGGCCGGCAACGTCTCGGCGGCCGGCGGGGCCGTCCGGATCACCACGCCGGGCGCCGACGACGGGCGGGCCACCGCGCCCACCGCGCTGCGCGCCGGCAGCCACCGCGCGGACGGGGCGTACCACATCGACCTCAGCTGGGTGCCGCCGGTCACGGACGGCGTGGTGACCGAGTACCGGATCCAGCTCGACGGAGCGCCGGCCACCTCACTGGTCTACGGCGGTGCCGCCCCGCGCGACCGGGCGGAGCACAGCTTCTACGCGGGCCGCGAGCCCGGCGTCAGGCACCGGGTACGGGTGCGGGCGAAGCTGCCCGACGGCACCTGGGGCGGCTGGTCGGCGGAACGGACCGTCGTCACGGGCGCCCAGGGGTGACCGTACGGCTCCGGAGCGCCCGCCGACGGGCGCTCCGGGGCGACGGGGTGCGTGCCGTCGAGGCCGCTCGCCACCACCGCGCCGAAGCGGCGCTCCCGGACGCGGCCGCCCTCCTGCGGTCCGCACGCGCTGGAGGCGAGGCGGGCCGTGCACGGCGGTGGGCGCCGGACGGCGGACCGGGCCGCTGTGCCGCGCGGTCCCGGACGGGAAGGGGCCCCGCCGGCCGGGCCCGGCACCGGGCGGGTCCCGGAGGTGGCCGGCACGCCGGGGCCGCCCGTGCCCGCCCGCGGGATCCGGCGCCGTACCGCCGCGCACGTCACCTGCCCGGCTGCGCCGGGCATGCGGCGTCGGCCGCGGTCCTGTTGGCTGCCCGTGAGACGGCACGGGCCGCCGCCGGTCCGGCGGCGCAGGGGACGTGCCGCCGACCGTGCTGTCGAAAGGGCAGTCCACATGCGCATCTCCCAGCCGCTCCTTTGCTCCGGGCCGCTCGTGGCAGCCGCCGCGCTGCCCCTCGCCCTGACCGCCGGTCCGGCCGCCGCCGGCCCCGGCATCTCCGTGAGCACCACCGGGGCCACGGTCTCGGTCTCCACCTCCGCCTGCGCCCAGCTCAACGGCAGCTGGGGCACGGCCTCCCTGCTGGGCAGCGGCCAGTCCAGCTTCGCCCAGGGCCGTCAGGTGGCGCTGTCGGGCACCAGCGCGAGTCAGACGGCCGCGTGGTCGAACGTCAGCCCCGGCACCTACACGGTCGTCGTCATGTGCTCGAACAACAGCACCGCCGGCACCCAGAGCGTCATCGTGTCCCGCACCGCCTCCCCCTCGCCGTCGAACAGGCCGACGATCTCCGCGACGGCCGCGCCGTCCCGGGGCGTCATGGGCGGCGTCGGCGGCGCGGTCAGGGACTACGGCACGGCCACGCTGGCGGCGGGCGGCGCCCTGGTGGGTTCCGGTGTCATCGCCGCGTCCTGGTTCCTGCGCCGCCGCGCGAAGCCGTACCGGTTCTGAGCCCGTACGCCTCAGACCTCGCGCCCGGGGTCCGGCGGCTGGGGGAAGTCGGTGAGCGCGTGCCGCAGCCACCGTGTCCAGAAGGTCTCCAGATCGATCCCGGCCCGCAGCACCAGATGCCGCAGCCGGTCCTCGGCGCCGTCCCTGCCCGGCGGGAAGTCGCGCCGCTCGATCTCCCGGTACTCGGCCAACTGCGCCTCGTGCAGCTCCAGGTGGCGGCGCAGATCCGCCTCGATCCCCTCGGTGCCGACCACCGCCGCGGCCCGCAGCCGCAGCAGCATCGCGTCCCGCAGCGGCTTGGGGTCCTGCGCGGCGGCGGTCCAGCGGGCCAGTTCGGCGCGGCCCGCGGGCAGCACCTCGTACGCCTTCTTCTGGCCGCGGGCCGGCTGCTCGGCGGGCAGGGCCCGGATCAGTCCCGCGTCCTCCAGTCTTCCCAGCTCGCGGTAGATCTGCTGGTGCGTCGCCGACCAGAAGTAGCCGATCGACCGGTCGAACCGGCGGGTCAGTTCCAGTCCCGACGACGGCTTTTCGAGCAGGGCGGTGAGGATCGCGTGCGGGAGTGACATGGGCTCATCCTAGGGACGGCCGCGGGCGGTCCTACAGGCTCGCCGCCAGCTCGGTGCCCCGCGCGATCGCGCGCTTGGCGTCCAGTTCGGCGGCCGCCTCGGCGCCGCCGATCAGGTGCGCGCGGCGGCCGGCGGCGACCAGGTCGTCGTAGAGGTCCCGGCGCGGTTCCTGGCCGGTGCACAGGACGACGGTGTCGACCTCCAGGACCGTGCTCGCGCCGCCGACGGTGACGTGGAGCCCGGCGTCGTCGATCCGGTCGTAGCGGGCGCCCGGGACCATGGTGACGCCGCGGTGCTTCAGCTCGGCGCGGTGGATCCACCCGGTGGTCTTCCCGAGTCCGGCGCCCACCTTGGCCGTCCGGCGCTGGAGCAGGTGGACGGTGCGCCGGGGGGCGGGGCGCTCGGGGGCGGCCAGGCCGCCGGGTGCGCGGTAGTCCGGGTCGACGCCCCAGTGGCGGAAGTACGTCTCCGGGTCCTCGTGGGCCCGGTCGCCGGCGTCGGTGAGGTACGCGGCGACGTCGAAGCCGATGCCGCCGGCGCCGAGGACCGCGACGCGGTCGCCGACGGGGGCGCCGCCGTGCAGGACGTCCAGGTAGCCGACGACGCTCGGGTGGCCGACGCCGGGGATGTCGGGGACGCGCGGGGTGACGCCGGTGGCGACGACGATCTCGTCGTAGCCGTCGAGGCAGGCGGCGGTGACGGTGGTGTTCAGGCGGACGTCCACGCCCTCGTCGTCGAGCCGGGTGCGGAAGTAGCGCAGCGTCTCGTCGAACTCCTGCTTGCCGGGGACCCGGCGGGCCACGTCGAGCTGGCCGCCGATCCCGGCCGCGGCGTCGAACAGGGTGACCCGGTGGCCGCGTTCGGCCGCGGTCACGGCGCAGGCCAGCCCGGCCGGTCCGGCGCCGATGACGGCGACGCGCTTGCGCAGCCGGGCGGGGGCCAGGACGAGTTCCGTCTCGTGGCAGGCGCGCGGGTTGACCAGACAGGAGGTGATCCTGCCGCTGAAGGTGTGGTCCAGGCAGGCCTGGTTGCAGCCGACGCAGGTGTTGATCGCCTCGGGGCGGCCGGCCGCCGCCTTGGCGACGAAGTCGGGGTCGGCGAGCATCGGGCGGGCCATCGAGACCATGTCGGCGGTCCCGTCGGCGAGCAACCGCTCGGCCAGCTCCGGGGTGTTGATGCGGTTGGTGGTGACGAGCGGTACGGACACCTCGCCCATCAGCCGCCTGGTCACCCAGGTGAAGGCGCCGCGCGGCACGGAGGTGGCGATGGTGGGGATCCGGGCCTCGTGCCAGCCGATGCCGGTGTTGATGAGGGTGGCTCCGGCGGCCTCGACGGCCCGGGCGAGGGTGATCACCTCGTCGAGGGTGGAGCCGCCGGGGACCAGGTCCAGCATGGAGAGCCGGTACACGAGGATGAAGTCCTCGCCGACCGCCTCGCGCACCCTGCGGACGATCTCCACGGGGAAACGCGTCCGGTTCTCGTAGGAGCCGCCCCAGCGGTCGGTGCGGTGGTTGGTGCGCGCGGCGGTGAACTCGTTGATCAGATAGCCCTCGGAGCCCATGATCTCGACGCCGTCGTAGCCGGCCGCGCGGGCGAGGCGGGCGGTGCGGGCGTAGTCGTCGATGGTGCGCTCGACCTCGGCGCCGGTCAGCTCGCGGGGTACGTGGGCGCTGATCGGGGCCTGCAGCGGGCTGGGGGCGACCAGGTCGCGGTGGTAGGCGTACCGGCCGGAGTGCAGGATCTGCAGGGCGATCCGGCCGCCCTCGCGGTGCACGGCGTCGGTGACGGTCCGGTGCCGCTCCGCCTCCGCCTCGGTGGTGAGCTTGGCACCGCCCTCGTAGGGGCGGCCCTCGTCGTTGGGGGCGATGCCGCCGGTGACGATCAGGCCCACTCCCCCGCGGGCCCGGGCGGCGTAGAAGGCGGCCATCCGCTCGAAGCCGCGCTCGGCCTCCTCCAGGCCGACGTGCATGGAACCCATCAGGACCCGGTTGGGCAGCGTGGTGAAGCCCAGGTCGAGCGGGCTCAGCAGGTGGGGGTAGCGGCTCATCGGGCCCTCCGTGCGCGGTGACGTGCCTCTGTTGTAGAGGACGTCCACCACGTTTTGCAACTAGTTGCATAAAGTGGTGTCGCGCACAGGGGCCCGCCGGTCAGCGGCGGTTCTCCAGGCGGACGTGCAGCTCCCGCTCCTGGTCCCCGGAGGCCGTGCACAGGTCCCGCACGGTGAACAGGGAGTCCAGGGTGGTGCGGAACCGGTCGATCGCCCAGTAGCCGCCCTGCACGTCGGCGTCGACCGTGGCGTCCAGCCGGGTCGGACCGCACTCTCCCCGCAGGTCGTCGGCCACGTCGAAGGTGCCGAGCCACACGGTGGGCCGCACCTCGTGGTACTCCCGGGGGACGTCGTCCGCGCACCGGTCGGACGCGTAGCAGGCGCACAGGGTGTCGAAGACGGTCCGGGCGTCTTCCTTGCTGCATCCGCTCAGCTCCACCGAGACGGATTCCGGGTGGCTTCGCTCGGCGTCCATGGTGTTCGCTCCTCTCGGGCCGTGCCCCCCCCACCCACCAAGAAAAGCACCACCCCGGGCGGAGCACTACCGCGCGCCGTCCGGGGTGGCGCACCGGGAGGCGGCGCGGCTCAGCCGCGGGTGAGGCGGTACGTCCTGCTGTCGGTCAGCACGCAGAAGCCCGGGGAGACGACGATCACGCGCAGGGTGCCGGTGCGGCGGTCGTAGTCGACGCCCTCCGCCTCGAAGGTGCCCGAGCAGGCGCTGCGCAGCGGCAGCTGCCGCAGGGCGGTGACCTGGCCGGTGACGTCGGCGGTGCCGCTCGGGGCGGCCGACAGGTCGATCTGGAGGAGCGGCTTGGTGATGCCGAAGAGGGCGCCTTCCGGGTCGTCGGAGGAGCACAGCAGCCGGGTGGCGGTGACGAAGTCGCAGCCCTGCACGTCGCGCACGGGGCGGTCGAGGCGCACGGTGGCGGCCTGCGGGAGGTTCGCGGAGGGCGAGGTGGCGGGGTTGACGCCCGGGGTCGGGAAGACCAGCAGCCGGTTCATGGTGCCCCACTCGCCGGACAGCATCCACTGGCCGTCCGGTGAGATCGCGGCCCAGGAGTTGTTCAGCGCCTCGCCGGAGCCGAGCGTGTGGGTGTACTCCGTCCAGGTCCCGTCGGGCGCCTGCACCCGGAACATCTTCGCGGCCCCGTCGTCGCGCTGGTACGGCTCGACGTAGTGGCCGTCGTAGGAGGCGTCGGGGTCGCCGACGTGGTTCCAGCCGCGGGCGGAGAGGCCGAGCGGGATGGTGCCGATGCCCGTGTAGCGGTTGGGGCTGTTCGCCGGGACCTCCACGGAGGCCAGCCCCTGGCTCTCGGTCAGCGGGTCGGCGCGGTCGGAGCCCACCTCGGTCCAGGTGTCGGCGGTGGCGGCCGACGAGGCGGCGGAGGCGGGCGGGGCGGCGGCGAGGACGGCCGCGAGGGCGCTGGCGGCGATCCCGGAGAGGACGGCCTGACAACGTTGCCGGGCGTCGAAGGGCATGGGTCGGCTCCTCGGTGGGGGCGGAGGGGAGTGGTGTACGGCGCACAGTGTGGCCCGGCCCGACAGGTCATGTACAGACCAACCTCGGCTTTCACGGCCCCCGCTCCGCCCCCCGCCGTCCTCGGCGCACGGCCTGCCGCCCGCCGCCCGCCCACGGCCCGCCGCCCACCGCCCCCGCGCGAGCTGTGCGCCGCCAGGCCGCGCCCCGCGCCGGGCCGTGCGCCGCGGAGCCCCTCCCGCCCCGCGGGCGGGCGGCGCACGCTCTCGCGCCGCACCGCCCGAAGGCCCGGGCAGGCCCGGTGCGGGGGGTTCCGGGCGGCGCGCGACGAAGAGCGCGCACGGCTCCCCGGGGCCCGCCCTCGGAGCGGACGGAGGCGCTCCGCGGGCACGGCCTAGCGCCGCACCCCCATCACCACATGGGCGTACAGCTCCTCGGACACCGCCACCCGGGCCACCAGACCGGCCCGGGCGAGGATGTCGAGGGCGGCGGGGACCTGGCGTTCGCTCGTCTCGGCCAGGAGACAGCCGCCGGGAGCGAGCCAGTGCCCGGCGCCCTCGGCGACCCGGCGCAGCACGTCGAGCCCGTCGGCGCCGCCGTCCAGGGCGAGCGGGGGCTCGTGGTCGCGGGCCTCGGCGGGCAGCAGGGGCACCTCCGCGGTCGGCACATAGGGCACGTTGGCCGCGAGGAGGTCGACACGGCCCCGCAGCGCGGTGGGCAGCGCCTCGAACAGGTCCCCCGCGTGGACCCGGCCGCCGGCCGCGGCGAGGTTGCGGCGGGCGCAGCGCACCGCCACCGGGTCCATGTCGGCGGCGTGCACCTCGGGCGCGTCGAGCCCGGCGGCCAGGGCCGCGCCGACCGCGCCCGAGCCGCAGCACAGGTCGACGACGACGGAGGCGTCCGGGGCGTGTGCCAGGGCCTGCTCGACGAGGAACTCGGTGCGGCGGCGGGGGACGAAGACACCGGGCTCCACGGCTATCCGCAGACCCCGGAACTCGGCCCAGCCGACGACGAGTTCGAGCGGAAGACCGGTGACCCGGAGGTCCACCAGGGCGGTGATCTGATCGGGGGTGCGGGCCGCGGAGAGGATCAGCTCCGCCTCGTCCTCGGCGAAGACGCAGCCCGCGGCGCGCAGCGCGGCCACGATCCGGTCACGGGAGGAAGGCGGTGCGGAAGGGGAGGGAGAAGACGGTGAGGACATGGAGGACGAGGAGCCTTTCGGGTACCGAAGGGCGCTCTCGCGGTCATCTGCCGGGGGTGACCCGGCCGCCGAGGGATGAGAACGCCCGCGCCGACACAGCGGTGATGGGTCCCACCTCCTCGGCCACGACGGCCGGGACGGTCCGCGGCCGTCGGTCACACTACCGTCCCTGGCCGGTGAGCGGGAGTGAGTCCTGGACCCGTTCCCGGTCGCCTGGTCGCCGCGGCCGTCCCGAACGGTGCCGGATGTCCTGGCCGCCCGCGCCCTCTCCGCGTCCGGCGCACGGGGCGCGTCCGGCGGCACGGGGCGCGTCCGTGGTCCGGGAACGCGGCGACAGCTCCCCTCACGCCCTGGCGTCCCCGGTCCGGTCCGAACGGTCCGACGCCCGCGACGATCACCCGCGACGATCACTCCGGTCGCCGCGGGGAGGCGCCGTCCGACGCCGGACCGGGTGCCCCTGGACGCGTCACCCGATCGCGACGCCCGCCCCCGGGACGACGGACGCCACCCCGCCTCACGCGACCCACCGGCACCCCCGCCCCCGCCCCCGCCCCCGCCCCCGAGGTCCCCTGCCGCCCCGACCGGCCGGCCCTTCCCGCAGAGGTCACTCACTCGGCACAGGGACTCCCGTTCCACCACGCCCCTCGCGTCACCGCAGCACCCGCCCGTACACACGCGCGTGCGCACGCGTATGCGCACGCCCACGGCCGGACGGCGACGGCTCCGGACCCCACCGGCACCCCACACGAAGTTGTATGATGCAACCAAGTGCGTGAAGGAGGTCCCGTGACGGCACCCGACAGGTCCGAGGAGATGCCGGCCGCCCCCGGGGCGGGCGACGCGGAGGAGGTCATCCACCGCGAGCTGACGGTCTTCGCCCGGCGGGCCCGCTCCTCGGCGGGCCGGATGCATCCCGAGCTCTCACTCGTGTCGTACACCCTGCTCGGGCACCTGGAGGAGCGGGACGGCTGCCGGGCCACGGACCTGGCCGCGCACTACGCGCTGGACAAGTCCACCGTCAGCCGCCAGGTGACCGCCCTGGAGCGGACCGGCCTCGTCGAGCGGCGCCCGGACCCCGACGACGCCCGGGTGCAGGTCCTGCACCTGACGGAAGCGGGACGGCGCATCCTGGCCCAGGTCACCGAGAGCCGCCGTGCCGCGTTCCGGGAGCGTCTCGCGGACTGGCCGGAGGAGGACCTCGTACGGTTCGCCCGCTACCTGGCGCGGTACAACGCGTGGCCCGCGCCCCACCGGCGTCCCGGCCCGGGCGCGTAGTCCCGGCCCGCGCCCGTACCCGTACCCGTACCCGTACTGTGGAAGACCACTCCCGCACGGTTCGCACGCCGCCCTTCCCCGGCGGCCCGAAAGGCACCACCGCATGAACACCACCCGAGGCTTCACCGGACGCCCCCGCGCCGTCCGTCCGGGGCTGCCGCCCGGCCAGTACGACGCGCGCGACGACTGGCCGGTGCTGTCCGCCGAGGTCACCCCCGACCTGGCCGCCGCCGACTGGTCCTTCCGCGTCGGCGGACTGGTGGCCGAGCCCCGCGTCTGGACCTGGGAGCAGGCCCACGAGCTGCCCGGGGCGGCGTACGAGGGCGACATCCACTGCGTGACGGGCTGGTCGAAGTTCGGGATGCGGTTCGAGGGCGTGTCCCTGGACTCCTTCCTGGCGGCGGCCGGTCCGCTGCCGTCCGCCACGCACGCCGTGGCCTACGCGCACACCGGCTACACGGCGGGCCTGCCGCTCGCCGACCTGACCGGTGGGCGGGCCTGGATCGTCTGGTCGTCCGGCGGCCGGCCGCTCGACCCCGAGCACGGCGGCCCGGCGCGGCTGATCGTGCCCCACCTGTACTTCTGGAAGAGCGTGAAGTGGGTCGCGGGCCTGGAACTGCTCGACCACGAGGAGCCGGGCTTCTGGGAGGGCAACGGCTACCACGCGCGCGGCAACCCGTGGGAGGAACAGAGGTACTCCGGTGACTGAGACGACGGCGGCCCCCGTGCCGCGCACGCGGTTCGCCGTGCCCGGGCGGATCGCCGTGGACGAGCGGGTCGCGGCCCGCTGGCAGACCGCCACGCTCACCGAGATCCGCCGGGAGACGCCGCGCGCGGCCACGTTCCGGTTCGCGGTGCCCGGCTGGGCCGGTCACCTGCCCGGTCAGCACCTGCTGCTGCGGCTCACCGCCGAGGACGGCTACACGGCCCAGCGCCACTACTCGCTGGCCTCCGCGCCGGACGGCTCCGGGCACATCGAGCTGACCCTGGACCGGGTCGCGGACGGCGAGGTCTCCGGCTGGTTCCACACGGTGGCCCGGCCCGGTGACCGGGTCGAGGTGCGGGGGCCGCTGAGCGGGTTCTTCGCCTGGCCCGGCGACCGGCCCGCGCTGCTGGTCGGCGCCGGTTCCGGCGTCGTACCGCTGATGTCGATGGTGCGGCACCACCGGGCGCGGAACCTGTCGGTGCCGCTGCGGCTGGTGGTGTCCGCGCGCAGCCCCGAGGACCTCCTCTACGCGCGGGAGTACGGCGCGGAGACGACGCGGGTGTTCACCCGGTCCGCGCCGCGGGGGTGGCCCGTGGGCCGGCTGACCGCCGCCCACCTGGCTCCGCTGCTGGCCGAACGGCCGGACGGTGGCTGGGAGGCGTACGTGTGCGGGTCCAACTCCTTCGCCGAGCACGCCTCACGCCTGCTGGTGGCGTCCGGGCAGCCGGTCGACCGGATCCGCGTCGAGCGCTTCGGCTGAGCGGAGGCGCGGTGGGCGCTTCGGCCGAGCGGAGGCGCATCAGGCGCTTCGGCCGAGCGGAGGCGCGGCGCCTCACCGCACCGCACCACCCGGATTCTCCGGCGGCGCCCTTCGGCCCGGTTTCCCGGTCGCCTCTTCGGGTCTCGTCCCGACCACGCCTTCCGGTCCCGTCCCGGCCGCGTTTTCCCGCCCCGCGGCTGGGCACCTGACCGGCGGCGCGGAGCGGTCGTCCGGCGGTGGCGGGCGGCGCGGTGAACGGACCGGCCGGACGGGGTACCAGGACCGTGCGCGTACTCGTACGCGGGCGGGACGCCGAGGGGCCGGGAACCCATGTGGCCGGCCGGCCTCCGGCCGCGGTGACGGCGAGGAGGACGAGATGCGAACCCGGGTGCGCGGCTGGCGCTGGCGGCGCAATCCACTGCGGCGCCGGTGCGACGTGATCGAGGCGTGGACGGTACTGGTCGTGGCCGTACTGCTGCTGGTGGGCGCCCCGGCGCTGGGAGCGGCCACGGCGTGCTGGGCGCACGGCCAGGCGCAGGCGGTCGCCGCCGAGCAGCGGGCCGAGCGCCGGCAGGTGCGCGCCGAGGTGGTCGGCGCGACTCCCGAGACGCTGCCCTCGGTGCAGTCCGGCGGGCAGCACTCCTACCGGACCACGGTGCGCTGGAGCGAGCCGGACGAGACGCCGCGGACCACCACGGCACGGCTGCCGGCCGAGACCCGGTACGGCGAGACCGTGACCGTGTGGCTCGACGCGCGGGGCCGGAGCGTGCCGCCGCCGGCCGACGGTGCCACGGTCTGGCGGCACGCGGTCACCATGGGCGCGTGCGCCACGGCGGTCTCGGCGGCCGTGGTCCTGCTGGGGCACTGCGCGGTGCGCCGGGTGGCGCTGCGGCACCGGATGGCGGAGTGGGACCGCGCCTGGGCCCGTGCCGAACCGCAGTGGACGCACCGTGACGCCTGATCCGATCACCTTCGCCACCGAGGTACCCCACCGAGACCGCACTCCGGACCGGCCTCTCTCCCGCGAAACCTCTGTGACCAGTCACGACGCTTGAGGTCGGATCTGCCGGAGCAGCTTCGGGCACGGTTGTTTTCGGTCAGGACCTGGCGAGTCCTCCGATCACTCACGTACGGTGTGATCATCCGGACGGTCCGGCGCCGTCCCTCACCCGAAGGCGGTTCTCGATGGCCCTGTTCGACCTTCCGCTCGACGAACTACGCGACTACCGCAGCGCGGCGACCGAGCCGGAGGACTTCGACGCGTTCTGGAGCAAGACGCTCCAGGAGTCCCGCGAACACGACCTGGACGCCCGCTTCGAGCCGGTCGACACGGGACTGACCGAGGTGCGGACGTACGACGTGACGTTCGCCGGGTTCGGCGGCCACCCGGTGAAGGGCTGGCTGAACCTGCCGGCCGGCGCCGAGGAACCGCTGCCGCTGGTCGTCGAGTACATCGGCTACGGCGGCGGACGCGGCCTGCCGCACGAGCACCTGCTGTGGGCCGCCACCGGCCGGGCGCACTTCGTGATGGACACCCGCGGCCAGGGAAGCGGCTGGGGCGGCGGGGGCGACACGCCCGATCCCGTCGGCGGCGCCCCCTCGTACCCGGGGTTCATGACCAAGGGCGTGGACGCGCCGGAGAACTACTACTACCGCCGGGTGTACACGGACGCGGTGCGCGCCGTCGAGGCGGCCCGCTCGCACCCGCTGACCGACGCCGCGCGCACCGTCGTCCTCGGTGCCAGCCAGGGCGGCGGCATCACCGTCGCCGTGGGCGGCCTGGTACCGGACCTGACGGCGGTCGCGCCCGACGTGCCGTTCCTGTGCGACTTCCCGCGCGCGACCACGCTCACCGACCGGCACCCCTACCGGGAGATCGGCCTGTACCTGAAGACGCACCGGGGCCGCGCCCAGGACGTCCAGCGGACGCTGTCCTACTTCGACGGGGTGCACTTCGCGGCCCGCGGCCGGGCTCCCGCGCTGTTCTCGGCGGCGCTGGAGGACCTGACCTGCCCGCCCTCGACGGTGTTCGCGGCCTTCAACGCCTGGGCCCACGAGGACAAGGACATCGAGGTCTACGAGTTCAACGACCACGAGGGCGGCGGGCCGTTCCAGCAGGCCGCCAGGGTGCGCTGGCTGAGCGGCCGGCTCTGACGGAGCCTCAGGGCTTGCGGGCGGTGACCAGGCGGGCGCGCGGAGCGCCGTCGGGCCGCCGCCCGAAGCCGGGCAGGGGACGCAGGTCGACCCGGAAACCGGCCCGGACCAGTTCCCGGCGTACGTCACCGAGCCGGAAGGTCCGGTAGTACATGACGAACGGCGGTCGCCACACGGCGTTGCGCACCCGCATCGCCGTGTCGAAGCCGAGCAGTGCCCAGTAGGCCCGGGAGCCCGGCCGGGGCGGTGCCGCGACGGGGAAGGCGAAGCGGCCGCCCGGCCGCAGCGCGCGGTGCACTTCGCCGAAGAGTCCCGGCAGTTCACGGGGGAGGAAGTGGCCGAACCCGCCGAAGCTCACCACGAGGTCGAACGCCCCGGTGAACGGCAGGGCGCGGGCGTCGGCGCGGACCCAGGAGACCGTGGGCCCGGCGGGGCGGACCGGCCGCCGGGCGACCTCCAGCATGCCCGCGCTGAAGTCGACGCCCGTGGCGCTCCCGCGGCACAGGCGGGTCAGGACGTCCATGCCCGCGCCGGTGCCGCAGCACAGGTCGAGGCCCGCCTGGAAGGGACCCAGCGGCAGCAGCGCGGCGGCGACGGCGTCCAGCACCCGTTGCGGGGTGCGGTACGGGGTGTGGTCGAACTTCGGGGCCAGCAGGTCGTAGCCGTGCTCGACCGACGACAGCGCCTGGACGGCGAGTTCACGCAGGGTGGGAGCCTGGGAGCGGGACATCCGGTCAGCTTAGGGCCTGTCGCCGAGGCGGACGGGAAGGTGGCGGCGGGCCCTCACGGCGCCCCCGGCCGGACCCGGGCCGGGAGACGAAACAGGGGACAGGCCAGGGGACAGGCCGCCTTCGCCGTGGTACGCTGACTTCAGCACTCGTGTAAGCCCCCCTCTCTTTCGGGGCGCCGGTGCAGTTCTTCTCCCGGTTCGCCGGAACCGTCCGTCCGTTCCGTTCGGAGCGGCGGCCTTCCCACACCACCCCGCGAGCGGGTCCTCCCGTCGTCGCCGGGGTGCTGTTCCCCGCCGCCCGCGGATGTGCCCCCTGGGCCCGGCCCGCACGGCCTCCCCCTCCCCCACGCGCTCCTCCCGTCCGCCGTCCTCGAAAGGACCCCCGCAGACGACCTCGCCGACGTTGTCCTACAGCAGCGATCGAGTCGCGTCTCCCAATCGGCGGTCGAGTCGTCGCGGGGCTCCGGGCGGCCAAGTCCTTTGAGCCTTGCCAACGGCGCCCACATGACAGCCATACCCAGAACCCCTGGGCCCTCCGATCTTACGAATGACCAGAGCGACCACCCTTGAAAGGTAGGACCCCCTCATGACCACCACACTCGAACGCCCTCCCGTCCAGCAGGCCCCGGCCCAGACCGTCAGCGGCGTCCTCGACCTGGACGCGGGCGGCAGGGGCCACCTGCGCGGCACCGGTCTGCTGCCCGCCCCCGCGGACGCGCGGCTCCCCGCGGCGCTGATCCGCCGGTACGGCCTGCGGGTGGGAGATCTCGTCGAAGGCGTACGCGACGACCGGCACACCCTGACCGACGTCGTCCGGGTCGACGGCCGTACGCCGCAGCGGCCGGCCGCGCGGCGGCGGTTCGCCGATCTGACGCCGCTCCATCCGCACCGGCGGCTGCGCCTGGAACACCCGGCGGCGGGCCTGGCCGGACGCGTCCTCGATCTGATGGCCCCGGTCGGAAAGGGCCAGCGCGGTCTGCTCGTGGCCCCGCCGAAGACCGGCAAGACCGTACTGCTCCAGCAGATCGCGGCCGCCGTGTCCGGCAACCACCCCGAGTGCCGGCTGATGGTCCTGCTGCTCGACGAACGGCCCGAGGAGGTCACCGACATGCGGCGCTCGGTGCGCGGCGAGGTCTACGCCTCGACCTTCGACCGCACACCCCGGCAGCACATCGCGCTGGCCGAGCTGGTGATCGAACGGGCCAAGCGGCTCGTCGAGGCCGGTGAGGACGTCGTCGTCCTGCTCGACTCGCTCACCCGGCTGTGCCGGGCGCACAACAACGCCGCGGGTCCCGGCGGGCGCACCCTCAGCGGCGGTGTCGACGCGGGCTCGCTGACCGGGCCCAAGCGTTTCTTCGGCGCCGCCCGGCAGGCCGAGGAGGGCGGCTCGCTCACCATCCTCGCCACCGCGCTGGTGGAGACCGGTTCCCGGGCCGACGAGTTCTTCTTCGAGGAGCTCAAGAGCACCGGCAACATGGAGCTGCGGCTGAGCCGCGAGCCGGCCACCCGCCGGCTCTTCCCGGCCGTAGACATCGACGGATCCGGTACCCGGCGGGAGGAACTGCTGCTGCCCCCGGCCGAGTCGGCGGCCGTGGCCGGACTGCGGCGGGCGCTGCGGACGCGGGACGGGCACGGCGCTCTGGAGACGCTCATCGAGCGCCTGCGCGAGACGCCGGACAACGCCGCCTTCCTGCGGCGCGTCCAGCCGACGCTGCCCACCGGCTGACGGACCGCCACCGGGCCGCAGCCCGGCAGCCCCTCCCCCGGCCGCCGCCCGACGGCCCCCTGCGGCCCCCTGCGGCCCGTGCGGCATCCGGGTGCCCGCCCCCGCCACTCGGCCCTGGCGGGGTGGCGTGGAGCCGACCCATTCCTACGTTTGCGGTATGACTATCGGACTTTCTTCCCGGCTGGTCCTGTCCGGATGCGCGCTGTGCGCGCTGGGGCTGCTGGCCCTGGCGCCCGCCGCGGCGGCGGTCCGCACCCGGCCGCCGGACCCCGGCCCGGCCGTCGGGCCGGGGGCGGTGGCCCCGCAGCCCGGCCTGCTGCACCGCTCCGGCACCCAGGTCCGCCCGCGTCCCGGGGCGCCGGGGCTCCCCGATGTCTCCGCCCTGTCCTGGGTGGTGGCCGACGCCGGCAGTGGTCAGGTGCTGGCCGCGCACGACGCGCACCGCAGGCTGCCGCCCGCCTCCACCCTGAAGACCCTGTTCGCCCTCACCGTGCTGCCCGTGCTGCCGGGCGGCATCCGCCACGAGGTGCGCCCCGGGGAACTGGCCGAGGTCGGTCCGGGCAGCAGTCTGGTCGGGGTCGCCGAGGGGCGCTCCTACCGGGTCGCCGACCTGTGGAACGGGGTGTTCCTCAACTCCGGCAACGACGCCGTGCACGTGCTGGCCGCGCTCAGCGGCGGCTGGCGCGAGACGGCCGCCCGGATGCAGGCCAAGGCCCGCGCGCTGGGCGCCCGCGACACGGAGGTGCGCTCGCCCGACGGCTATGACGCGCCGGGCCAGGTCTCGTCCGCCTTCGACCTGACGCTGTTCGGCCGGGCGGGGCTGCGCAGCCCGGAGTTCGCCCGGTACTGCGCCCGGGCCGCGGCCCTCTTCCCGGGCGGCGGCGGGGAGGTGTATCCGATCGAGAACACCAACCGGCTGCTGACCGGAGCGGACGGGGTCGCCGCCTACCCGGGGCTGGTCGGCGTCAAGAACGGCTACACCAGCGGCGCCGGGCACACCCTCGTCGCCGCCGCCCGGCGGGACGGACGGACCCTGGTGGTGACGGTGATGAACCCTCAGGAAGGCGGTGCCTTCGCCGTGTACGAGGAGGCGCGCTCGCTGCTGGACTGGGGGTTCGCGTCGGCCGGGCGGGTCGATCCGGTGGGCTCGCTGGACACCCCCCGCGCGCGGTCGCGGCCGGGACCGGAGGCGTCGGCGGGACCTGTCGCGGCGCGGGCCGAGGACGGGCCGGGCTGGACGGAGGCCGGGGCGGTCACGGCCGCGGCCGGCCTCGGCGCGGGCGCGGTGGCGCTGGTGCTGCGGCGGGTGCCGGTCCGGCCGGCCGGGGAGTGACCGGCCGGCAGCGCCAGCAGCAGGCCGAGGGTGATCCAGACGTAGGCGTTGCCGCCGAGGAAGCCCGCCACACCCGAGGCGTCGTCGCTCCACAGCCAGACCACGCTGGTGCACAGCACCGCGTACAGGGCGCCCGCGAGGCGCGGGTGCCCGGTGCGCAGCAGTACCGCGAACGACGGCAGCAGCCACACCAGGTGATGCACCCAGGTGACCGGGCTGACCAGGCACGCGGCCAGTCCGGTCAGGGCGAAGGCCGCCGTCCAGTCCGCCGCGGCCAGGGCCCGGCGGGTCCGCCACGCCCACCCGCCGAGGACCAGCAGCACCGCCGCCGCCCACACCGCCCGGTCCGGTTCGCCGAGCCGGGCCAGCACCCCTTGGAGGGACTGGTTGGAGACGTAGTCGAGGCGGCCGACGCGGGTGGTGTCCCACACCGCGTGGGTCCAGTAGAAGCGGGAGGCGTCCGGCACCGCCCAGGCGGCCAGCGCGGTCGCCCCGGCGGCCACGGCCGTCGCGACACCGGCCGCCCGCCACCGCCGGGCGAGCAGCAGCAGGCCGATGAAGAGCGCGGGCGTGAGCTTGACGGCCGCGGCGAGACCGATGCCGACGCCCGCCCACCGTCCGCGCCCGGTGGCCAGCAGCCGTCCGTCGGCGAGCACGAGGGCCAGCAGGATCAGGTTGACCTGCCCGAAGCTGACGGTGTCGCGCAGCGGCTCGAACAGGGCGAGCAGGCAGACGGTCAGGGCCCAGCCGTAGCCGCCCGGCCGCCGCCGGGCGCCGTCCGCCAGGACGCGCAGCACCACCGCGAGGGCGATCAGGTCCAGCAGCAGGCAGACGGCGACCGCGGCGGGCAGGCCGAGCAGCGCCATCGGCAGCATGGCGAGGGCCGCGAACGGCGGGTAGGTGAAGCCGTACGCCGTGCCGGGCACCCGGTAGTCGTAGATCCGGCCGCCGTGGTGGATCCAGCTGTCCACGGTGCCGTGGTAGACGCGCAGGTCGAACCAGTCGCGCAACAGGGGCACCGTCGCGGTGAAGACGGTCACGGCGGCGGCCAGGGCCAGGACCAGGACCAGCTGGCCGCGGTCGGTGGACGGCCGCCTCATCCGACCGGGTCCAGCGCCGGGGCCGGCCGGGTCTGCCGGAACTGGTGGGCCTGCCACAGCACGACCGCGGCGAGGACGCCGCCGCAGACGGCCAGGGCCAGCTGGCCCGCGTCCGCCGGTCCGCCGCCGGGCAGGGCGGCCAGGGCCAGCACCCCGGCCACGGCCGCCGCGCGGTGGCGTACGGCGACGGGCGCGGCGGCGGCGATCAGGTAGAGGCCCCACAGGGCGTACCAGGGGCGGATCGCCGGGCCGAGGGCCGCGATCGCGGCGAGGCTGAGGCCGGCGGCGTAGACCGGGCGGTGCCGCAGCCGGATCCAGACCAGGAGCACGGCCACGGCGGCGCAGGCCAGGCCCAGGGTGTGCCAGGCGGGGACGGCCAGGTGGGCGAGGCCGCTGCCGACGCCCTCCAGGAGGTCGCGGGTGGCGCCGCCGAGGAGGCTGGTCAGGGCCCAGTTGCCGGTCGAGACGGGGGTGTCGAGGGCGGTGGTCCAGCCGTATCCGGTGCCGGCCGCGGCGGTGGCGGCGACGGTGGTGGCCGCGGCCGTGAGGAGGGTCGTCAGCAGGGCGCGCGCCGGGCGGCGGCCCGCGCGGAGCTGGAGGGCGACGACGGCGGCGAGCCCCAGCGCGGCGGGCGCCTTGACCAGGGCGGCCAGGGTGACCAGCGCGGCCCCGGCGGCGGGCCGGCGGCCCAGCGCGGCGACCAGGCCGGCGCCGAGCAGCCCGAGCATGACGGCGTCGTTGTGGGCGCCGGCCACCAGGTGGAGCAGGACCAGCGGGTTGAGCGCGCCGAGCCACAGCGCGGCGGCCGGGTCGGCGCCGCTGTGCCGGGCGAGCCGGGCCAGCGCCGGCGCCATCAGCGCGACGCCGGCCAGCGCGACCAGCCGCATCCCGGTGACGCCCGCCGCCAGTTCGCCGCGGGTCAGGCCGGACAGGACGGCGCAGACGCCGATGAAGACCGGCCCGTACGGGGCGCTGGTGTGCTGCCACAGGGGTGCGACCTCGTCGGCGAGCGGTCCGCCGAGGCGGGCCGGGCCGTAGGTGTACACGTCGATGCCCGCGTCGGCCATGGCGCCCTGCGCGAGGTAGCTGTAGACGTCCCGGCTGAACAGCGGCGGGGCGAGCAGCAGCGGCGCCGACCAGAGCGCCAGGACCAGCAGCAGGGCGCGCGGCGACGGCGGTTCGGGGCCGCGCACCAGACGTCCGAGCAGGGCCCAGGCGGCGATCAGCAGGACGATGCCGAAGTAGACGGTGACCAGGCCCAGGGCGGCGGCCGGGGAGGCCGGGGCGAGCAGGTCCCGCACCGGGAGGGCACCGGCCGTCTCACCGCCCGTCGCGAGGGCGGCGGTACCTGCCAGGCCGAGCAGCCGGCAGCGGCGGAGGTCGGCGGAGAGGACGGCGGACAGCACCCGGGCAGCATGTCGGCGCCGGGTGGCCGGGAACCGACGTACCGCCCTCCCCCCGGGGGACCACGTGTGACCGCCTGGTGATGCCGGCGCCGGTGGCCGCGGCGGCGACGGGGGCAGGCCCCACCCCGGGCAGGGGGGTGAGCACCTGCCGGGGCGGGGGGAAGGCATCATTCCGCTGCCGCGGGGCCGTTCACATAGTGAGGCACATGGTCGATCCGACGGCGCCCGTGACGGTGCGCACAGACAACACGTCCATACGCCGGCCCGCGCGGGGAGGGGAAAGGGGCAGCGACTTCGCCGAACTCTCCCGCCGCGTCACCGCGGCGGGACTGCTGCGGCGGCGCCCGCTGTACTACACGGTGCGTTTCGGCACGGTGGGGGCCGCGCTCGCGGGGAGCGTGGCGGCGTTCCTGGCACTGGGTGACAGCTGGGGGCAGTTGTTCGTCACCGTCGCCCTGGCCGTCGTCTTCGGCCAGCTCGGACTGGCCGCCCACGACCTCGCCCACCGCCAGGTGTTCTCCCGCCGGCGCCCCAGCGAGGCCGGCGGTCTGTTCACCGCCGACCTGCTGCTCGGCATGAGTTACGGCTGGTGGATGAAGAAGCACACGCGTCATCACGCCGACCCCAACCACGAGGAGAAGGACCCGGACGTCTCGCCCGACATCCTGGTGTGGTCCCGGCGGCAGGCGCGCCGCGCCCGGGGCATCGCGCGGTTCGTCGGCAAGCACCAGGCCGCGCTGTTCTTCCCGCTGCTGACCCTCGAAGGCCTCAATCTGAGTTTCCACAGCCTCAAGGCGCTGCGCGGCCCGGCCGTGAAGCGGCCGGTGCTGGAGGGCACGCTGCTGGTGGCGCACTTCGCGCTGTACTTCGGCGGGCTGTTCACGGTCCTCTCCCCCGGCAAGGCGCTCGTCTTCGTCGCCGTCCACCAGGGCCTGTTCGGGATCTACCTGGGTTCGGTCTTCGCGCCCAACCACAAGGGCATGCCGATGATCGAGGAGGGCACGCGTCTGGACTTCCTGCGCCGTCAGGTGCTCACTTCGCGCAACGTGCGGGGCGGGGCGTTCACCGACGCGCTCATGGGCGGCCTCAACCACCAGATCGAGCACCACCTCTTCCCCAGCATGCCGACGCCCGCCCTGGCCCGGGCGCAGCGGATCACCGAGCGGTACTGCGCCGAACTGGGCGTCCCCTACCACCGGACGGGGCTGCTCGCCTCGCACCGGGAGGCGCTGCGGCACCTGCGCGGCGCCGGGGAGCCGCTGCGCGTCGCCGGGTGACCGGCGGGAGCGGGGCTCAGCCCCGCAGGAGCCCGCCCAGGGCCGTGCCCGCGAAGGCCGCGCCGACGCCGGCCGCCACGCTGAGCAGCACATTGCCGAGGGCGTGCCGGCCGGCCCCGGCCTCTGCCAGCCGCAGGGTCTCGTACGAGAAGGTCGAGTACGTGGTGAGGGCTCCGCACAGGCCGGTGCCGAGCAGCAGCTGGAGGCGGGAGCCCGCCGCGCCCGTGAGGGCCGCGCCGGTGAGCAGGCCGAGGACCAGCGAGCCGGTGACGTTGACCAGGAAGGTGCCCCAGGGCAGGGACGAGCCGTACCGGGCGCGCACCGTGCGGTCGGTGAGGTAGCGGAGCGGGGCGCCCGCCATGGCGCCCACGACGACGAGCAGCCAGTTCACCGGGACCGCCCGCCCGCCGCCGACAGGACCCGGCGGGTGACCGAGGCGGCGAGCCAGACCGCGGCGAGCGCCGCGAGCGGGGTGGCGGCGAGGTAGGCCGCCGCGACGCGGAGGTGCCCGGCGCCGGCCAGTTGCCGGAAGTCGGCGGTGAACGTCGAGAAGGTGGTGAAGCCGCCGAGCACCCCGGTGCCGAAGAAGGGGCGCAGCAGGCGGTGGACGGGCCACACCTCGGTGAGGGTCATGAACGCGCCGATCACGGCGCAGCCGGCCACGTTGACCCAGAAGGCGGTCCAGGGGAAGCCGCCGGGTCCGGCCGGCCACTGCAGGGTGGCCGCGTAGCGGGCGGCGGCTCCGGCGCCCCCGCCGAGCGCCACGGCGGCCACCACGGGCGGCCCGCTCCGGTCGGGGCGGGCCGGGGCGGCGGGAGGCGCGGCGGCGCCCTCGGTCTCGGGGGTGGTCATGAGGCGGTGCGTCTTCCTACTCGCCGGCGTGGGATGCCCTCGTGCGCAAGCGGGGACCGTCGGCGGCGCCCGTGCCGCGGTCCGGGTGCGGCGGGCCCCTCTGCCGCGCCGCGCGAGGGGGGGCGCGGCCGGTGACCAGCGTAACGCGGGCGGCGCCGCGGCCGGGGCGGGCGGGGCACGGGGCACCGGTGGTGTGCCGGCCGCCGCGCGGCCGCGGTCCGGCGGATGCGGGCACGGACCGGTACTACCATGCGGATATGGCAGCGAAGACGGCCGGTGTGCGGCTGGAGGACCGGTGGCGGGAGATCCTCGCGGTGCACGCGCGCACGTCCTGTGAGATCGACCGGGTACTGCACCCCTACGGCCTCGGCGCGAGCGACTTCGAGGTGCTCGACCTCCTCGCCGCCGCCGCGCACGGGGAGGGGGACCACTGCCGGGTGCAGAACCTCGTCGGCCGGGTCCACCTCAGCCAGAGCGCGCTGTCCCGGCTGATCGCCCGGCTGGAGCGGGACGGCCTGGTGCGGCGCACCGTCTGCCTGGAGGACCGGCGCGGCGTGTGGGTGGAGCTGACCCCCGAGGGCCGCGACCGGTACGCCCAGACCCTGCCGTTGCAGCGGGCGGTGCTGGCCCGGACGCTGGGCGACGACTGCCCGTAGGGCCCGGTCAGGGCCGGGCCAGCAGGGTGCGGACGCCGTCCGAGGTGAGGGTGAGCCGGTGCTCGGAGCCGGCGTCGATGGACAGGGACAGGTCGTCGGCCGGCCACTGCGCGGCGAGGGCGCCGAGCGGCACCAGGCGGTACCGGGAGACGAACGGCAGCAGGCCGGCCATCTCCAGCTCCGAGGTGAAGACGGGCACCACCTGCCCGCCGCCCGACTGCTCCAGCACGGGCAGCGCCAGCGTGGTCGCGCCGGCGTCCTCGTCGCTCGCGTCGTCCGGCACCGGCACGAGCACCTCGCTGCCCGCCAGGGTGTCGAACGCCGCCGTGTCCGCGGTGTTCCCGGCGAGGGTGTCCAGCGCCCGCTGCGCGGGGGTCGCGGTGTTGTCGTTCGCGGGTGTCTCCATGGCGGTTCCCTGGTAGCGGCGGTGTGCTGCCCGTTCCCGTGATGACCGGCACGGGCGTGGTCCCGCCTCGCGTACCCGGCCGGGGCGGCGGCAATCCCGCCCGGGGCGCGCGGCTCGCGCACCGGCCGCCGGGGAGGAGGCCGGCCCTGGGGAAAGACGGCGCGGGGGTTGACCCGGGGCCCGGCCGACGGTGTCATGTTACCGGTAACACGATCCGTGGGCGCCCGCCGGGCGTCCGACGCGGCACGCTCGCGCACGGCGGTGCCCGGCGGGTCGTGTCACCGGTGACACGTCCCGCGGCCCATCGGTCCCGCGTCCCGCCCCGCCCCGTCCCCTCGAAGGGAACCCCCGTATGCCCGCCCTGACGACGACGTCCGACGGATTCCTGCTCCACGGCGAGCCGTTCCGCATCATCTCCGGTGCCCTGCACTACTTCCGGGTCCATCCGCGGCAGTGGGCCGACCGGCTGCGCAAGGCCCGCCTGATGGGGCTCAACACGGTGGAGACGTACGTCCCGTGGAACCTGCACCAGCCGGACCCGGACGGTCCACTCGACCTCGGCGGCATCCTCGACCTGCCGCGCTTCCTGCGGCTGGCCGGCGAGGAGGGGCTGCGGGTGCTGCTGCGGCCCGGCCCGTACATCTGCGCCGAGTGGGACGGGGGCGGGCTGCCCGCGTGGCTCACCGCCGACCGGGACATCCGGCTGCGCAGCGGCGACCCCCGGTTCACCGGCGCCGTCGACCGCTACTTCGACCTGCTGCTGCCCCCGCTGCTGCCGCACCTCGCCGCGTCCGGCGGGCCGGTGATCGCGGTGCAGGTGGAGAACGAGTACGGGGCGTACGGCGACGACACCGCGTACCTGGAGCACCTGGCCGAGGGGCTGCGGGCGCGCGGCGTCGAGGAGCTGCTGTTCACCTGCGACCAGGCCGACCCGGCGCACCTGGCCGCCGGGAGCCTGCCGGGCGTGCTCACCACCGCCACTTTCGGCAGCCGCGTCGAGGAGTCGCTCGGCAGGCTCCGCGCCCACCGGGGCGAAGGGCCGCTGATGTGTGCCGAGTTCTGGATCGGCTGGTTCGACCACTGGGGCGGGCCGCACCACGTGCGGGACGCGGCGGACGCCGCCGCCGACCTGGACCGGCTGCTGTCGGCGGGTGCCTCGGTGAACCTGTACATGTTCCACGGCGGCACCAACTTCGGCCTCACCAACGGCGCCAACCACCACCACGCCTACGCCCCCACCGTCACGTCGTACGACTACGACGCCCCGCTCACCGAGTGGGGCGACCCCGGGCCGAAGTACCACGCCTTCCGCGAGGTCATCGCCCGCCACGCCCCGGTGCCGGACGAACCCGTCCCGGCCGCCGGGCCCCGGCTGCCGCCCACGGAGGTGGAACTGGACCGGCGCGTGCCGCTGCTGCCGTACGCCGCGGCCTCGGGGGCGGCGGCGCGCGGCGACGATCCGCTGCCGATGCACCGGCTGGGGCAGGCGTCCGGCCTGGCCCTGTACCGCACCACCGTGCCGGCCGCCGGCGACGGACTGCTGCGCTTCACCGGCGGGGTCGGCGACCGGGCCCAGGTCTTCGTCGACGGCGCCCCGGCGGGGGTGCTGGAGCGCGAGCGCGGCGAGGAGACGCTGCCGGTGCGCGTCCCCCGCGCCGGCGCCGTGCTGGACGTCCTGGTGGAGAACCTGGGCGGGGTCAACTACGGGCCGCGCATCGGGGATCCCAAGGGCCTGCTCGGACCGGTCCTCCTCGACGGGACCGCGCTGCGCGGCTGGGAGTGCCGTCCGCTGCCGCACGGCGTGCCCGGCCCGGCCCGCTTCGCGGCCTCCGGTACCGGGCCGTCCGCCGCTCCGGCCTATCACCACGGCACCTTCGAGGTGGCAGAGCCCGCCGACGCCTTCCTGGCGCTGCCCGGCTGGACCAAGGGCCAGGCGTGGGTCAACGGCTTCGCCCTCGGCCGCTACTGGAACCGGGGCCCGCAGCGCACGCTGTACGTCCCCGCGCCGGTGCTGCGCCCGGGGACCAACGACCTGGTCCTGCTGGAGCTGCACGGCGCGGTCGCCGGACGGGCCCTGCTCACCGACACCCCCGACCTCGGGCCGGACAAGGTCTGACCCGTGTCGCCGCCCGTCCCGCCCGGCCTATGCTGTGCTTCTGCCGGGCGGGACGGGTCCGCCGTACCGCCGCCCGCCGACACGGAGGTACGGACCCGTATGAGCCCGAGCGCGCCCCAGGGGCCCGCGCGGCGCAGCCGGCGGGGCTTCGCCGGGGCACGTCCCGTGATGGACGACGTGGCACGCCGCGCGGGTGTCTCCAAGCAGACGGTCTCCCGCGTGCTCAACGACCATCCCGCCGTCCGTCCGGAGACCCGGGAGGCGGTGCGGGCGGCCATGCGGGCGCTCGGGTACCGTCCCAGCCGCAGCGCGCGGTCCCTGGCCAGCGGGCGGACCCGGATGCTCGGTGTCATCTCGTTCGACGCCGCGCGCTACGGGCCGGCCGCCGTCCTGGCCGCGATCGACACGGCGGCGCAGAAGGCCGGTTACCTGGTCAGCTCCATCGCCCTGGACACGGCCGACCGGGAGACGGTGGCCGAGGCGGTGGAGCGGCTGTCGGCCGAGGGCGCGGACGGGGTGATCGCCATCGCGCCGCAGCGATGGGTGGGCCGGGCCCTGGCGGACACCGGTCCGGCCACGCCCCTGGTGGTGCTGGACGACACCCCCTCGGCCGCCGGTGACTCCGGCGGCGGGGCCCGCGCGGCCACCGGGCATCTGCTCTCCCTCGGCCACCGCACCGTCCACCACATCGCGGGGCCGGCCGGCTGGACCTCCGCCGAGCTGCGGCTGGCCGCCTGGCGGGCCGCTCTGCGGGAGACCGGGGCCCCGGTGCCCGAGCCGCTCGTCGGCGACTGGAGCGCGGACGCCGGGTACGAACTGGGCCGGCGGCTGGCGCGGCGGGCGGACACGACGGCCGTGTTCGTCTCCAACGACCAGATGGCGCTGGGCGTCCTGCACGCCCTGCACGAGGCCGGGCGGTCCGTCCCGGACGAGGTCAGCGTGGTCGGCTACGACGACATCCCGGAGGCGGCGCACTTCCTGCCCCCGCTGACCACGGTGCGCACCGACTTCGCCGAACTCGGCACCCGGTCGCTGCGGCTGCTCCTCGACCGGATCGACGGCGCCGGGCCGCCGCCGCCCGGCACACCGGTCCCGGCCGGGCTGGTGGTGCGGCGCAGCAGCGGGCCGCCGCCGGCGCGGTAGGCCCGGCGCGGTCTGCCGGCCGATTGCGGCGCCGCCCCCGGGGGTGTTTCGCTGACGCGTGGAGATCAACCGAGTGGGAGGCACCGCCATGACCGTCGAGACCGCAGCGCGGGCCGTGTTGTCCGGGCTGGACGACATCCGGCCCGGCGTCGAGGACCTGTACCGCGACCTCCACGCCCACCCCGAGCTGGGCTTCCAGGAGCACCGCACCGCCAAGAAGGCCGCCGAGGCCCTGCGAAGCTGCGGTTACGAGGTGACGGAGGGGCTGGGCGGGACCGGGGTGACCGGAGTGCTGACGCGGGGCACGGGCCCCGCGGTGCTGCTGCGCGCGGACATGGACGCCCTGCCGGTGCG
The DNA here is from genome assembly GCF_054956795.1 of Streptomyces sp. SYSU D01066-1. Classification (NCBI taxonomy): domain Bacteria; kingdom Bacillati; phylum Actinomycetota; class Actinomycetes; order Kitasatosporales; family Streptomycetaceae; genus Streptomyces; species Streptomyces sp. SYSU D01066-1. The sequence continues at coordinate 18,286 of NZ_JBUDHV010000049.1, read as the reverse complement.
GGAGGCGACCGGTCTGCCGTACGCGTCGACGGCCACGGCGAAGGACGCGCAGGGCCAGGAGCTGCCGGTGATGCACGCCTGCGGGCACGATGTCCACGTGGCCTGCATGGTCGGGTTCGCCCGGCTGATGGCGTCGGCGCCGAAGGACACCTGGCGGGGCACCCTGATCGTGCTGTTCCAGCCCTCGGAGGAGAACGGTGACGGCGCCCGGGCCATGATCGACGACGGTCTGACGGAGAAGGTGCCGCGGCCGGACGTGGTCCTCGCCCAGCACGTACTGCCGTACCCGGCCGGATACGTCGGCACCCGTCCCGGCTCCTTCCTCTCCGCCGCCGACAACCTGCGGATCACCCTGTACGGACGGGGCGCGCACGGCTCGGCCCCGCAGACCGGTGTCGACCCCGTCGTCATGGCGGCGATGTGCGTGGTCCGGCTCCAGACGGTGGCCTCCCGCGAGACCGGCGCCACCACGCCCGTCGTGGTCACCGTGGGCAGCGTCCAGGCCGGCACCGGGCCGAACATCATCCCCGACCACGCCGTCCTCCAGCTCAACGTGCGCACGTACGACGAGGCGGTCCGGAAGCAGGTGCTGGCCGCGGTCGAGCGGATCGTGCGCGCGGAGGCGCAGGCGTCCGGGGCGCCGCGGGAGCCGGAGATCGAGCACCTGCGGTCGTTCCCCCCGACGGTCAACGACCCCGGTGTGACCGGCACGGTCACCCGCGCCTTCGCGGAGCACTTCGGCGACGCCCTGCACACGGTCGAACTCCAGACGGCCAGCGAGGACCTGAGCGAGATCCCGGCGGCGTTCGGCGTGCCGTACACCTACTGGGGCATCGGCGGCATCCCGCCGCGGGCCTATGCCCGGGCCGAGCGGCGGGGCACCCTGCGGCAGGACGTCCCGTCCAACCACAGCCCGAGGTTCGCCCCCGCCCCGCAGCCCACGCTCGACACCGGCGTACGGGCGCTGACGGTGGGCGCGCTGGCCTGGCTGGCGGGGTAGCGCGGGTCCGCCCTCGAGTCCGGACGGCGCTCATCCGATCACCCCTCCCCCCACTTGATCGATCATCGGGACGGTGTGGTTAACATATGAGCGCCGCCTAGCTCGAAAGATGGAACCGTGACTGTCAACGACGACTCGTTCACCGACTGGAAGAACCGCGAGGAGATCGCGGAATCGATGATCCCGATGATCGGGAAGCTGCACCGGGAGCGGGACGTGACGGTCCTGCTGCACAGCCGCTCCCTGGTGAACAAGTCGGTGGTCAGCATCCTGAAGACGCACCGCTTCGCCCGGCAGATCGCCGGCGCGGAGCTGTCGGTCACCGAGACGCTGCCCTTCCTCCAGGCGCTCACCACGCTCGACCTCGGCCCGTCCCAGATCGACATCGGCATGCTCGCCGCGACCTACAAGGCCGACGACCGGGGGCTGTCGGTGGCCGAGTTCACCGCCGAGGCCGTCGCCGGGGCCACGGGGATGAACAAGATCGACCGCCGTGAGCCGCGGGACGTCGTCCTCTACGGCTTCGGCCGCATCGGCCGGCTGCTGGCCCGGCTGCTGATCGAGAAGGCCGGCTCCGGCAACGGACTGCGGCTGCGCGCCATCGTCGTCCGCGACAGCGGGGGCGGCGACCTCGTCAAGCGCGCCTCGCTGCTGCGCCGGGACTCCATCCACGGCCAGTTCCAGGGCACGATCACCGTCGACGAGGCCAACAGCGCCATCGTCGCCAACGGCAACGCCATTAAGGTGATCTACTCCGCCGACCCGACGACGGTGGACTACACGGCGTACGGGATCAAGAACGCCATCCTCATCGACAACACCGGCCGCTGGCGCGACCGGGAGGGCCTGTCGCAGCACCTGCGCCCGGGCATCGACAAGGTGGTGCTGACCGCGCCCGGCAAGGGCGACGTCCCCAACATCGTGCACGGCGTCAACCACGAGACCCTCAAGCCGGACGAGCGGATCATCTCCTGCGCCTCCTGCACCACCAACGCGATCGTGCCGCCGCTGAAGGCGATGGCCGACGAGTACGGGGTGCTGCGCGGGCACGTGGAGACGGTCCACTCGTTCACCAACGACCAGAACCTGCTGGACAACTACCACAAGTCCGACCGGCGGGGCCGTTCGGCGCCGCTGAACATGGTGATCACCGAGACCGGCGCCGCCTCGGCCGTCGCCAAGGCGCTCCCGGACCTGAAGGCGCGGATCACCGGCTCCTCGATCCGCGTCCCGGTGCCGGACGTGTCGATCGCGATCCTCAACCTCCAGCTCGCCCGCGAGACCACCCGCGAGGAGGTCCTGGACCACCTGCGCGAGGTGTCGCTGACGTCGCCGCTGAAGCGCCAGATCGACTTCATCACCGCCCCGGACGCGGTCTCCAGCGACTTCATCGGCTCCCGGCACGCCTCGATCGTCGACGCCGGCGCGCTGAAGGCCGAGGGCGACAACGCGATCCTCTACCTCTGGTACGACAACGAGTTCGGCTACTCCTGCCAGGTGGTCCGGGTCGTCCAGCACGTCTCCGGCGTGGAGTACCCGACCTACCCCGCGGTCGAGGTCTGAGGGCTCCGCGCCCGGCCCGGCGGTGGCGCACCGCCGGGCCGGGCGCGAGGGGCGCGGACCCGGCCGGGGCACCGGTGTTCCGCTCCGACGCGTTGCCGGCCGGGCCGCCGGCGCCGGGGCCGCCGCCGGCCGTGGCGGGCCTCAGGACACCGGCCCGCGGCTGAGGGGCGCGTCAACACCCATGTCGGGCGGCCGGGTCGGCGCGCTCCAGGGTTCGACCCGCCCCAGGAGTGGTACCTCCCCTTCACGTCCGCTGTCCGGCGAGGAGGAGGAAATGGCTCCACAGGTACGCGAGGTGATGACCCTCGGCCCGGTCACCGTGGCTCCGGACACCCCGGTCACGGAGGTGGCCCGCGTCATGCGCGACAAGGACATCGGCGCCGTACTGGTGGTGGACGACGGGCGGCTGCGCGGGCTGGTCACCGACCGTGACCTGACGGTGCGCATCCTCGCCGACGCCCGGGACGCCTCTACCCGGACGGTCGCCGAGGCGTGCGGCACCGACGTGGTGTGCGTCGCCCCCGAGGACGACGTCGACCGGGCGGTGCAGCTGATGCGGGGCAAGGCCCTGCGCCGGCTGCCCGTGGTCGACGACGGCCGGCCGGTCGGCATCGTCACCCTGGGCGACGTGGCCGTCGACCAGGACCCCACGCGCGTCCTGGCACGGATCGGCGCGGCCGGGCCGGACCGCTGAGGGCGCCGCGACGGGACGGGGCCGGGTGAGCCGTCTTGCGACGGGTACTCCGTCCTTGTCCGAGGACCCGGACGACCGGGCCCGGCCCGCTCCCGGACAGGATCGATCGCCCATGGCCCCGCCCTCCCCCGACGACTCGCTGCGGCTCCACTTCATCGGCAACGCCACCGTGCTGCTCCGGTACCGCGGGCTGGCTCTGCTCACCGACCCGAACTTCCTGCACCGCGGTCAGCGCGCCCACCTCGGTCACGGGCTGGTCAGCCGCCGTCTGACCGAACCCGCCCTGGACCCGGGCGACCTGCCGGCCCTCGACGCCGTGGTCCTGTCGCACCTGCACGGCGACCACTGGGACCGCCGGGCCAGGCGCCACCTGCCCCGGTCGCTGCCGGTCGTCACCACCCCGCACGCGTCCCGCCGGCTCCAGGGCGTGCACGGCTTCCACCGGGCCGTGGGACTGCGCACCTGGCAGGAGGAGACCGTGCGGCACGGGGACGCCCAGGTGCGCGTCACCGCGCTGCCCGCCCGGCACGCCGGCCACCCGGTGCTGCGGCGTCTGCTGCCGCCGGTGATGGGGAGCCTGCTGGAGTTCGGACCGCCCGGCGAACCCGCGCGGCACCGTCTCTACCTCTCCGGCGACACGCTGCTCTTCGACGGCCTGGACGAGATCGCCCGGCGCTTTCCCGCGACGGATCTCGCCGTGCTCCACCTGGGCGGTACGACGCTGCCGGGCGGATTCATGGTGACCATGGACGGACGCCAGGGCGCGGAACTCGCGCGACGGCTCGCTCCCCGGCTGATCCTGCCGGTGCACTACGACGACTACACGGTCTTCCGCTCACCTCTCGACGCCTTCCTGGCCGAAGCCGGCCGCGCGGGGCTCGCCGACCGGATCGTGCACTGCCGCCGCGGCCAACGGGCGGTCCTGCGCCCCGACGGCGGGCCGCCGGACGTCACGTAGCACGGAGGCGTCCTGGGCGACCGCGAGCGCCGGACGGGACGAGGTGAACGGACGGGGGCGCGGGTACTCGCGGCGGTATGAGGAAACGCCTGTTGTGGCAGGGGCCGGCCGCCGCTCCGGCGCGGGGCCCGTGTCCCGCGCCGGGCACAAGGACGGTGACGCGGCCCGGGCCCGTGCGGGCAGGCCCCCCGACCCAGCGGCAGAACGGCACGACCATGACGAGCACCCCCCGCATGACCACCTTCACCACCCTGCGCGCCCTGACCGGCCTGGTGACCACCCGCCGCGGCCTCTACGTGCGCTGGTCGCTGGGCCCCGACAAGGACCTGTCGGCGATCTCCAGCACGGACGATCTGACCGGCGTGGCGATGCCCGGTCTGTCGGCCAGCCCGCTGGACGTCGAGGACTGGTGGGGCGACCGGCCGCCGGGCGTCTGGGTCGCCCGGCGGCTGTACGACTACTCCCATCTGCCGCGGGTGAAGGACGCCGGCACCCGTCCCTGGGTGCTGGCCGGCCGGGAGGTGGCCCGGGGGCCGGACAACGAGCCGCTGGTCAGGGACGTGGAGCCGCTGGGATGGATCGACGCACGGGTGATCGACGAGGCCGGTGAGATCATTCGCCGGCAGCGCGGGCCATGGGGGCCGCTGAACCGTGACGGCGCCCTCGGGGCGTGAACGCCGGTCCGGGTCCCCGTTCGCGTGTGCTCACCGTCTCCGGGCCCGGCGTCCGTCCCGAGCCGGCGTTCAGTCCTTGCCCATGGCCCTGCGGGCGGCGTCCTTGGTGCGGTCCATGAGGGCGGCGACGGGACCGAGGGCCATGTTCTTGGCCCCCGACTCGACCCCCGGGTGCGGGCGGGTGGGCGCCATCGCCTCGGCGGCCTTGACCGCCCGCGCCATGGCGGCGAGGCCGGCGGTGTCCGTGCTGCGCCGGATGTGGGTGAACTCGTAGCGCTCCTCGGCCCGCGCGTGCTCCTGGACGTCGGTGCGCAGCCGCATCAGCCGGGGCATGAACTCGGGGTCGTCGGTGTCCATGTCGTCCAGGGCCGAGAGGGTCTCCTTGGCGGCCTTCTCCTCGGCGAGGCGGTCGGCGACGACCTGCTCGCCGCCGTCGAACGCGCGCCGCGCGAAGGGATGGATCACCTCCTCCTCGGCGGTCTCGTGCACCGCCAGCAGCCGCACCAGCCGGCGGAAGGCGTCCCGGCGTTCCTCTCCGGTGCTGGCCTCGACCTCGTCGAAGAGGTTGCGGATGTCGCCGTGCTGGCGCATCAGCAGGGCGACGACGTCGTCGTCCTTGGCCTGGTCGTCCCCGGCCTGCGGGGTGTGCAGCTCGGTCATGTCGGGCCCCCTCACTTCTCGCGCTGCGCCGGGTCGGGGTGCTCGCCCTCGGACTGGACGCGGTACTCGCGGCCGAACATCTGGTCGTGCTCGTGCATGACGCGGTCGCTGGGCGGGGCCTCGCCGCCGTGGATCTGCTCCTGCATCGCCTCGAACCGCTCGTGCGCCTCGCGCACGTATCCGGCACCGAGCGTGGTGAGGTCCATCTGGGTGTCCAGCAGCTCCCGCACGTAGCCCTTGTTCGGCTCGAAGGTGAGCACGTTGGGCAGCTCCGGGGCCAGCACCGAGGCGGGGTCCCGGCCGTCGTGCCGGCGCATCAGGTCGCAGGCGGCGTGCAGGTGCTCCAGCTCCATGTTGAGGTGCAGCTCCCAGATCGCCCTGACCTTGGGGTCGCTCTCCTGCTCCATGAAGGAGTGGTACAGGTAGCACTCGTTGTACTCGTGGTTGACCAGCTGCTCCCACCACGTCTCGCCCGGGTCCACGAGGGACTCGTAGTGGGTGACGTGCTCCTCCTCGATGAGCCCGATCTCCTGGTAGAGCTGGCGGGCGATCGGCTCCATGTAGGTGGGGCCGGTGTTCATGTAGAAGTTCATGGTCTGCTGCTCCGTCGACATGATGGTCAGCGCGTGCAGCTTGGACAGCGGGTTCGTCGTGTCCTTGTCGTAGGGGTCGCGGACGTTGTCGACCGGATCGCGGTGGTGGAACCGGGTGGGGCGGCCGGGCATGACCTCGGTGAGGTTGTCGACGATCGACTCCGCCTTGCGGTGCTCGATCATCTCGTACAGGTTCGCGTACCGGTACAGGTGGTCGAAGTCCTCCAGCACCCCGAACTGGTAGGCCTGCTTCAGGTACGGGTCCGGCTCCATCCGCGCCACCCACGCCGTCAGGTCGACGGCGACCTGCTCGTAGGCGATGGTCGTCTCCAGTACCGACGACACGCCGGGGAGCAGCCAGTTGACGGCCTTCTGCTGCTGCGCCTCGATGTACCGGGTGCGGGCCAGCTGCCGCTTGATCTCGGGATCCGGACAGTGCCGGGCGAGCTGGTGACTGAAGAGGATCGCCTCCACCTCGATGCCGTTCATGGTGATGATCCGGCACCGGGTGTACGGGTCGCACCGGTCGGGGTCGATGGGCTCCACGTTCAGCTCGCGCCAGTTGCGCAACTGGCGGTCGAGCGGGATGCCCCGCTGCTCCAGCGGATTGAACGTCATACGTCTGCCTCCTGGGGACGTGGGGGGACTCACGCGTCGCCGGGGTACCCGGTCTCCGGCGGTGAGCACGGATGTGCTCTCGCAGTCTTTCCGCCGGGGGCGGTTTCGAGCCACCGCTCACGTCCACGGGCCGCAGGGTTCCCCCTGGTGGCTCAGTGCAGGAGGCGGCCGGACACGTCGTACAACGTGTCCGGCGTACGACGTGTCCGGCGGCCGTCGCGCGGGGCCGTCAGGCGCCGGGACCGCGGGTCTGCCCACCGGGCCGGGCGGCTTCCGGCTCCGGGCCGTCCTGCCCGCGCAGCCGCACCTCGACGTGGCCGTCGACGACGCGGGTGTCGAAGGCGGGCTGCGGCGCGGTGGCGGGGCCGCGGACGTTCCAGCCGTCGGAGAGCCGGAAGACGCTGCCGTGCCAGGGGCAGGTGACGCAGCCGTCGGCGACGGTGCCCTCCGACAGGGGTCCGGCGAGGTGGCTGCACCGCTCGGCCAGCGCGTGGACGGTGCCGCCGGTCTCGCGGACGACCAGCACCGGCACGTCGTCCACGGTCCGCCGTACGGGCTCGCCGGCGGGGAACTCCGCCACGTCGCCGACCCGGTGCCAGCCCGGTGTGACGACGTGGGGCACCTCCTCGGCGTGGTTGGCGCCGGCCGCCTGGCGGTAGGCCAGGTGACCGCCGAGCATGCCGCCCACGCCGACCGCCGTCAGGCCGAGGAACCCGTACGCCCGTCCGGCCGCCTGCCTGCCCGTGAGGCGGCAGGCCAGGGAGGCGCCGTAGAGGCCCACGGCCGCCGTGTTGGCCAGGGCGTGCACCAGGCCGACCCGCTGCTGCTGCGGGCGCAGTTCCGCCCAGTCGACGGCGCCCGACACGGCGGCGGGGGCGGCGGTCGCGAGCCCGACGCCGACCAGCAGACCCGCCTCCCGGGAGCGGCCCGGGCACAGGTCGAGCACCGCGGCGGACAGCCAGCTGCCGACCGGCAGCTGCACCATCAGCGGGTGCACCGGGTGTCCGAGCCACCGTCCGTGCAGCGCGTCCCGCGCCGGTCCCAGGGGCAGCGCCCGCACTCCTCTGCCCACGGCGTCGATGACCGTGTCCGCCCTGGTGGTGCGTTCCAGGGCGTCCAGCAGCCACAGGACGCGGTTCTGCCTCATCCGGCGGTGACCTGGCTTTCTGTTCATGAGCGCTGAGTCCCCCGGGACACGGGGCGAAAACGCCCGGCCGTCCGGGTCAGCCGCAGCGCAGGCGGACACGTGCCCAGGAGTTGTTGGCGTACCCCTTGGGGTTCCACACGGTGGCGGGTGACTCGGGGGTGGTGGCACCGGCGCAGTCCCAGGCCCGGGCGACGACCTCCGTCTCGCCGGCGGGCAGGTCCAGTACGGTGCGCCAGTGCTGCCACACCCACGGCCCGGCCGCCTCGTCCACGTCGGCCCGTGTCCAGGAGCGGCCGCCGTTCGGTGACACGTCGACCCGGGCGACGGTGCGGTCCTCGCCGGCCAGCGCGTAGCCGGTGATCCGGGTCGGGCCGGCGGGCGGGCGGGAGCCGTCGACGGGGGACAGGACGGCGCAGGTCAGGGCGAGCGGACCGAGCGGGATGCCGGCCCCGGGTCCGGTGCGGCCGGGGTCCGCGTCGGCCGGGAGCAGCCGGTAGGCGGTGGCCTGGAAGTAGGCGTCGGACGGTGTGGCCCGGGCGGTGACGCGGTGCAGCCACTTGACGCTGCGGGCGCCGATCCAGCCGGGCACCACCACGCGCAGCGGCGCTCCGTGCACCCGGGGCAGCGGTCGGTCGTTCATGGTCGAGGCGAGCAGGACCTCCGGCCCGAGTGCCTTGCCGAGCGGGATCGAGACGCCGTAGGGCTGCGGCGGGTCGGCGAGCGGACAGACGTCGGGTGCGGTGAACTCGATGTGCGCCGCGCGGGGGTCCAGACCGGCGTGGGCGAGGACGTCGGCGAGCCGGACGCCGCGGAAGCGGGCGGTGGAGAGGGCGCCCGGCCCCCACGGTGTCTCGCCGGGGATGTCGCGCACGCCGGTCAGTTCCGTCCGCCGGTTGCCCGCGCACTGGAGGGTGGCCGTCACCTCCGCCTCCTCGAACCGGGCCCGCAGTCCGGCCATCGACAGGCTCAGCCGCCGTTGGACCAGGCCGTCCACCTCCAGCCGCCACCGGGCCGGGTCGATGTCGGGGACGGGGCCGTGGTTGCGGCTGTAGAAGGCGTCCGGGGGCGTGGTGCCGCCGCCGGTCAGCGCGGCGGGCGGTGGTTCGGCGTTGAACGGCTCCCGTTCGTGCACCACCATGTCGTCCCGTTTGCCCCACAGTCCCATACGCCGTGATTATCCGCCTTCCCCCCGGTGCCCGCCCGGCAGCGCCCCGGGGGCCGGTCCGGGCGACCATGGACACGAGACCCGCCGGGGCGTCCGGCGCCGATCAGGGCGTCACCGGCCGGACGGACCGGACGTACGGAAGGCGGCACACGGATGAGCGCGGAACGCGGCACGGCCCTGGTGACGGGCGCCTCCTCGGGCATCGGCGCGGCCTACGCGCGACGCCTCGCGGAACAGGGCTGGGACACCGTCCTGGTGGCCCGCAGGGCGCAGCGGCTCGACGACCTCGCGGCGCGGCTGCGCGCGGAGACGGGCACGACGGCGGAGACGCTCGTGGCCGACCTGTCCGAGCCGGACGACCTGGCCCGGGTGGTACGGCGCGCGGCCGGCGACGACATCGGGTTCCTGCTCAACAACGCGGGGATCAACGGCTACGGTCCGTTCGCCCGGCTCGAACCGGAGCTGATGGCGAAGGTCCTCGGCGTCAACGTCCTCGCCGTCACCGCGCTCACCCGGGCGGCGGTTCCGGCCATGCTGGAACGCGGGCGGGGCACGGTGGTCAACGTCGCCTCGCAGCTGGCGTTCGCGGGCGGGCTGCCGCCGCGTCCGCTGCCCGAACGCGCGGTGTACGGCGGCACCAAGGGCTACGTCGTCACCTTCACCCGCACGCTCGCCGCCGAGCTGGCCGGTACGCCGCTGCGGATGCAGGTGCTGTGTCCGGGGCTGACCGCCACCGAGTTCCACCGGTCCCGGGGGCAGGAGCCGGTGCCGGGGCGCGAGCAGTCCGTGCACGAGGACGGCGGCACGCCGGTGGACCAGGTGGTCGACGCCTCGCTGGCGGCGCTGGACACCGGCGCGGTGGTGTGCGTGCCGGGGCTCGCGGACCAGGCACCGCTGATCCGCCTGGCCGAGGCCGAACTGGCGGTCCGGGCGGCGGCCCGCGGGGAGGGCGGCTGACCCCCGGCGGGTGGCGCGGGAGCGCCGGCCCCGACCGCACCGGGCCGGGGAGGGCCGGCGGCCGTCAAGCGCGTGGTGCCGGTCCACGATCCCCCGACGCCGCTGGTCAGCCGGTCCCCGGCCCGGTCGACGCCGCCGTTCCGGGTGCCTTCTGACACAGAAGCGGCCGCGGTCCGCCCGGGGGCGGGCGGGCCGGCCGGCCCGCGGGTCCGGCGGACCCCGTGCTGCCCGTTCACCCGCCGTGCGGGGCGGGAGCGGTGGCGGTTCGGCGAGGGGGCCGGTGAACGGGCGGTCCCGGTGCGAGACCTCCGGCGGCCCCCGGCGGCGGGACGGGCCGGGCCCGGGATCTGGTCCCCGGGCCGTCCGGCGTGTTCCGCCTCGGCCCGGTCGAAGGCCGCCCGGTGGCCGGCGGCGGTCCGCGGCCGCTCCGCGACCAGCGCGTCCCCGCTCTCCGCGGGCCGGCGGACCGCCGCTTCGGTGGTCCCGGCCCGCTCGGCGCTCGCCCGGACGCCGGCCCGCCGGTCACGGCCGTGAGGACGGACCCTTCCGTCTCGCCGGCCGGCCGGGCGGGCGAGCCCGTGGCCGGACCGCGGCGGCGCGGGCGGAGGACCGCGCGGGCCGCCGGGGCGCGGCCCGCGCCGGGCCCCCGCCGGTCACAGCCGCAGGCCGGCCCCGTAGGGGAAGAGCGGGTCGGCGGTGTCGTCGGGGACGTCGGGACGGGACGCCTCGACGGCCGCCATGGAGCGGGGCAGTTCGAACGGCAGCCGGCCCTCGGGCCTGGCCCGGCCGAAGATCACGTCCAGTACCGCCGCGTCGTCGGCGCCGTAGTCGGCGATCAGCGCGGCGGCCCGGTCGGCGATCTCCGGGATGACCGCGGCCCGCTCCAGGTTGATGCAGACCACCGTCGGCACCGTGTCCAGCAGGTCGAGGATCGGCTTCAGTTCCTCCTCGGTGAAGTCGAGCCGGCCGGAGTGGAACAGCGACTCGAACCTGCCCGGGCGGGGCTCGTAAGGGGTGCGCAGCCGCAGGAGGGCGAGGTCCGCCCGGGCCGGGTCCGCCACCACCTCGCCGTACCCGGCCGCCGTGCCGGCCGCCACGTTCTCCACGTACAGCCTGGGGCGTCCGGCCGCCGGGAGGGTGTTCCCCCGGTTGGTGAGGAGGGTCAGGGAGCGGCGCTGGGCGCGGGCACCCGCCTCGGCGAAGTCGGCGCGGCCGACGGTCTCGGCGGCCCGGTCGGCGTCGACGTAGGGGTCGTCGAACAGGCCGAGGACGAACTTCTCCCGCAGGACGCGGCGCAGGGACGCGTCCAGGCGGTACTCGGGGACGCGGCCCGAGGCGACGAGTTCCTCGACGAGTTCGGGGCGGGCCTCGCCGCCGAACTGGTCGCAGCCCGCCTCCAGCACCCGGGCCGCCCGGTCCGCCTCCGACAGCGACTCCAGGCCCCAGGCGCGCGCCTCGTGCCGCTCGCCGAAGATCTCCGCGTCGCTGATCAGCCCCCAGTCGGTGCAGACGATGCCGTCGAAGCCGAGCCGGTCCCGCAGCAGGCCCTGGACGACGTCCTTGTTGAAGCCGAAGCCGACCTCCTCCCAGTCGGTGCCGACGGGCTGGCCGTAGTACGGCATCATCTGCGCGCACCCGGCGGCGATCGCAGCCTTGAACGGCTCCAGGTGCAGGTCGCGCATGCCGCCGGGGTAGACCTGCTCCTTGCCGTGCGGGAAGTGCGGGTCCTCGCCGTCCTTCTGCGGGCCGCCGCCCGGGAAGTGCTTGACCATCGCCGAGACCGAGTGCCGGCCGAGCTTCTCCCCCTGGAGTCCGCGGACGTAGGCGCGGACGAGCCGTGCGGTGAGGGCGGCGTCGGAGCCGAACGTGCCGCTCTGGCGGGACCAGCGGGGTTCGGTGGCGAGGTCGATCTGCGGGTGCAGGGCGACGCGCAAGCCCACCGCCAGGTACTCGCGCCGGACGGTGTCGGCGAACGCGTGCACCAGGTCCGGGTCGCGCAGGGCGGCCAGGCCCAGCGGTTCGGGCCAGGCGGAGAACGCGCCGGCGCCGAAGGAGGCGCCCACGTTCTCGGTGAAGGCGTGGCGGGGGTCGGTGGAGAGGGTGACGGGGATGCCGAGGCGGGTGTCGGCGGCCATCGCCTGGAGGGTGTTGTGCCAGCGCGCCATGGCGCCGGGCTCATGCGTGCCCAGGAGGTTGAAGTGGGTGAGGTACTGCGTGTGCAGCATGCGGGTGGTGTCCAGCTCCACCATGCCCGCGTCGCCCTTCTCGACGGTCGAGCCGTCGGGCTTCATGGCGATCATGGTGTGGAAGAGCTGGCCCGCCTTCTCGGCCACCGTCATCCGGGAGATGAGGTCCTCGACCCGCTGCTCCACGGGGAGTTCGGGGTTCTGGTAGGGGTGGCCTTCGTCGCGGACCTGGGGCTTCATGGCGGGCTGCCTCACTTGACGCTGCGGATGAACTGGACGGCGAGCGCGCCGAGTACGCACGCGACACCGCCGAAGAGGAAGAGGGCGCTGTAGTTCCCGCCGCCGCCGAGGGCGAGCAGGGAAGGGGCCATGATCGGCACGAGGGACTGCGGGAGGGCGTTGCCGATGTTGAGGACGCCCATGTCCTTGGCGGCTTCCTCGGGGTTGGGCAGGACGGCCGCCGCGAGGGCGACGTCGACCGAGAGGTAGAGGCCCTCGCCGAAGCCGAAGACGACCATGGCGAGGACGAAGAGCGGGAAGGAGTGCGCCGTCGCGACGAGGAACAGGCCGAGCGCGAGGACGAGCGAGGAGCCGAGGACGTAGGGCTTGCGGCGGCCCGAGCGGTCGGAGAGGGCGCCGCCGAGGAGCGAGCCGACGACGATCGCCGCGACCATGGCGACCGTGCCGACCAGGACCTTACCGGAGACCTCGTCCTCGCCGTACCCGAGGCGGTCCATCAGGAAGTACACCTGGTAGCTGGTGACGCAGGAGGCGCCGATGAAGACCAGGAAGCGGCCGGTGAAGTTCCAGGCGAAGTCCGGGTGCCGCTTCGGGTTGACCCAGAAGGAGCGCAGGAACTCGCGCGGACCGTACGGCGCGAAGGCGCCCGGCGTGGCCGGGCGGTCCTTCATCACGCAGGCCAGGCAGATCACCCCGGCGAGACCGACGACGGCCGGCACGACGAAGGCCAGCGCGAGGTTGTCGTCGAAGACGTTGGCCAGCACGGTGCCGACGACCATCGCCACCGAGGTCATCATGCCGATGACGCCGGAGACCTTGCCGCGCTGCTGCTCGGGCACCAGGTCGGGGACGCCGGCGACGACCGCGGACAGGGCCGCGTTGCCGCCGAGCTGGGCCAGTGCCCAGCCCAGCATGAGGACCGGGACGCTGCCGCCGAGGGCGACCACGAGCAGTCCGAGGAACCCGGCCGCCATGCCGCCGACCAGCCAGGGGCGGCGGCGTCCGAAGCGGCTGCGGGTGCGGTCGGACAGGGAGCCGAAGACCGGGTTGCCGATCATCGCGAGGATCGCGCCGAGGGAGAGGACCTGGCCGAGGGCGGCGCCCCGGTCGGCCTCCGGGACGATCTGCGCGACCCGCAGCGCCAGGGTGACCATCACCGGCGTCAGCAGCGAGAGCATGACGCCGAACTGGGCGAAGGCGAGGCCGAAAACCAGCGTTCCGGAAGCGGGCTGGGGTGGCGTGGACAGGGCCGGAGCGGAGGATTCGGCGTCCGGCGCGGCGTCGGGGATGACGGCCATGGCGGCTCTCCAGTGGGGAGGGGGACGGCTTCGTCGCCGTCCGACGCCCTCACGTTAAGCGCACAAACCGAGTAGGTACTATGTTTTTGCGAGTGGCTTGAATCACACCCCCGTAGGGCTTGCCGGGACGCGGACTAGGGTGAGGAAATGGACCGAACCCAGGACCCGAGGCCCCGTAGACCTACGGCTCGCGGCGGTTACGCGGTGGGCGACGAGCGCCGCGCCCGCATCCTCGACGTGGCCGTCGAGCACTTCGCCCAGTGGGGTTTCCACGCCTCCTCGCTCGCGCGGATCGCGAAGGACGTCGGCATCACCCAGGGCGGTCTGCTGCACCACTTCCGCAGCAAGGAGGATCTGCTCGTCTCGGTCCTGCGGCACAGCGACGAGCAGGACGTCGCCCGGTTCTTCGCGACCGAGGCGCGGTCCGCCGTCGAGGCCTTCGAGACGCTGGTCGCCCTCGCCGCGTACAACGCGACGCGGCCGGGCCGCACCAGGATGTTCAACGTCCTGGCCGCCGAGGCGGGCGAACGGGGGCACCCCGCGCACGAGTTCTTCACCCACCGCTACCGTACGGTCATCGACCACTCCGCCCGGCCGCTGCGCGCCGCCGTCGAGCGGGGCGAACTCAAGGCGGGCACCGACTGCGAGGGCATCGCCTGCGAGGCGGCGGCCGTCATGGACGGGCTCCAGTTGCAGTGGGCGCTCGCCCCGGACACGTACGACATGGCCGGGCGGCTGCACGCCTACCTCGACCGGCTGCTGCGGTCGGTCACGGTGGACGGCTCCGGGCTGCCCGCACGCCCCTGAGGGCGGCTCCCGAGGGGGACCGCCCCGTGCCGGGCCGCTCCTCGTCGCGCAGGCGGGCCCGCCGCGGTCAGGGGTTCGGTCTCCGCGGTGCGGTCCGGGGCCGTGAGACGGGCGACGTCCGCGTCGAGGCGCGTCAGGGCGGGCGGGGGGGCGTTCCAGGCGGACCCCCCACCGCGTCCGCGAGCCGGACGCCCCACCGGGTCCGGGGCCGGACGCGCTCGGCCCACCCGCCGGCCCCGTCCGGCTCCGGACCCGGCCAGCCGTTCAGGGCGGGGCCTTCTTCAGGGCGGCCCGGGCCTCCTCGCACGCGGCACGCACCCGCGTGGGCGTCGCCCCGCCCGTGCCCGTAGGCCAGGGCGGTGTCCAGGGAGCGGCCGTGGGACACCCGCCCGGCGGCGCGGGGCTCTTCGGCGCCCGGGCGGGTGCCGGCGAGGAAGGCCCGTCAGGAACCGCTGATCAGGGACGGTGTCCGGCGACGCGGCCTGGCGTCCGTCACATACGGTTCTCCCTCGGGCGGCGAGATGACGTCGGGTACCGCCCCTGCAAGCCCTGCTGAAAACGGCCGTCGACGCCGTCGGCCGGTCCGTGGGTACAGTCGCCGGGGAGGAGCGCCGCCCCGGAGGGTCCGACAGCGCTCGAAGGAGAGGGGAGCGGACGACGATGCGCGCTTCAGAGGTCCGGCGCGCGACGGCCGCGGCCTGGTCGGCGGTCTCGTCACTCGGCCTGGCGGTCGACGACGCGATCGTCCTCCACGACTCGAACAAGCTCACACTGCGTCTGTTGCCGTGTGACGTCCTGGCCCGGGTGGCCCCTGAGACGGACCAGGTCGCGCGGTTCGAAGTCGACCTCGCCCAGCGGCTCGCCGCGTCCGGGTGCCCGGTGGGCACCCTCGACCCTCGCGTGGAGCCCCGCGTCCATGAGCGCGACGGCTTCGTGATCACGCTCTGGACCTACTACGCACCCGTGACGCCCGCGGAAGTCCCACCAGACGACTATGCCGGCGTGCTCGCGCGGCTGCACTCCGGCATGCGCGGACTCGACGTGGCGGCACCGCGCTTCACGGACCGGGTCGAGCGGGCGCAGCGACTCGTGGCGGACCGCGACCGGACCCCGGAGCTCGCCGACGCGGACCGGGAACTGCTCGGCCGCACGCTGCGGAACCTGAGCCGGACGATCGGCGAGCACGGCGGCGCCGAGCAGCCGCTGCACGGCGAGCCGCACCCGGGCAATCTGCTCACCACGCGGCACGGGCCGCTCTTCATCGACCTGGAGACGTGCTGCCGCGGCCCCGTCGAGTTCGACCTCGCCCACGCGCCCGAAGCGGCCGGCGAGCACTACCCCGGCGCCGATCAGGACCTGCTGCGCCGGTGCCGGATCCTCGTCCTGGCGATGATCACGGCCTGGCGCTGGGACCGGGACGACCAGTTCCCGGACGGACGCCGGCTGGGCCGGGAGTGGCTCGGCCGGATCCGCGCGGCGCTCGCGCGCGACGACGGCCCGGACGCACGCGGCTGACCGCGGACCTCCGGGGCCCAGGCGCCGCTCCGCCCTCGCACTCGCCCCTCCTCACCCCTTGACCGCCACCAGCACACAGCTGTCCCCCACCTGCCACACCGGTGTGACCTGCCCAAAGCCCGCCTGGTGCAGCAGTTCCGCGTGGCGGCGCACGGAGAGGTGCCGGTTGCCGCCGCCCCCGCCGGACGAGGGGCGGCACCGCTCCCGCCGCTCGAACAGATCGGACAGCTCCGGGTCGGCGGCCACCGCCTCCCACCAGGAGTCCCAGTCCTCCTGGCCGTGGTCACCGGCGCGCTCGGCCCGGCAGCGCCCCACATGGGCGGTCAGGTCGGAGCAGGACCGCGCGTCCGGCGGGAAGTGGTCCCCGTTGATCAGAGCCCCGCCGGGACGGAGCAGGGAGCCGAGGCCGCGGTAGGTCTCCAGCAGGACGGGTTCCGGAAGGTAGTGCAGGGCCGTCGTCGAGACGGCGACGTCCAGGCCGCGGCGCAGCCCCAGGGCGTCGGTCCAGCCGTCCTCGCCGATGACCGCGTCCACGTACCGCGCGGCGTCGGCGTGATGGGTGCGCCCCAGCTCCAGCAGTACGGGGTCCCTGTCGACCGCGACGATCTCCGCGCCGGGCAGCCGGCGGGCGAGCCTGGCCGACAGGGACCCCGGTCCGCAGCCCAGGTCGAGCAGGAGCGGCCGGGAGCGGCCGGCGCAGAGGTGCTCGACGACGTCGGAGATCACGGTGAACCGTTCCTCACGGTCCACCGCGTACAGCCGCTGCTGCCGCTCCCAGCGCTCCACCCACGTCCTGGCCGTCTCCATGCTCACGCCCATCTGGTCGCGCCACCTCTTTCGTCTCTCATCTGTCGCGACTACCACGCAATCTACAGATGGAAACGATTGTCAGTAGCCATTCAGGCCAGCGACTCGAGTACGGACAGCAGGCGGTCGATCTCCTCCTCCGTGTTGTGCACGTGCAGGCTCACCCGTACCACCCCGTCCTTCTCGTCCGCGCCTGCCTGGCAGAGGCTGTCGGCCCGGACCATGAACCCGTGGCTGAACAGGATGAACCCGAGGTCGTCGGAGGGGATGTCCCGGTGCCGGAAGGTGACGATGCCCTGTCGCCGCTGGCCCTGCGGCAGGGATGAGCCGGCGGCCAGGCTCGCGGCGCAGCCGAGGATCTCGTACGCGTCCAGCAGCCGCAGCCGGTCGGTCAGCCGGGTGGCCAGACGGACGGCGTGCCGCGCGACGCGGTCGACGCCGGCCGCGTCGAGCCAGTTCAGCGCGGCCAGCAGCGACACGATGCCCACCGTGTTGGGGGTGCCCTCCCACCCGGCGGGGGCCAGGACCGGGCCGCGGGTGTTGCGCGCCCAGACCGCCCCGGTGCCGGGCAGGGCCATCACCTTGTGCCCGGAGAAGACCACGAAGTCGACGTCGAGGTCCGGGTCGCCGACGTCGACGGGGAGGTGGCCCACGCTCTGGGCGGCGTCCAGACAGATCGGCACCTGCGGGCCGACGGCGGCCCGCAGGCGGTGGACGTTCATGTCGCCGCCGTAGACGTGGTGGACGTGGGTGGCGGCGACGAAGCGGGTACGGGGGCCGACGGCCTCGGTGAGGGCGCGGTGGTCGTAGTCGCCGGAGGCCGCCTGGTACGGCAGCGCCCGCAGGCGCACGTCGACGCCCCGGGCGGCCAGCAGCCGCTGGGTCTCCCGCCAGGGCTCCAGGTTGGCCTGGTGGTCGGAGAAGGGGACGAGGATCTCGTCGCCGTCGGTGAGCCGGGGCGCCAGCCAGTCCCGGGCTATGGTGCGCAGTCCCTCGGTGGTCCCGCTGGTGAAGTGCACCGAGGAGTGCTCCGGCCGGGGGTCGCCGAGGAACTCCTTGACGCGCCGCCGGGCCCGTTCGACCAGCTCGGTGGTCCTGTTGGCCCAGGGATAGGTGCCCCGGCCCGCGTTGGCGTTGGACGTGGTCAGGTAGGTCTGCACGGCGTCCAGCACCGCCTGCGGCTTCTGCGCGGTCGCCGCGCTGTCCAGGTACGCCAGGTCCGGATGGGCGGTGATGATCGGGAACTGCTCCCTCAGCCGCCGCTGCCACAGGCGGTCTTCGTCAGGCGTGTGTCCGTCCATGACCTCACTCCCGTACCAGTGGGGCGCCCGCGTCCCGCCAGGCGACGATCCCGCCCGCCAGGCTCCGCACGTCCGGATGCCCCATCCGCGCCAGCGCCGCCGC